>NZ_JBHHMI010000011.1:0-173173 GCF_042136365.1 Paenibacillus enshidis | reverse complement strand
CACGCCGCCAGCGTTCGTCCTGAGCCAGGATCAAACTCTCCAATAAAGATCATCCAAAGAATGATCGTCCCTGCATTTCATTCGGTCCATCTCGTACAGAGCGGATGAATGAAATGCAGTCTATTGCAAAAGCGATTAAGCTCATTTGAATCTGACGAGATTAATATCTCATTTTCGCTCCACCATTTATTCTGTCATAGACACGAACCAAATGGCTTCGCGGATCGGTTTTACGATGTAAAACCTACTCACTCGTTGTTCAGTTTTCAAAGATCAAACTTCGTTTGTCGCTTCAGCTCATCGCGTCAGCAACTTTTATATCTTAGCACGCCTTATCCAACTTAGCAACCCCTATTTTTAAAAAAATCTGTCTTCTTTTCACCCTCCCATAATCTAACCGCTACAATTAATGAGGAGCTTTCACAACAAAAGCCCCTCTCTGATCCATATTATGCTTGATAAGCTACCGTACCGTTTACAATCGTCATAAGAACCTTCTGGCTCAGCAGTTCATCCGGGGGTGCTTCAAAAATGTTCTGCTTTATAACTGTAAAATCAGCAGCATACCCTTCAGAAATCTTCCCGCGCAGGTCCGCTTCACCCGCTGCAGTCGCGCTCCCCGTTGTAAACAAATGTAATGCTTCCCCTAAATCAAGCTTTTCTGCGGGCAGATAACCGTCATGGGTTTCTTCGGGCTTACAGCGGGTAACTGCTGCATGGATTCCAAGGAACGGATCCAGCGGCTCAATAGGAGCATCGCTCCCCCCTGCACAGGCAATACCGGCATCAAGCAGCTTCCTCCATGCATACAGATACCCGGTTCTACCAGGACCGACTCTTTCAAGCACCCACGGAAAATCACTCGCCACAAACCTCGGCTGAATATCCGCGGCCAATCTGAGACGAGCCATTCTTGCCACAAGTTCTTCATCCAGCACCTGAGCATGGATAAAGCGGTCAGGCAAACGCGCGGCCGAATCCAGCCGATGCTTTTCCATCGAGGTTAGAACCATATCGGCGGCCCCGTCTCCAATGGCATGTACTGCTATTGGAAATCCGGCCCCCCGTGCACGTGCAGTGATATCCTCCAGCTGCTCCTGAGTTAAAATCGCCATTCCCCTTGTTCCGGGCGCATCATGATATGGCTTGCGAAGCAGAGCGGTTCGACCTCCGATCGCTCCGTCGGCAAATAGCTTCACCGCCCCAACAGCCAGCCATTCATCAATTACACCAGCTCCAACCCCCAGTTTCTGAGCCTCCTCAAGGAACGGATAATAGATCAGTTGATGCGTTCTGAAGACGAGTCCTTCTTCACGCAGCTCCTTGTAGACACGAAACATCGTCTCGATACTGCCCAAAAAGCGAAGATCCTCGGTATGGGCCGCCGTCAGGCCGAGACGCAGCGCATCTTCACATGCCCGTTTAATGCTGGATTTTTTGACGGCATACTCAGGCTCCGGCTGAGCCCGGTTAAACGGCTGAGACGCTTCTTCATAAATCCAGCCGTTCAACCTTCCATGCTCATTCCGCCCATAGGCTCCAGACACCGGGTCAGGCGTATTCTCATCAACCCCCGCTCTCCGGAACGCTTCAGAATTACCAAGGAAGGCATGAAAGCAGGTACGGGTAAGAAAAACAGGATGTCTGTCCGTGACCGCATTCAATTCATGAATATCGGGAGCGACGGCAGGCTTGAACGCATTTTCGTTCCAATTCAGCCCCAGAATCCATTCTCCTGACGGAGTTATTTCCGCCCGCTTGCGCAGCATTTCCAGCATTTCCGCCTTGGATTTTGCTGTGGTAAAATCAAGCATTCCCAGCTTCATGCCATGCATGGAGAGATGCATATGCGAATCAACCAGCCCAGGCAGCACGTAAGCGCCTTCCCAATCAACAGTACGATAACTCCGGCCGCTGAGCTGCAGCTTCAGATCGTCTGTCTGTCCTATCGCAATGATTTTGCCGTTCTCAACGATAATCCCGTCTTCTTTGCCAAAGCCTGTCGGTACGGGAAAAGCAAGCTTGCCGTTTTTAAACAAGGTTAGACTCATAATAGATCACGCTCCGATTCCAAACGAACTCAATTGAATATCTGTACAGGAAATAAAATGTACGGTGTCGGGAAACCGCTCATGGGGAGCAGCAACCGCTGCCTTATAACCCGCTTCGATGCTGTATTGTTTAAAATATCGAAAAGGTGAATCCCACCCGTCGGTATGTATAACACCGCCAGCCTGACCGACAGAGAACGTTACTTTTTTTAATGGAAGGTTAAGTCCGCGGCCATCGGCTTTGGCAAAGCTTTCTTTTAAAGTCCACAATTCATAAAAAGAGTCCAAGCGCTCCTTTTCCGGACACTGCATCAACGCTGCAAACTCCTGCTCCGAAAAGCAAATACGCCCCACCTCCAAATCAATGGACCGCATTTCTTCAATATCCACACCTAACGGTTCGGCATCCATCGCACACAGCACCCATTTGCCAGCATGGGAAACATTGAACTGCAGCTCCGGACAGCCTTCTATGAAAGGCTTGCCATGCTGTGCTCGGGCAAAAACAACCTGATCGTTCGCCAGATTCAGCCGACTGCATGCCAGCCAGCGCACCAGCACCTCGCCTCCGAGCCCCCGCAAAGCATCTTCTTTCCGGTGAAATCTTTGAAGACGATTTCTTTTCTCGACAGGCACCCAGTTCAGCATTTGCTCATACCTTGCAGCCATAGCCTCTTCAGCTATATCCAACGCAAAAATTTCCATATAAGTCCCCCTTCTCTTCCGCTTTGTACATGACTATCTTAGCAAAAAAGCCGACTGGGCTTCTATCCCGGCAAGTTTCGGCGTACCCACAAGCGTATCATTTCTACATCAAGCCCGTATAAAATCTTCCCAGCATGCATGTATTTTTGAGCCTGATCCGTGAATTTATATCCCACCCTATCACATATCAGACCGTTCCCTGAATATACTTAATAACCAAAGAATCAGGTTGAATGCAGTGAAATCCATAAGGGGGTGCCTGACATGTCAGAATTACGCCAGCCGTCGTTTGTTGTGTCCCGCGAAGATTGGTCGCTGCATCGCAAAGGGTACCAGGATCAACAGCGCCACCATCAGAAGGTAAAAGAAGTCATCAAGCAGAATCTGCCTGATTTGATCACCGAAGAAAATATTATCATGTCCGACGGAAAACAAATCATCAAAGTTCCGATACGCAGTCTGGACGAATACCACATCATCTACAACTTTCAGAAGCAGAAGCATGTAGGTCAAGGAGATGGTGACAGCCAGGTCGGCGATGTCATCGCCAGAGATCCCGCTGCCAAGCAGCCGGGTAAAGGGGAGAAGGCCGGCGACCAGCCGGGTTATGATATTACGGAAGCCGAAATCAGTCTGGAGGAGCTCGAGGATATTCTTTTCCAGGAAATGGAGCTCCCGAATCTGAAGCGGAAAGATAAAGATGAAATGGAAGTTAAATCAATCGTTTTTAACGACATCCGCAAGAAGGGTATGCAATCCAATATCGACAAAAAACGCACCATCATGGAAAATCTGCGCCGCAATGCACGGCAGGGCACCCCGGGAATCCACCATATCAGCCCCGACGACCTTCGCTACAAAACCTGGGAGGATAAAATCGTGCATCAGTCCAACGCCGTCATCATTGCCATGATGGACACATCAGGTTCCATGGGCTCATTCGAGAAATATTGTGCGCGCAGCTTCTTTTTCTGGATGACCCGGTTTCTGCGGCGCCAGTATGAAAAAGTGGAGATTGTATTCCTCGCCCATCATACCGAGGCCAAAGAGGTTACCGAAGAAGAATTTTTTACCCGCGGCGAAAGCGGGGGCACGATCTGCTCTTCAGCCTACGTCAAAGCATTGGAAATTATCGACAAGCGCTACCCTTCATCAAGCTATAACATCTACCCTTTTCACTTCTCCGACGGAGATAACCTGACCTCGGATAACGAACGCTGCGTCAAGCTCATCGGCGAACTGGTGAAGCGGAGCAACCTGTTCGGCTACGGAGAAGTCAACCAGTATAACCGCAGCAGCACCCTGATGTCCGCCTACCGGCATATTAAAGCAGATCAGTTCATGTATTATGTCATCAAGGAAAAAGGCGAAGTATATAAGGCTCTGAAAGCCTTTTTCCGGAAAAGGGAAGAAAGTCCGGCCTAAAACCTTACGCGAGGAAGGCAGCTGCTTATCGGCAGCTGCTTCTTTGATTCACCTGCACATAGAAATTGTCATCGTCCTCATAAATCGGTTGTCCCCACATACAATGGGAAGAACCGTACTTCGACAAGCGGAGGGAATGCTATGACTCAAGATGAAATGGTCCTGCTGGAGCGGGCGATTGCAGAAATTACCGAGATTGCGGCAGGCTTTGGCCTTGATTTTTATCCGATGCGTTATGAAATTTGCCCGGCAGACATTATATACACGTTCGGGGCTTACGGCATGCCGACCCGTTTCAATCATTGGAGCTTCGGTAAAAACTTTCAGAAAATGAAGATGCAATATGACTTTGGACTCAGCAAAATTTATGAGCTTGTGATCAATTCCAACCCCTGCTATGCCTTTCTGCTGGAGGGCAATTCCCTGATTCAAAACAAGCTGATTGTTGCGCACGTGCTGGCCCACTGCGATTTTTTCAAAAACAACGCACGCTTCTCGGCATCCAATCGCAACATGGTGGAAAGCATGTCAGCCACAGCCGAGCGGATCAGCAGCTATGAGCTTGAATATGGCACCGAAACTGTAGAATCGTTCATCGATGCCGTGCTGGCGGTCCAGGAGCACGTCGATCCGCAGCTGTTCAAGCCGCGCCAACTGGATAAGCAGCGTTATCTTAAGCTCAAAATGCAGGAGCAGAAACAGGCGGCCAATGAATATCGTCCTCCCGGCAAATACGATGACCTCTGGGCTTTGGATGACCTGAACGAGCCAGCTTCCAAAACTAAGGAGACACAGATATTGCCTTTTCCACCCGAGCCCGAAAAGGATGTTGTCTGGTTCATTCAGGAATTCTCCGAAGTGCTTGAGGATTGGCAGCGGGACATCATGACCATGCTGCGCGATGAAATGCTGTACTTCTGGCCGCAAATGGAAACAAAAATTATGAATGAAGGCTGGGCCTCCTACTGGCATCAACGTATCATCCGTGAAATGGACCTTACCAGCGACGAGACGATTGAATTTGCGATGCTGAATGCCTCCGTGGTGCAGCCCTCCCGGCAAAGCCTCAACCCCTATTATCTCGGGCTGAAAATTTTTGAAGATATTGAACGGCGCTGGGACAATCCGACAGAGGAAGAGCAGGAGCGCAGCGGCCGGGTACCAAACCAGGGGCGTGCCAAAATATTTGAAGTGCGGGAGTTTGATTCCGACATCTCATTTATCCGCAACTACATGACGAAACAGCTGGTGGAGGATCTGGACTTATATGTATTCGAAAAACGGGGGCCGGATTGGAAAATCACGGATAAGTCTTGGGAAAATATCCGCGATCAGCTCGTTTTCTCCCGGGTTAACGGCGGAGTTCCCTACCTTGTTGTGCAGGATGGCGATTATATGCGGACTGGCGAGCTCGTTTTAAAGCATCACTATGAAGGTGTTGAGCTTGACCTTAAATATTTGGAGCGTACCCTTCCTTACCTTTACACTCTATGGGGGAGAACTGTGCATCTGGAAACCATGGTGGAAGACAAGAAAGCCATGTTCTCCTATGACGGCAGCAAGCATCACCGGAAGTTTTTATAACAGCCTTGAACATTCTTTCGTATTTTGCGAGACGCTCCGAGAACGAAGCATTCCTGCTATTTATACCGAAAAGAAATCGCAGGCTCCTGCTATTTCCGACTTAAAAAAGATCAAGAACAGGATACTCAAATCCCCCCTGTTCTTGACCTTTTGTACTTTCACGCCCATACGTACCATGCTGGTTGCGGGCATTTATACCGAATGGTCGGATAAACTGCCAATCGGCAGAGTATATGGCTTCCGTTCACGATAAATCGTTAATTGCTGATAACCTGCTTCAAGGGCGGCATTCGCGGCTTCATCCAGCAGCCTTCCGATATCATCGGGGAAGTGGGAATCCGAGGACAAGGTAATAGGCACGCCCAGTTCAGCAAGAACAGATAAAAACAACGGACTTGGGCAGCTTTCCGCTACTGGATATCGATAGGCCAATCCTGTATTGATCTCAGTCCCTACACCACTGCGAATCATTTCTTCTGCCACCTCGCGGTAATATGGAAGCAGAATCGCTTCATCTGCCGGACGGAAATTGAATACTTTGAGATTGTCGGGATGGGCAATAAATTCAAACAGCCCTGATCTGCAGGCTCCCTTCAGTAGCTCGAAATAGCGGCCATATGTCTCCAGCACGTCCAATTGAGCAAAGCGTTCCCGTGTATCCGGATTGTCAAACCCCCATCCATCCATATAATGGACAGAGCCAATGACATAATCCCAGCCATAACCTGATAGCAAACGTTCGAGCTCAGCCTCCCCGCCGCCGAAATAATCCGCTTCTATTCCAAGCAGCAGATCAGGACGATCTTTCTTGGCTTCCGTCACAAATGAAACAAACTCATCGAGAGACGCGACACACACCTGATCCAGCCATTGTCTCTGAATCAGACCGACCGGGCTCTCGTCCAGCAGCAAATGCCTTTCATAATAGGATCTGCATTCACGAAACCGATAGAGATGATCCACGACTCCAAATACAGAGATGCCCTTGGCTCGTCCCGCAGTCAGGTAACGGTCCAGCCAATCGTTACTGAAGCAGCCCTGGCGCATCCGGTCACTCAACTGTCCGGTCAATTGCCCAGCCCATTCAAGAGAATGATGCCCTTCCTTGCCGGACGAGCGGCTCGTATTCCTCAGCGCGTCCAGTGTTCGTGACAGCCAGCGATGCGAATAGGGCCCTTCTTCCAGATGAAAATGCAAATCTACCTTCAATGCGCTGCACTCCCCGCTTTTAAAATTACCGTCGCTCGGATACTGTCCATAGAGCGCATAGCCGGTGAAGGTTCCAGACCAAGATATTGGCAAATCAGCGGTGCCATGGCAAGCTGGGGCAGCGGTTGCCCTTCCTCAAGCTGAACGGGAATCTCAACGTTCATATATAGCGGGACAAGCCGCTCCTCCACTGCTGTTCCCCCATGCTGGCCGCTCGCGTTCATCCCGTGGTCGGCTGTGACAATGACACGGTAGCCCTGCGTTAACCATCCAGGAACCAGAACCGCCAGCAGCCCATCAGCCGCTCTGACGGCAGCCTCATATTCCTTGCTGTCACCGCCGTACCGATGCCCTGCGTCATCTATATTCATCGAGTGTATATATAGAAAGTCAGGGCTATGGTGGACACGCAAATGCTCCGCATCCGCGAACAGGTGGCTGTCCGGATAATGATCCTCGAAATAGAAAATGCCATGCTGAATCGGCTTGCTCACATCGTGCTGCTGGCGATCTGTCAGCGGATTGAACGGAGCAGAGTTATATAGCTCGCTTACCCAATGATAGGCGGCCGCTGCTGTAGTCAGATTCGCCTCCGCAGCCAGATGGAAGACACTTTTCTCCTTGCTCAGCCGGGCCATCGAATTCGTAGTTACTCCATTTTTATATGCCGCAACGCCTGTCAGCAGCACTTCATACAACGGCCGGGACAGACTCGGCAATTCGGACCACACCTGATGACAGGCCAGCTCGCCCTGCTCAACCAGATGCTCCATAAAGCCCATATACTTTCTGGCTGCGTCGTATCGCAAGCCGTCGAGCACTACCACGATACATCTATTTTCTGAATACGTCACGTTCTCCACCTCTCATTTCGCTTCAATCCATTGCAAATGACGGGACTTGATCAGTTGAAGCCATTCTTTCGGCGGGGGCACATTGCTGACCACGGTATGCACTTTGCGGATCGGCGCAATTTCCGCAAACGCCTCCCGGCCGATTTTCGAGTCATCCGCGAGCACAATGGTTTGCCCGGCATTTTCCATCATCAGACGGGACATGCCTGTTTCCCCGATATCGTAGTCGCTGATTCCCCGCTTCACCGATATTCCTCCTATGGAAATAAACGCTTTATCCACACGAAACCGGGACAAGGTCTGCTCGGCTACAGAACCTGACATGGATTGTTGCTCAGGATTCAAGTCTCCACCGATCACGATGATTTTCCCTGAAAAACGTCCGGAGTTTAGAGATTCCATTAAGTAGTAAGCCACAGCGATGGAATTGGTCAGCACCGTGAGCCGCTCACGGTCGGAAATAGCCTTGGCCAGCTCCAGCGCAGTCGTTCCAACGTCAATGACAATCGTATCGCCGGATGCAATCAATTCAGCGGCCTTGCGGCCTATTCTCTCTTTTTCCTCCGCCTTTACCATTTGACGCTGCAGATAAGGAGGCTCATAAGCGCTTGACTTGACGGTAATCGCCCCGCCATACACCCGCTTCACAAGACCTTCCCTTTCCAGCAGAAGCAAATCGCGCCGCACCGTTTCCTCTGAAACCTCACACTGTGCAGACAGCTCCGCTACTTTTACCTGTCCTTCCAGTTTTAGCTGCTCCAGAATGAATCTTTTTCGCTCCTCCGACAAAATTGACATTCATCAGGCACCTTCCTTCTCCAGCTCCAATAAGTATGAGGGGTCAAGGCTGATGCGTACTCGCTCTCCTTCCCCAACCTGCAGTGAACGCCCGTCGTTTAACTGATCAATCGTCAAACGGACTTCCGCCGCATCTACGGTGTAGCGTAAAATGTTCCCCAGAATAGAAACGGTGTCCACCCTTCCTTCAACAACCTTCTTCTCTACTCCCGTCTCCCGGTCTGTCGGCAGTAGGGTAATCGCTTCAGGACGAATAGCAAAGCTGTCTCCCGCTGTTTTCAGCCCGCCGAAGAGACGGATGGCCTCACCACGGGTAAGCAGGTTGTAGCTGCCCATGAAACGGGCGACAAATTCCGTTTTAGGCCGGGTATATAATGTTTCTGGCGTACCTTCCTGTACGATGCGGCCTTGATTCATCACACATACCCGGTCCGACATCATCAGCGCTTCCTCCTGATCATGTGTAACGAAGATCGTCGTCATGTTAAAACGCTGCTGAATGTCCCGAATTTCCGTACGCAAGCTTTTGCGGATTTTGGCATCCAAAGCGCTGAGCGGTTCATCAAGCAGCAATACTTTGGGCTGAATGGCCAAGGAGCGTGCCAATGCGACACGCTGCTGTTGGCCACCGGACAACTGCTGGGGATACGAGTCCCGTTTCTCTTCCAGATCGACAACCGCCAGCAGTTCATCGGAGCGCTTGCGCCTCGCTTCCTTCGAAGCTCCCCGCATCTTCATGCCATATTCAATATTTTCTTTTACCGTCAGGTTCGGAAATAACGCATAGGACTGGAAGACCATGCCCACCTCCCGGTTCCGTGGGGGCAGCTTGCCGATGTTTTTGTTGTCCAGGATAATGCTTCCTTCATCAATCTCGGTAAGACCGGCAATACATCGCAGCAGGGTGCTTTTGCCACAACCCGACGGACCAAGCAGCGTCACCAGCTCACCTTCACGGATTTGCAAATTCACCTGATCCAGCACCCGGGTTTCTCCGAACATTTTGCGAATCCCCCGCAAGTCCAAATATGCACTCATGCCTCTGACCCTCCATTCATTCGCTTGCCCAGCTTCATAAACACCGTGGACAAGATGAAAATGAAAATAAAATATGAAATTGCAATTGCGCTCGCCAAATGCCCGCTTGAATTCATTCGTTCAACCAGATAAATCTGCACGGTCTTGATATGTCCGCCCACCAGCATATTGGTCAGTACAAATTCTCCGAACAATACAGAGAACGATAATAGGGTGGAGACAAGCACACCTGGCCATATATTGGGGATGATCACACTTCGGAACGCATTGATCGTGCTTGCTCCCAGCAATTCGGCCGCATTTAACAGCTCCACCGCCGATACGGTAAGCAGGCTGTTGCGAATACCCTGATACATATAAGGAAGAATGGCAATAAAATACGCTCCGATGAGCAAATAGACGGTACCTGAAATATTAAACGGCCCGCTGGAGTAAGCACGAATCAGGCCAACTGCCGCCACGACGCCGGGTACTGCATAAGGAAGCACGACAATGCCTTTCATCAGCACTTCCCATTTCGGAAAATAGACGGTAATGATAAAAACCGCCGGCAGCATAATGAACAGGCTTAAAGCTACACTGATCAGACATAAATACAAGGAGGTCCACAAAGACTCAAGAAACTGCAAATCCTTGAACATCTCGCCAAACCATGCCAGCGTCCATTGGTCGGGAAGCAGACTGTCCTGCCAATTCAGGGCAAAGGCGTACAGTCCGGTTACCGCCAAGGGCAGCAGCAAATAAATCATCAGAAGCAGCATGAAAAACCGGTTGATCCATCCTGTCTTGGAGCCCGTCATGATCCCGCCTCCCCCTTTGTATTTTTCCAGAACAGCGTTCGCGGGCTTCCGGGTTTCCGTTTTCGCAGCGGCCTCTCCGCCCTTGCGGAGCTGAACGCTTCCGTGCGTTTAGCCATTCTCGAATTGAGGAAAACGGCCAGAAACGTAGTTAAGGCAAGTACGACAGCCAAGGCGCTTCCCAGCTCCGGCTGGTTGACCACATCCCCGGCAATCAGGGAGCTGATGCGGGTCGCCAGCAAATTATAGTTGCCTCCGACAAGCGCATAGGCGGTGGCGTAAGCGCCCATCGAGTTTGCGAACAAAATACCCATCGTTCCAAAAATAGACGGTGCCAGCACAGGCAGGCCGATCGTTCTCCAGAACTGCCACGGGCTTGCTCCAAGCAGGGAAGCCGCCTCCTTCCACTGATCGCGGATTCCATAGAAGGACGGGTATAATAGCAAAAGTGAAAGCGGCACCTGAAAGTACACATAGACAAGGGCAAGCCCTGTCCAGCTGTACAGGTTGAAATCCTCAAATACGCTCCAGCCCCACTGCTGGAATAACAGCGTAAATATTCCGTTATTCCCGAGCAAAATAATATAGGCGAAGGCCAGCGGTATGCCGGAAAAATTGGATGTCATGTTGGAAACCATAAGCAGCCGGTCCCGTATGGCCGGAGCAAAGCGCGTTACCGAGTACGCGCTGATTAATCCGATGATGATACCGGCAAGGGTAGAATATACGGAAATCAGTATGCTATTTTTAATGGCCTGCAAATAATAGGAGCTTTTAAAAATAGTAACGTACTGGATAAACGTAATACCTGACTGGCCTTTTTCCCGCAAGCTTCCTGTCACCATCAACAATAACGGCACAAGCTGAAACGCCGCTATCATCAACGCAAAAGGCAGCAGTCCGAGCGCAAGCCAGCGGATGTTTTGTTTCACGCCTCCCACTCTCCCTACCTTGAAAATAAAGCGGAACGCCTTCTACGGCATCAAGAAGACGTCCCTTAACATAAACGACAGTTTGTCCTGAATCAGTTCATGTGCACCAGCACGCGTTCCTGCCACAGCTGAGGAAGCGTCTTCGCAGTTTCTTCCCATACTTTGTAGTCATTTATAGGCTTAACATTTTTGTATTCGTCGACAGGCAGCAGCTTGGCAGCCACATCTTCAGGCAGTTGAACATTGTCGCGGATCGGTCTGGCATAACCTTTCGCCAAATTGATCTGCCCTTCATCGCTCAGAATATATTCGCGGGCCAGCTTGGCCGCGTTCGGATGGGGAGCCCATTTATTGATAATGGTCGCATAACCGCTCATGACGCTGCCTTCCGCAGGAATAACAACGTCAAATTGATCCTTGTTAATCGCATCTCTATCGTTCAGGTTGTTAAAGTCCCAGGCAATCATCACTTCCACTTCGCCTTTTTCGATATTGGCGCGGGAGCCCTCAGCGTTGGACAGGCGTCCCTGCTTGGCAAGCTCTTCAAAATAGGCGATCCCCGGTTCAATATTCGACTCATCGCCACCGTAAGCAATCGCTGCCGCCAATACGGCCATTTGCGCCTGAGCTGCTTTGGTAACGTCTCCCACGATGATTTTATAATTACCGTTTTTCATGTCCTCCCAGCTTTGCGGAGGGTTTTGCACCTTGTTCTTATTGGTAAGAAAAGAAATCGTGCCTGTGTAGCCAATGATCCAATGACCATCCTTGTCCTTGGCCCAGTCAGGAATCTCGTCCCAGTAAGATGTTTTGTACGGCTGAGTGACTCCCTGTTCAAGCGCCACCGGCGCAAATGCGCTGCCTACATCACCGATATCTGCGGTCGGCTTTTCCTTCTCGGCTTCGAATTTGGCAATTTCCTCAGCACTGGACATATCCGTATCTGTGTGGGAAATGCCATACTTTGTATTCAGTTGATCCCAGGTGTCCTTCCAGTTCGCCCATGTATCCGGCATGCCGACGCTGACGACTGTACCTTCTTTTTTAGCATTCGCCTCAATTTGCTCAAGTGTAAGCTGCTCCGTCTCCGCAGCCGCTTCAGAGCCGGACGACTGATCTTGCGCCCCGGCACAAGCAGCAAGCAGCATCACACCTAAGCAGAGCACCATTCCAACAGACAAATACTTCCTGAATGAAAGTTTCATCGTTTCTTCCCCTCCAATTTTGTTGTTTGTTGTGGATTATGATCTAATTGTTGTGGTTTTCATGATTCAACTATAATTCTCTATTATTTAGGCAGCATTATATGAACTGAATTGTTTTGTAAAAAATCGAGAATTGTTCTGCCGACCGGAGCATTTCTTTCGTGTGTTGTGAGAGGCTCCGTGCATAACCATACTTAAAGCACAAGCGATAAAAAGAACCCGCCAATTTTTTGCGGTTTTTGATTTGGCGGTAAAAAAATAGATCGAGAACAGGGCAAGCTGCCCGTTGTTCTCGATCTATTTCTTTTTGTCTCTGGTGCCTGTTTCGGCACCTTATGGTGCTCTATGGTTAGCTAAGGCTAGATGCTGATATGGTATAATTTACAATTTATTAGATACCAGACAGGATCGCACCACCCTCGACTTGAAGCACGGACCCGGTTGTGTATGTGTTTTTCGCCAAGTACACGTATGCCTCGGCGATCTCTTCGGGTTTTGCAACATGCTGTAGTAAAAGGGACTGGGCAGCCTTCTGGAACATTACTGTACGACTTTCGGCGTCCATTCCACTGAAGACAGGTGTATCCACCACTCCTGGCGACACAGCGTTGACACGTATCGGCGCCAAATCCATCGCGAGAGTGCGGACAAGGCCCTCAATGGCTGAGTTTAGTGCAACCACCGTCGAAGCGCCCTTTACAGGTCGTGCGGCAAAAGCACCGGAAGTCAGCGTGATCGACCCGGACTGCCTGATGAAAGGCAAAGCGGCTTTCACGGTTGCATATTGTCCCCAGAACTTGCTGTCAAACTCAGCCCTCGCAACATCGATTCCCAAAGAACCAAAGGGGCCAGGGGAAGTCGCGTCCCCGGCAGCAGTAACAACGAGGTGATCGAAGTCACCGATCTTTTCAAAGAACTGTTTCATCTGGCTTTCATCCTGAAAATCCAGGGCATACCCTTGTGCTGTCCCGATCTCCTTCACTGCCGCGTCCACTTTCTCTTGTGAGCGACTGGCAACGATGACCTGAGCACCTTGAAAAAGAAATAATTTAGCAGTCGCCAAACCAATGCCCGAAGTACCACCTACGATGACGGCTCGATGATTTTGCAATGACATGTTCATACCTCCAGAATAGAGTGATTTTTATAAAACGGAACAATTACTCCGTTTATTATACGGAATACAAACTCCGTTTGTCAATTTAGTGTATAATGGGTTTGTGTGAGGAGGACATTCATATGCCAAAAAAAAAGCCTTCGCAAGCTCAAGAAGATAAGGGTTTAAATTCAATCGGTACAGTTACAGCGGGAAAATCATTACGAGCGGACGCCAGACGAAACAGAGAGCGTATACTCGACGTTGCAACAAAAGTCTTCGCCACCGAGGGGTTGGAGGTTCCAATAGATGAAATTGCCAATCGTGCAGGGATGGGGATTGGAACGGTGTACCGTCACTTTCCGACGAAAGAAGAGTTAATTGAAGCTGTGGTTTTCAGTTTTAAGCAACGTCTCATCAAGAAAGCAAGGGAGATGCTCGAGCAGGACGATCCAGGTCAGGCTTTTTTTAACTTTCTGTCGTTAATTGTGAGAGAAGGCACGGGAAACAAAGCGCTGATCGCCGCTCTGGCCCGTTCTGGTGCAGACATTCATCGTCCGCTCTCTGGCATCTCCCTGGATTTTCAAAATGCAATAGGGGAGCTACTGAATTGCGCGCAGCAAGCGGGTTCAGTTCGCAATGACATTCAAGTAACCGATATAACAGCTATTCTATTCGGTGTTATGCGGACTCTTGAATACAACGATGATTCCGGATTATCAGAGCGTATCCTGTCGGTTGTATGCGACGGGTTACGTGGCCGTTGCTGAATTGACTAATGAAGCAACAAGAAGAAATCGCAGCATATTGGCGATTTCTTCTTGTCTTTTTAAAGTAGCTGGATGCTCAAAGCAGCGTAGAGAACGAAGCAATTCCAGAAAAGCGGAGCGGTCGCCTTTGGCCCGGAGGGTCAACAGCGATGGGAGGAATGCTTCGTTCTCGGAGCGTCTCACAGTGCTCGTTCACCGGTTAAGCAGGCTCCCCACATAACGCAGCAGGTCATTGGCGCTGGTGGCCGTATAGCCGTGCTCCTCCACGAGTCTTTTAATCACTTCATTCATGCGCTTTAACTGATCTGCATCAGGCGTCTTGGTTGAAGTTGTGATCTTCACAATATCTTTCAAATCCGCAAACAGCTTTTTCTCAATCGCCTCGCGCAGCCTGTCATGATTATGGTACTCGAATTTTCTCCCCTTCCGGGAGTACGCCGAGATCCGGATCAGAATTTCCTCACGGAACGCTTTTTTGGCATTTTCGGACACACCGATCTGCTCCTCGATGGAACGCATTAACCGCTCATCCGGGTCCATCTCCTCATCCGTGAGCGGATCGCGGATTTTCGTCCAATTGCAGAACGCCTCGATATTATCCAGATAGTTCTCAAACAAGGTTCTGGCCGATTCCTCGAAAGAATAAACAAACGCCTTCTGCACTTCTTTTTTGGCCAGCTCGTCGTATTCCTTGCGCGCGATGGAGATGAAATTCAGGTAACGCTCTCTCTCATCCTTCGTAATGGAGGCGTGCTGATCCAGTCCATCCTTAATGGCCCGCAAAATATCAAGCGCATTGATGCATTCCAGATCCTGCTTGATCAGGGCGCTGGAAATCCGGTTGATGACATAACGCGGATCGACACCGGACATGCCCTCCTCCAGAAACTCATTCTGCATTTCCTTCAGATCGGCATCCTTATAACCCTCGACCTCCTGCCCGTCATACATGCGCATTTTTTTGACCAGATCCATGCCCTGCTTTTTGCTCTCCTTGAGGCGTGTCAATATGGAGAAGATCGCAGCCGCCCTGAGCGCATGCGGTGCGATGTGCACATGCTTCATATCGCTTTGCTGAATAAGCTTGTGGTAAATCTTCTCTTCCTCGGAGACATTCAGATTGTACGGGACCGGCATGACAATCATCCGGGACTGCAAGGCCTCGTTTTTCTTGTTTGCGATGAACGATTTGTACTCCGCTTCATTCGTGTGCGCGATTATAAGCTCATCGGCACTGATCAGTGCAAACCGTCCTGCCTTGAAGTTGCCCTCCTGGGTCAGGGACAGCAGGTTCCACAGAAACTTCTCGTCACATTTGAGCATCTCCTGGAACTCCATCAATCCGCGGTTCGCTTTGTTCAATTCTCCGTCAAAACGATAGGCGCGCGGGTCGGATTCCGAACCGTATTCCGTAATGGTTGAAAAGTCGATACTGCCGGTTAGATCGGCAATATCCTGGGATTTCGGATCCGAGGGGCTGAACGTTCCGATACCGACGCGGTTGTCCTCGGAAATGAGCACTCTTTTGACCTTTACGTTCTCAATGTTGCCGTCATACTCCGTCCGTAGCCTCATTTGACAAGAAGGGCACAGATTCCCCTCGATGCGCACCCCCAATTCTTGCTCCACCTCCGGCCGCAGCTCATGAGGAATGAGATGCAGGGGCTCCTCATGCATGGGGCAGCCATCTATGGCATAAACAGCTCCTTTATCGGTGCGGGAAAACTGCTCAAGCCCGCGTTTCAGCATGGCAACGAGCGTTGATTTGCCACCGCTGACCGGCCCCATAAGCAGCAAAATGCGCTTGCGGACGTCCAGCCGTTTGGCCGCGGAATGAAAATATTCCTCCACCAGCTTTTCAACGGCCCTGTCCAGACCGAAAAGCTCCTGTTCAAAAAACTTGTATCCCTTGTATGGTCCGGAACTGTCCACCCCATAGGATTTGATCATTTCATATACCCGGGCATGGGCGGTCATCGCAGGGGTGGGGTCCTTGCTGAGAATTTCGATGTAATCCCGAAAAGTACCGGCCCAGGCGAGCCGTTCGCTCTCCGCCTGATATTGCGCAACTCGCTCAAAAATCTTCATGTCGTACCTCCCATGGCTTCCTTAATCATGTTCCCGACAACCGGACTGTAAAAGTTCGATCTTTTCAAGGCAAAAGTGTAATACATACGTATGCGCCCGGACAGGAATGTTGACCTTTTTTTTACTTGTTACCCCGATTTATAAACCGGCTGCGGCAGGAACAAACGGCTCCTGTGCTATAATGAACCATTAGTAGACAGCATTAAAGGAGCGGGCAGAAATGGCAGTCAGGCAGGAAACGGAATTGTATGCGCCGGTTAAAGCATTTTTCGAAGCCAGGGGATATGAGATCAAGGGTGAAGTAAGAAACTGCGATCTGGTAGGGATGAAGCAGGGCCAGCAGGAGCCGCTGATCGTAGAGATGAAAAAAACGTTTAACCTTGCCCTGCTGCTGCAGGGGATACAGCGTTTGAAGCTGAGCAGCGAAGTGTATGTTGCCGTGGAGCGCAACCGCAGCAAGAAAGGCGCGGTGAACCAGCGCTGGAACGAGCTTGTTGATTTGTGCCGCAGGCTTGGCATCGGGCTGATTACGGTAACGCATTATAAAACAAAAGCGCCGCTGGTGGAGGTGCTGTGCGCTCCCAATGCAGCGGCCGTGAAGCCCGCCCCCAGAATCGGCTCCCGCAGGGATCGGTTGCTGCGGGAGTTCAATGCGCGCAGCGGGGACTATAATGTGGGCGGAAGCACCCGCCAGAAGCTGGTCACCGCTTACCGTGAGAAGGCGCTGCGTGTCGCAGCCTCACTGGCTGCGCTGGGGGAGGCCTCCCCCGCGCAGCTTGCCCGGGCCTCTGCCGTCAGCAGCGCCGCGTCGATCTTACAGCAGAATTATTATGGCTGGTTCCGGCGCATCGTGCGCGGAAGATATGCATTGACACCATTCGGGCAAGCGGCCCTTACCGAATATGCCGCTGTGCTCAAGGACCATGCGGCGGCTGTGGACTGGCAGACGGCCGACCGGGTCGCGGAACCGGCTGCGGGAATGTCTGAAGGAGCGAGCCCGGACCTAGCGGAGTAAATTTGCAGCCTTCCGGTCAACTGCGGGCTGTGAACTCGGCAATCGTTTCCCCGATCAGATTCATGCCCAGAAGGAGCTCGTCGCGGCCGGGATGACTGAAATTCAGGCGGATATGCGACGCCCCCTCTTTGCCGGCCGTACATAGTCCCCCTGGCATAAAAGCCACTCCCTTCGGCAATGCCGCTTTCAGCAGCATGGCGCTGTCCAGCCCCTCAGGAAGCCGGGCCCACACATACATGCCTCCCTCCGGCATACGCCAGGTCACTTCTTTCCATAGCGGCCGCTTGAGCAGCTCCAGCATCAGCTTTAGCCTTGTCGCATACTCCTTGTTCAACTGGGCAAGGTGATCATGCCAGCTAAAGCCGGGCCCGGTGAGCAGACGGTGCAGCAGCCTTTGATTCATCGTGCTGGACTGCATATCAGCAAGCTGCTTCAGCACTGTCATGCCTTCGATAACATGAGACGCTCCTGCGGCCCAGCCTGTTCTCAGCGCAGGCGCTATCGTCTTGCTGAATGAGCCGATATAGAGCACCTGTCCCCCTTGTCCTCCATCATCCAACGCAAATAAAGAGGGGTGTACTTCCCCTCTCTTAAGATTCAAATCAAGCTCTCCGTAGGAATCGTCCTCCACAAAGAGCACACTGTAGCGCCGACACAGCTCAAGCACGTCCTGCCGGCGTCCCATATTCCAGACGCCTCCCGTGGGATTGGAGAAAGTAGGAGCCGCAAACAGCAGCTTCGGACGATGAAGCTTCATCTGCTGCTCCAGCTCATAAACGAGCAGCCCGTTCCCGTCAGAGACGGCCGGAATCACCTTGGCTCCCTGCATCGATAACACCTGAAGACAGCCCGGAGATGTAGGATTTTCCACCAGCACCGAATCGCCTTCATCCACCATGAGCCGTACCACCAAATCGATAGCCTGCTGGGTTCCGGTCGTCAGCAGCACCTGCGAAGGAGCTACAAATGTGTTCTTTCTGCCCCTCCACTCGGCGGTAAGCCACTCGCGCAAGGGACCGAAGCCTTCAGGCTCACCATATTGGAGCACGTCGGGCCCCGACGCTAGCACGTCCTGAGCAGCCTCCTCAAGCCGCTTGACAGGAAAAAGCTCCTGTGCTGGAAGCTCCTCAGCAAGAGATATGAACGAGTTCAAGCGCGCATTCTCCCTGATCTGGCGCAAGGGGGATGATAAAAGTGAAACTGTACGTGATGCAAAGGAATAACGCATACAGAACCTCCTTGCCTTCATCCGTCGTTTCCCCCATCCGGACCACACGCCCATGGACGAAGCCGGGAGGAACTGCTACAGCATATTCGGTTCATTCACCGAGTATACCCGGTGCTTAAGCGTATAACTGCTTGTTCTGACGCGCATAAAGCGCATAATGCTCAATCGCCTGCGCACGGCTGGATACACCGAGCTTCGCGTAAATTTTGCGCAGATAATTGTCGATTGAGCGGCGGCTCACTTCAATTTCGAGCGCGATTTTGTCGTATGTAATCCCCTGAACAATCCGTTCCATAATAAATACTTCCGTTTCCGTAAGCTCGTCAAAAGGCTCATGGGGCACTAAAGGCATATTAGGCCAGCTTCCGTTGCGTACCCAGTCAAGGGGCACAGACACGATCCCTTCCCTTAAACCGTTAATTAAATGAATAAGCTGACTCGTTGAGGCCTGCTTCGACAGCATGCCGCTAGCTCCCAGGGAAGTCATCTGCTGAAACAGAGCCACATTGTCTTCATCAGTCATCACAACGGTATGGCTGCCTGGAGACATGCTCTTCATTTCTGTCAGAAACGGCTCGACCGTTCCTTCCGGCAATTTATAATCAATCAATACCAGATCCGGCTGAATCGAGCGAACCAGCTCAAGCGCTTCCGTTCCGGTGGAAGACATACCTCTTACGAGCAGGTCCTGCTGATCCTCAAGAATCAGCTTGGTCCCCAGCATACTCGTCGGATGAATATCAACAAGCACAACCTGCCATACTTTCTTCATTTCCGAACCTCCCGTTGTTTTCACAAAAACGACATCCTTCCCCTTTAAATCTGCCTGCCGTGCGCTAGCTGTTTTTTAGGTGAAGTTTTTAATAATAATTGTATATTTTTCCACAAATAAACCAGTTCTTCTCACGCAGTGCAGGCTATTCTAGTATTTATTGCGTTCGTTTTGTCCCGGTTTCAGAACCTTTTTAAGGGAATGATATCGCAGTCCTTCCCCAGCTTGCAATTCATTTTTCGTATATAAAAATGGACAGAGGATTGCCATCATCCCATCGAAATATTTCGATTTCAAGCCTTAAAAATTTTATACAAAGAGCATCACGTGTGAACCACAGCGTGATGCTCTTTGTCATAATATCAGGCGTTCTTCTGCAGTTGAGTCATTTCAGACATACACTGGCCGCAGAGGTAGCGTTCCTTAAATTCGACTACACCCTCCATAGAACCGCAAAATACGCACTTCGGACGATAGCGCTCCAGAATGATGTGGTCACCCTGCACCAAAATTTCGACAGGATCACCTTCATTCATCTGGTATCTTTTTCTCAACGACTTGGGTAAAACGATTCTTCCCAGCTGATCCACTTTTCGGACAACGCCAGCAGGTTTCATATGTTTCACTACACCTCTCTGTTTCAGAAATACTATGTATTTAGTTTCCACACCATTGATACATTCGCCATTTTTGTGTCGAATCCTGCTGTACATAGCATATTTTGTTATACTCTTTCATAAGCTCATCAGAAGCAAAATGCGAAATTTTTTTTGCGCCTTACATATTTATCGTCCGCAAGCATCTATATCATTAGACCTAATTAAAAAATATATTTTCAGTACGCTTTTCACATCATTCCAGCCCTGGAAAACCAAGCTGTCTCAGCGCTTCATACACGATGATAGCTGCAGAATTGGACAGGTTAAGCGACCGTACATCACCGGTCATAGGCATACGCATACATGTACTTTTATTGGCTTGGATCAGATCTTCAGGTAGGCCTTTGGTCTCTTTTCCGAATACTAAAAAATCATGATCACGAAAAGAAAAATCAGTATATTTTTTGTCTGATTTTGTAGTTGCATAGAAAAAACGGCTGTCAGGATACCGGCTCTGAACCTCCGCAAATGAATCATGATAATGGATATTCACCGCATGCCAGTAGTCCAGCCCGGCGCGTTTTAAAGCAGTGTCATCCGTCCGGAAGCCAAGCGGTCTGACCAGGTGCAAATGAGTGCCGGTTGCGGCACAGGTTCTCGCTATATTGCCTGTATTGGCCGGAATCTCCGGCTCTACCAGTACGATGTGCAATGGCATAAATATACACCTCCGTATGCGTGTAAAAAGGGGGCCCAAAAGGTCCGTTTGACCAGGGCACCCCTTCGTATCATTCCTTTGTAAATGCTCAATAACATATTAACCGTGCTGTTTCTGGAAAACCTCCATAAAATCAGCCAGCGCTTTGCAGCTCTCGTAAGGAACCGCATTGTAAATGGATGCTCTGAGCCCTCCCACACTGCGATGTCCCTTCAGTCCGACAAAACCTTCCTTCTCGGATTCCTTCACGAACAGCTTCTCCAGTTCTTCGGAGGCCAGTCTGAACGTGACGTTCATCAATGAGCGGTCCTTAGGTTCGGCACAACCTCTGTAAAAGCCTCCGCTTTGATCTATATGGTCGTACAGGAGCGCTGCCTTATCACGATTCATTTGCTCAATGGCGCTCAGCCCGCCTTCCTCTTCAATCCAGCGCAGCACCTCATTCACCATATAAACGGAAAAGGACGGAGGTGTATTGTAAAGAGAGTTGTTCTTTAAAAATGTACTGTAACGGAGCATGGCGGGGATATTCTCTGCCTGCTCAGCCAGCATCTCTTCCTTGGCAATGACCACAGTGACGCCCGATGGACCAAGATTCTTCTGGGCGCCAGCGTAAATCATATCGAAGCTGTCGACATCTATCGGCCGGCACAGAATATCACTCGACATATCGGCAATGAGCGGTATCTGGCCCGTTGCGGGATACTTCTGATACTGCACGCCTTCAATCGTTTCGTTTGAAGTAACATGAAGGTATGCCGTATGTTCAGGAAGCTCAAGGTGATCCAGATCAGGAATCCGCATATATTGATCTTCCTTGGAGGAAGCCGCGATATGGGTTTCACCAAACAGCTTGGCTTCTTTCAGAGCCTTATCAGCCCAACTGCCTGTCATCACATAGCTGCCAACCTTCCCCTGCTTCAAGAAATTCATCGGAATCATGGCAAACTGAGTGCTGGCTCCTCCTTGCAGGAAGAGTACCTTATATCCCTCCGGGTTGCCTAACAGGCGAAGCAATCGCTCCTGGGCTTCATTGTGTACCGATTCGTACACAGCCCCTCTGTGCGACATTTCCATAATGGACATTCCCGTTCCGCGGAAATCGACAAACTCGGCCTGAGCCCGCTCCAACACCTTCAAGGGCAGCGCGGCAGGACCTGCGTTAAAATTATAGGCTCTCTTGTTCAACTTTCCCCCGTCCTTTCGTCTGCGCACGGCAATCAACCATTACATGTCATGTAAAGTTTTGATATATGGACCTGTTTGCTGCGGTAAAGCAGTGCAAATATTAACGCTTATAATAGCAGTAATCAACAGGCTGATCAAGAGCAAGAAGTCACTTTTTTGTGAAACTGTTCACTTTACATCTCAAAGCCCCTAATGCCTCAATTAAAAAGGCCCCCCGACAAACGAGGGACCAGCGTATAAGTGCAATTTTAGCAGTCGAAGTAAAGGCTGAACTCGTGTGGATGAACACGAATCGCAACATCCTTAGCTTCGCTACGCTTGAACTGGATGTAGTTGTCGATAAAGTCTTTTGTGAAGACTCCGCCTTCTGTAAGGAACTCGTAATCTGCTTCCAAAGCGTCCAGAGCTTCATCGAGTGTTCCAGGAACACTGCGGATTTTCGCTTTTTCGGCATCAGACAGCTCATAGATATTCGTATCCAGAGGACCGTAGCCCAGTTCGATTGGATTCAATTTGCGCTTGATACCATCCAGACCAGCCATCAGCATAGCCGAGAATGCCAGATAAGGGTTGGCTGTGGAGTCCGGTGTACGGAACTCGATACGACAGCCTTTAGGTGTTACGGCAGCAACCGGAATACGTACCGCAGCGGAACGGTTGCCTTTGGAGAACACCAGGTTCACCGGTGCTTCATAACCAGGCACCAGGCGTTTGAAAGAGTTGGTGCTTGGGTTCGTCAGGGCGATCAGCGCCGGAGCGTGATACAGGATACCGCCGATGTAGTTCAATGCCATTTCACTCAGGTTAGCGTATCCGCCCTTTTCATAGAACAGAGGACTGTCGCCGTTGAAAATGGATTGGTGAACGTGCATCCCGCTTCCGTTGTCTCCAAACAGCGGTTTTGGCATGAATGTTGCCACTTTGCCGTATTGACGTGCAGTGTTATGCACGATGTATTTGTAAACCAGCAGGTTGTCCGCTGTTTTTCTCAGGGTGTCAAAACGGAAGTTGATTTCCGCTTGGCCGGCTGTTGCAACCTCATGGTGATGACGTTCAATGCTCAGGCCGGCTTCTTCGAGCAAGCGGCACATTTCACTGCGGATATCCTGCTGTGTGTCCACAGGCGCAACCGGAACATAACCGCCTTTTACGCCTATCTTGAAGCCAAGGTTGCCGCCTTCTTCCTTACGGTTCGTGTTCCATACCGCTTCTTCGGAGTCTACTGCATAGGAAGAGGTGTTCATGCCGCTCTCATAACGAACGTCGTCGAAAATGAAAAATTCGGACTCTGGTGCGAAGAATGCAGCTGTACCTACACCGCTTTTCTGGAGGAACTCTTCAGCTTTAACCGCGATGCCGCGAGGGTCGCGATCGTATTTTTCGCCGTCAGGTGTTACGATATTACACATCACGTTCAGTGTCGGATGTTGTGTGAATGGGTCTACATAGCAAGCCTCCGGATCAGGCATCATAACCATGTCGGATTCTTCGATACCACGGTAACCGGGAATGGAAGATCCGTCGAAAGCCACACCATTTACAAAAGTCTCTTCATCTACTGCGGAAGCCGGAAGCGAAATATGATGTGTACGACCGGAGAGATCAACAAAACGGAAGTCCACCCACTCAATATTGTTTTCCTGGATCGTCTTTAAAACATTTTCAACGGACATGTCTTCTTCCTCCCAATTTTCCCGAACATTAAACGAATTTCACGCAAAAAATGTTCATGATCAAATTATTTTTCTGTCGTCATTATAAAGCTCAAATGTGACATGGGTCAAGTGCTATGTCAGGTATTTTTTAAAAGCATGTCAGCTATGCTCACGCTTTTGACACGGTTATCAGATGCGAAAAACGCCCAAAACACGCCGTATTCAGGCGTATTCGGGCGTTTTCGCTTTTTTGCAGCATTGCTTTTTTGCAGCATTGCTTTTATGCATTAACGCTGGAAGGAAACAATTCCGATGGCTCTTTGTCTGTTGCGAATGATTTGCCCACGATGGGGGCAAGCTGCTCCAGATCGCGGAGAAGGCCGGCAAATTGGTCAGGGAACAACGACTGCACACCATCACCTGTCATGGAATTGTCCGGATCGGTGTGCATTTCAATGATCAAGCCGTCCGCTCCTGCCGCCACCGAAGCCTTGGCCATCGGCTCCACCAGTTCCCTGCGGCCCGTTCCATGGCTTGGATCGGAAATGACCGGCAGATGGCTGAGCTGCTGCAGCACCGGAATAGCCGACAGATCTAAAGTGTTGCGGGTGTAGTTCTCAAAGGTTCGAATTCCGCGCTCGCACAGCATGACATTCGGATTGCCGCCAGCAAGAATATACTCGGCGGCATTCAGCAACTCATCGTATGTAGCGCTGAAGCCGCGTTTAAGCAGAACCGGCTTGCCACACGTTCCCAGCTTGCGCAGCAGGTCAAAATTCTGCATGTTGCGGGTACCGACCTGCAAAATATCAGCGTATTCCGCACAGATATCGACATACTCCGGAGTCATGACCTCCGTAATGGTCAGCAAGCCGTGCTTCTCGCCCGCCTCAGCCATCATAATCAGCCCCTCTACGCCAACGCCCTGGAAGCTGTAAGGGCCGGTACGCGGCTTGAATGCCCCTCCGCGGAGTACTTGTCCTCCCGCCGCTTTGACCAGCCCGGCAATCTTATCAATTTGCTCTGCCGATTCCACGGCACATGGCCCGCCCATAACCACCAGTTCGCCACCGCCAATGTTTACGCCCTTGATGGAGATGACCGTATCATCAGGATGAAAGTCACGGCTTGCCAGCTTATAGGATTTCGAAATTTTAACGACATTTTCGACTCCCTTCATCTGTCGCAAATGCTCGGCCAGCTTCGGCGCCACACTGCCAATCAGGCCAACGACAGTCCGGTCCGCTCCATGGGAGACATGAGCCTGCAGCCCTTCCTTTTCAATCACTTCCACGATGTCCTGAATTTGCTCCGCTGGTGTATTCTTGCCTGCAATAACAATCATTTGGTCCCGTCCCTTCAATAGTTAAGGTTGATTTATATATTTTTACACTTAAACGCTTGTTCGCTTTTAAGCTTTTATTCGTTAAAGCAATCATATCAGATTGCCCCTTGCTCGTCAATTTCTTTCTTAGACTCATTACAAGCACAAAAAAGCAGAAGAACAGTCTGTGCTGCTCCTCCACTTTCATTAAAGCGACCGCATCAGGATGAACTCTTGGTTTTCTCCCTTACAGGCGGCAAAATTTTGCGTTTATCGATCGTGCGTTTGATTTCCCAGGTCTCCGGTTTTTCCGGATCATACTGCTCAAGATACTGGATGACTTCCTTCGTGATCAGGGTAGGGGTTGACGCGCCGGACGTGACACCAACCTTGGACACTCCTTCCAGCCATTCACGCTTAAGCTCCGTTATATCAGCTATACGGTAAGACTTTACCCCGGCAATTTCCTCAGCAACCTGTGCAAGCCGGTTGGAGTTGTTGCTGCGCGGATCACCGACCACGAGGACCAAGTCTGTCTGTCCCGCCTGCTCGGCTACAGCCTCCTGGCGTACCTGGGTCGCAAGGCAAATTTCATTATGAACTTCGGCTCCCGGGAATTTCTCCAGCAGCTTTTTCATAATATGCTTGATGTCCCATTGGCTCATCGTCGTCTGATTCGTAATAATAATGCGCTCGCACTCCACATTGAGGCCGGCAATTTCCTCTTCCCGCTCAATTAAATGCACATGGTCTGGAGCGATTCCGATCGCACCTTCAGGTTCGGGATGCTCTTTTTTGCCGATATAAATGATCTCGTATCCATCGGCAGCCTTGTCCCGGATCAGGTCGTGGGTCTTCGTTACATCAGGACAGGTGGCGTCCACCGTAGTGAGTCCCTTCTCCCTGGCGAGCTTCCTTACCTCGGGAGAGACACCGTGGGCTGTGAATATAACGGTGCCGCTGTCTACCTTCTGCAAAATTTCCATCCGGTTGGGTCCGTCCAGCGTAATGATGCCTTCCTCTTCAAACGATTGGGTGACATGGCTGTTGTGCACAATCATGCCAAGTATATATATAGGCCGCGGAAGATCCAGGTTTTTGGCCGCCTGCCGGGCCATCACCATAGCGTCCACTACTCCATAACAGTAGCCGCGCGGCGAGATTTTCAGTACTTCCAAATTTAGCACCTGCTTTCTGTAAGCCGGAATATGATAGGGCCATTCCCCATTATACCTTATTCAAGCGGGGCGGAAAAGCTCACAGGCAGCCAGATGACAAAGGTCGTTCCTTCACCGCGGCGGGTAACCACCTCCACTGAGCCGTGGTGCTCGTCGATGATCCATTTGGCGATGGACAGTCCGAGCCCGATTCCTTCCGTCACTCCGCGGGATTCGTCAGCCCGGTAGAAACGTTCGAAAATGTGAGGCACTTCATCTTTATCCATGCCGATTCCCGTGTCGCTAATCCGCAGCCCGACCTGGCCCTGATACAGAATCGCGTCAAGGCGCACATTGCCTTCAGGCGTGTATTTAAAAGCGTTATCGATAAAAATAAACAGCATCTGCTGCAAATAATCCTTGTTTCCTTCCAGATAAATCCCGTTCAGGAATGAAAAATCCCCCACGATCCAGTCCGCGCTTCTTTCCAAAAATTGCGCACGCCGCGCCACTTCCGTGACGAGCGGCTGCAGGGCGGTCGGCCTTTTTTCAAAGGTCTGGCCCGTGTCCGCTCTGGCCAGCGACAGCATGTCACCGACCAGCCTGCTCATCCGCTTCCCTTCGTCCGCCATATCCTCAATGGCCTCCAGCGACAGCTTTCGGATCGTCTGTTCGTCCATATCCGGCCGTTCTTCCGGATGGGCGGTCCACAGCTTTTCCAGGAAATCTACATTGCCACGCAGCGTCGTCAGCGGGGTACGCAGCTCATGGGATGCATCCGCCACAAAGCGGCGCTGTGCGGCATAAGCATCCTCAAGCTCCTTGTAAAATACCTCCGTCCGCCCCAGCATCTTGTTCACCGTGGCGATCAGCTGTCCTATCTCGTCAGGCGGGCCTTCATACTCAATCCGGACACTCAAATCATCCCCGGACTGAATCTGATTGGCGCCTTCTATGACCTTTACCAGCGGGCTCATAGACTTGCGGGCCAGGAACAGCCCGGACGTCGCCGCAGCAAACAAGGCGACCAGCGAGCCGTACACGAGCACATTCTCCAGTCTTTGCAGCAGCCTGTCCTGGGAATTGGTCAGCTGCGCAACCTGCAGCAGCCCGACCACCTGATTGTTGTCCTCAAGGATCAGAGGCTGGTAATAAATCAGGAATGAGTTCCCCTTTTCGCTTACTTTCTTGAAGCCCTTGCTGGCATACGCCCCCTTCGGTGTCGAAGGCACGGGCAGCCGTATACCTTGAAGGTTCGCTGACGTCTTCAGCACACCTGAGGTGTAATTGTAAATCTGAACGTAGACCTCCGTGTCGTCCAGTCTTCTGTCCAGGTTAAAGTCAAGATTGGGCTCTGTACCCCCGAAAAAGTCCCCGTTAATCGTCACCTTCAATTGCTGCTGAATACGCAACGCTTCCTGTTGCACCGAGCTTTTCAATTCACTGTAGGTTGAATAATATACAAGCCCGTAAATGGCAACACCGAATATGACAAGCACGATGGCCAATATACTCGAATACCAGGCTGTCAGCCGCCATCGTATGGACATACTATGAGTCACCTCTCAAGATGTAGCCGGCCCCCCGTATAGTCTGGATCAATCGTTTACCTCCGTGCTCCTCCGTCTTCTGCCGCAGCATCGCAATGTACACCTCCAGCACATTGGATTCGCCGCTGTAATCATAACCCCAAATTTTATCCATAATGAGATCCCTGGAGAGCACCCTTTTTGGGTTTTGCATAAACAGGTTCAGGAGTTCAAATTCCTTGGCCGTCAATTCCAGCCGGTGCCCCCCGCGAATAACCTCCCGCGAATCATTGTCCAGCATAAGGTCCTCGAACACCAGCTTATGTCCGCCCCCTTCGTGCTGTTCTGTCTTCCGCCGCAGCAGCGCACGTACCCGGGCCAGCAGCTCTTCAAGCGCAAAGGGCTTAACCAGATAATCGTCAGCGCCGATATCCAGCCCCTTGACACGATTCTCCACCTCATCCTTGGCGGTCAGCATCAGTATGGGCACGGTGCTTCCTGCGGCTCTTAACCGGCGGCATACCTCGAACCCGTCAACCTGGGGCATCATCACATCCAGCACCACAAGATCGGGCTCGTCGGCCAGCATCTGATTCAATCCTTCCGCACCATTAGCGGCAGTTGTTACTTCATATCCTTCAAACGCCAAACCTCTGCGCAGCATAGAAACAATTTTTTCATCATCATCAATGATGAGTACTTTGGAACGCATGCCGGATCAAACTCCTTTTTTATCTATTCAAGCTTATTGTAACAGGAGCATTCTACCTAAATCCAACAGCCCTCTGCAAGAAAAAAGGAACGAAAGGAATGCCCTTCCGCTCCGCCGTTTGCCTTATTACTGGCCGCTGTTTTGATTCAACTGTGATGCAAAATCGTTCTTGTTGCCGATTTTCACAGTCAAATCCGTTTTTTGTCCATTACGTTCAATGTTCAAGGTGATGCTGCTTCCAACCTTCTGAGACTGGATAAAGTCGATCAAATCCTGCGCTGTCGCATACTTCTTGCCATTTGCACCCATGATAATATCGTAAGGGCGGAGATCTGCGTCATAAGCAGGAGATTTGTATACGACCTCGCCAACGACAGAGCCTTCTTTGAGCGAAGTACCCATCTGGGTTGCCACTTGTGACGTCAGATCAATCAGACTGGCGCCGATGAACGGCACAGGCTCTTTCGGAATTTCCTGATTATTTTTCAGCTGATCCAGTACGTTCTTGATCGTATTGGACGGGATGGCAAAACCGATACCCTGAGCATCCGCGCTTACCGCCACGTTCATACCGACCACCTGACCGTTGAGATTCAGCAGCGGGCCGCCGGAGTTACCGGGGTTGATGGAGGCGTCCGTTTGAATCAAATTTTTATATTCGTTAGGCTGTCCTGTATTTTCATCGTTAATTGTAATCGTACGGTCCTTCGCGCTCAACACGCCGGCGGTAACCGTGTGTTCAAAGCCCTCCGGGTTGCCGATGGCCACCATCCACTCGCCTACCTGGGCCTGATCGGAATCCCCCAGCGAAACAGTCGGGAAGCTGTCCCCTTCGATTTTGAGGACAGCAAGGTCAAGATCAGCACTGCTGCCAAGCACCTTGGCCTCATAAGGCTTGTTATTGCCTTCTACGGTAACCTGAACGACATCCGCTCCATCAATGACATGGTTGTTGGTCAGAATATAGCCGGTTTTGTCAAAAATGAAGCCTGAACCAATGCCAAGCGGCTGCAGCTGTCCACTTTGGCCGTTGTTGTTATTCTGGTTTCTGTTTCCGAAGGAATCCCCGAAAAAATATTGATACAGCGGGTCATCGAACTGACTATTGCGGCGACTGCTGCTTGATTGGCGGGCCAGCGTCTCGATCTTGACGACTGCGGGGCTGGCCGTTTTTACAACAGACTGAACGTCAGCCGTACCTGCAGGCATCACTGCGGCAACGGCATTTGAGCCGCTGTTGCTGCTTAAGGTGCTTGACGAGCTGGCTGGAACAGACACGGATTCAGCCGCATCGCCGGTGAACAGATTCATACGGTCAGCCGTATACATCAGAACCGTAATGACCAGCATGCCTGCCACAAACGACAGGAAGGCTGTTTTAAAAACAGACTTGGGCTTCTTCTGTTTGAACTGCCAATTGCCTTCCTGACGGTTTCGATTTGAATAATCCTGGGAAGCACTGCTATGAAGCTTTGGTACAGGTTTTACCGGAGCAGGCTCCGTCACCTCGACTTCGGTACGCTCTTGCACCCCATTATTCGCGCGTTTATCTTCAGCGTTCATGGATGAAAAAGGGCCGTAAGAATAATAATAGGAAGAATCATTGCCTTCCGGCTGCCGAGCTTCATGATTTCGTTCGGATTCATCCTCTTCACGGCGTCCGGTATTGTTGTTTTTGTTGAACTCATCCATCATATATCTCCTCCTAAACTTTCGCTTGGCAAATAACTCGTGATCAACTGTCTTTATTTTGAACTTTAAACCTTAATCTCACATTAAAATCAACATAAAAGCAGATAAAAACCTGATACTGTGCGGGATACAGCCGCTTATGTACAACATTTCAATATAAAATCCAGGCCCCCGATGATCATCGGGGGCCATTGAAATAAAAATTCATCAAGTCAGATGATTAGTTGTCAAAGCCTTCGTCAAATTTTTCATTCGGGGTTTTATAGTTGTCCTGAACTTTACTGCGTTTCGATTGCTGTGCTTTTTGACGAAGCGTACCTTGAGTTTCGGAAGCAAACTCGGACGAAAACTTTTCGTTCGGGGTTTTAAAGCTATCCTGGATTTTGTTCTGCGCCGATTTCTGTACCCGCTTAGCTACAAGAGGGACGTCGTTATCCTGTGCAAATTCGGAAGAAAGTTGTCCTCCCAATTGCTGCGCAACTTTTTGACGGCCTCCGGGCTGCTGATTGCTAAAATTGTTCACAGTAAAATTCCTCCCTGACTTGAATTGTGGGATGTTGTATCCCTCAAGTAGTATGGGGAGCCGGGAATCACATTATGCAATCCCTGACCTCAAGGAATACCTACATATTTACCGTCTCATCCAGCATTTCGGGTGGAATGGTTTTGTGAACCTCAATCGCTTTCCGAAATTGGGTGATCATCGGTTCAGTGCATTTTCCATTGCCGAGTTTAATGATCTGTACATCCACTTCCCGTTTGCCCCATTCCTTATATACTTGCTTAATTGTAGAAAAATACAGGTCGATTTTCTTCCCTTTAATTGCTGAGCCGGTATCCGCTACGATCCCGTAACCGTAGCCCGGAATATACAGGATGCTGCCCAAAGGAAATATTTTGGGGTCAGCGGCAATCGTCGAAAGTGTGTTTCTATCCCTGCGGACCTTTACCCCCGAATAGGTAATGCCATACAGCGGGTGATTGGGTTTTTTTCCAGTAGATTCATAGCCTGCAGTATACCCGGTCGCCATAACTGTGATCGTTGTCAGCACCTGCTCGTCACGCGGGGCAAGCACAGACACGGATTCTTTGTCCGGAGATGGCTTGGTTGCCGCGTGTGCCATGAACACCGGGTCAGGCGCGATTGGCAGAAGCAATGCACAAATCATGAGCCATAAAAAAATCCTCTGCCTGTGCGAAATTGAAATCATCCGACAAACCTCCCTCATGAAAGGTTTTCCAGAGTTCTCTTCCGTTATACAGCAGAGGACGAAAAATAAATGTCAGGAAATGCTGCGGACAGCAATCTCTTCCTTCAGCATGGATACGGCCTCGTCCAGCGGCTTGGCGCCCAGGTCTCCCTGCCCGCGTTTGCGCACGGAAACGCTGCCTTCATTTTTCTCATTTTCACCGACAACGAGCATGTACGGAATTTTTTCCAGCTGTGCTTCACGGATCTTATAACCCAGCTTCTCATTGCGCAGATCGGCTTCCACGGTAACCCCTGCACGGCGTAATTTGTCTTCCACCTCGCGGGCATAATCCTCGTAGTTGCCGGAAACCGGAATAACTTTGACCTGGACCGGTGACAGCCAGAGCGGCAGATTGCCTGCAAAGTTCTCCAGCAGGAAGGCCGTAAAGCGCTCCATGGTACCCAAAATACCTCTATGGAGAACAACCGGGCGGTGCTTCTGCCCGTCTTCGCCCACATATTCCAGTTCAAAGCGTTCAGGCAGCAAAAAGTCAATTTGCACGGTGGACAGCGTTTCTTCCTTGCCAAGAGCGGTTTTTACCTGTACGTCCAGCTTAGGGCCATAGAATGCTGCCTCGCCATCCGCTTCGTAAAAGGGCAGCCCCATCTCTTCAACGACCTGACGCAGCATGCTTTGCGCCGTATTCCACATCTCGTCATTTTGGAAATATTTCTCGGTATCCTGTGGATCACGATAAGAAAGGCGGAAACGGTAATCGTGAATGCCGAAATCCTTATAAGCGATCATAATCAGCTCAATCACCCGTTTGAACTCATCCTTAATCTGATCCAGACGCACGAACAAGTGCGCATCATTGAGCGTCATCGCCCGTACTCGATGCAGTCCAGTCAGCGCGCCGGACATCTCATAACGATGCATCATGCCAAGTTCGGCAATCCGGATCGGAAGATCACGGTAGCTGCGCATTTCACTTTTGTATACCATCATATGATGCGGGCAATTCATCGGACGAAGCACAAGCTCCTCGTTATCCATTTCCATTTTTGGAAACATGTCTTCCTGATAGTGCTCCCAGTGTCCGGATGTCTTGTACAGCTCCACATTTCCCAGGACCGGTGTGTAAACATGCTGGTAACCGAGTTTCTCCTCAAGGTCAACGATGTACCGCTCTAACGTACGGCGCAGCTTGGCTCCATTCGGCAGCCAGATCGGAAGCCCCTGTCCTACCAGTTGGGAGAAGGTGAACATGCCGAGCTCTTTGCCTAACTTGCGGTGATCGCGCTTCTTCGCTTCCTCCAGCATGTGCAGATGTTCATCCAGCTGAGCCTTCTTCACGAAAGCAGTGCCGTATATACGTTGCAGCATTTTATTCTTGCTGTCCCCGCGCCAGTATGCGCCGGCCACATTCATCAATTTGAACACTTTAAGCTTGCCGGTTGATGGCACGTGTGGTCCACGGCAGAGATCGAAAAATTCTCCCTGCTCATACATGGAGATTACGCTGTCTTCAGGCAGGTCACGAATCAGTTCCAGCTTGTACGGATCGCCTGCTTCAGTGAAAATGGACAATGCTTCTTCGCGGCTCACCTCTTTACGGGTAATCGGCAGATTTTCACCGGCAATTCTCTCCATTTCCTTCTCGATCTTGAGCAGATCTTCAGGATTGAGCGCATGCTCCAGATCCATATCATAATAGAAGCCATCTTCAATCACAGGACCAACGCCCAGATGCACCTCCTTGCTGCCAAACAGTCTTTTCACTGCCTGTGCAAGCAAATGTGCGGTACTGTGGCGGATAACCTCAAGCCCTTCCGGTGTGTCCTGGGTTACGATTTCGATCTGTGCCCCTTCTGTCAAAGGGGTGGACAAATCTACCACTATTCCATTTAATTTGCCTGCTACGGCATTTTTACGCAAGCCGCTGCTGATCGAAGCGGCCACGTCGTCGATGCTGCTCCCGTCCGCATATTCACGGACAGAGCCGTCGGGCAATTGAATACGAACTGCCATTTCCTGTTTCCTCCTTTTTGTGAACACAAAAAAACACTCATCCCGCAAAAGGGACGAGTGTTTACTCTCGTGGTTCCACCCTATTTTGGCAAATCAGCGGTTATTCACACTGACTGCCCTCATTGGCGTCCTGTAACGGGAACGGGCCCGGCGCATCTTAATGCCCGGTAACCGGGGTTCGGAGGCGCAGCTACAAAGGGGTAAACCAAAGCCGGTAACGTAAGGAAATTTCAGCACCATGTTTCCTCATCTCTGGGACGGCCTGTCTTTGGTTCTTGTCTTTGTCTCAGCTTTTTCTGGAAAATGCGGGTTCACCCGTTTCAGTGACCCTGATTCACAGTTATTATAATTCTCTGTTTCTTTTCCGTCAAGATGATCCGAATCCCTTATCCAGGCCCCGCAATCCGGGCAGAAACGGCACAGCTCAACCTTATCTTCAAATATATTCATCAGGGTATGCACAACAAAGGCACTCGGATCCTGCGTATGCAGCATGATGCGTGCCGGAGCGATGGATATCAGGCTGCTGACAATCATGTCCTCGGCCGGCATTCCCACTTCCACACCCGGAAGCTCAATCGTAATGGGATCTGCCTGCACGGGGCTCAAAAGCCTCATTTCCGCATCCAGTATGGTGAAGCTTTGTTCCTCTCCGTGAATCACATGCACGAGTGGAACATGGTTCTCCTGAAAGTAAACAAAATACTTTAATAATTGTACAAATTCTTCGTATTGACGTTCCCCCCAAAACTCGTCCAAAGCGTATTCAACGAGCTCCCGAAGCTCCTGCTTATACGCTGGAAGACGAAACCGGATCACTCCCTCCAGATTAACGAACTGGAGCTCCTCAAGGCACTGCATAAGTGAGGTGGCGATCATATTCCTTCTTTTTTTGCGGCCGTTGTTCAGATCCTTCAGGAGCAGCCCGGTACTGATTTCACGCATTCTTTGCGTCTCTTCGCCGCTCATGTACCTGCATTCCCCGGATACAGCCGCAAGGAGCAGCCGGAACTCCCATTGATCCTGAATGTATCCCGCAATGACGTCTGCCATGAAGGTCTTGACACGAATAAGCAGGGCTTGATCTGCTTGCTCCCGGCCCTTGTGCTTACAGGTCCAGGCCACTCTGTTTCCGGACTGGCTGAAGGATAAACTTAATCCGTAACGTGACATATGTAAACCTCTGCCTTTGCCTTTCAAGGCTTGGTAAAAACATTCTGCTTCCATTGGATCTTTAGTCTCAGTCCATACCGTGAACAGTTCCATTGGCCCACCCCTTTCACTGACTGCTCTAAGTATATGGCGCCATGTTCAGGGTTATACGAGGTGAACTGCTGGAAGCCCTAGGCACATTTATTTTTTCGCTTCCTCCTATTTCAATGAGCGGTTACACGTGTTATAGTTTGATTGTTGTTCTATCGGACGACAGGCCTACGACGATTCGGAGAGTGATCGCAACTTGTTCAGGCAATATGTCAAAAGGCTTAGAGAGCCCTCCGGCAGAGCGCTGGAATGCATGTTGTTTTTTATTGTAATCAATCTGATTTTTACCATCATTTTTGATTTGAACGTATATCATACCTTGACGCAAAATTTACTTCATACTGTCCCGGTATGGCTGCAACTTCTTGTCCTGTTTATTACAAAAATGGTTGTTGACAAGCTCCCCTCTCCCCTGAAATATTTCGCAGGGATAGCGGGAATCGCAGGCATCTCGATCATTCCTGTACTTGCTCATCCGGAAAGCAATACGTTGTTTCTGATATTGGCAGCCCCTATATTGCTTTCCGCGTTCAGCTTTGAGTATAAAAAAATTGCTTTCGGTTATATCTGCAGCATGATTACCTTGATCGTCAGTTACTGGTACGTAGACAGCATACGGAGCCTGCAAACGGAGGAGCTGCTCATGTTGATCATCTATCACTTTTTTCTGACGATACTGATGTGCAGCATTGTACAATATAACCGGCTTTTGATGAACCATCTGGAAAAATCACTGAAAAATAATGAGCAGCTTATGATTCAAAATGTCGCGATGGAGTATTTAAACAAAACCGATCCGCTGACCGGACTTTATAATCATATGACCTTCCAGGAGTATTTGGACAAGCTCATTGTTCACAGTGAAGATAACCCCTTCCGAATTCATCTCGCATTGATTGATGTTGATAATTTCAAATGCGTCAACGATATCTATGGGCACCGCGCAGGAGATATCGTACTGAAGAACGTATCAACGATTATACAGAAGCATGCGGGACCGAATGATTTTGCCGCCAGATACGGCGGGGAGGAGTTTGCAGTTATTTTTACGGAAAAGAAAACTGCGGAAGTATTCGCTACGGTTGAATCGATCCGCCGGGAAATCTCCGCCCATACGTATGAACGGTTGAACAACTCGGCTGTAACCATCAGTACGGGAATCAATAAGTATCAGCAAAGCAAAGGAAAAGAAAATTTCTTTCAGGGAGCAGATACAGCCCTTTACACCGCCAAACGAACCGGTAAAAACAAGACCGTGCTCCATTCGGACCAAGAATTTAATATGTGAATAACAAGCGCACTTCCGGTCAAAAAGTGAATTTCTTTCCGGCATGACAGGCGCTTTTTTTGTTCAGAAATTTGAATAAGATCAGGATTCTGTGATAAAGTAAGCATGATACGCTATTTAAGCTTACATTCGGCAAGGGGGGAGATGAGTAATGAATCCAATCATTTCGGCTGTACGTTTATGGACCGTTATGCTGCTTGGCACCATTATGCTGTTTTCCTTCCCTGCCCCTTTCTTTGATGAAGCTCGCGGGATGAGTGCGGGGGGCGACGGCTTGGCGGAATCCTTCAGCCTGAGCCACCCCAAAGAAACCTACCAGAAGCCCGCAATCCGGGCTCAATCCCATGGATGGGTCAAAATGATTGCGGCAGCCAAAGCATTGCCTTTCTTTGCCGTTTTGCCCATTTTAATGGTATGGTCCTGTCCCCGGCCCTCTTTGCCCTTTTTGCCCATCATTTATATAGCTTTCAAGCGAATTTATTTGAAGCCGCTGAAATTTACCTCCAGATTCGTGGTGTGTGCCTGATCATGTCATAAATTGATCAGAACTGCAGCACATTAGAATTCAGGAGGCTAACCACAATGGAAATACGTGAATCTGTATTGCCCGGAATCGGGATGAAGTATCAAATGGATACAGCCAGCGGAGACCGGCTCGTGGTCATTATCCACGATGACGGCAGACGTGAGCTGTATCATTTCGACTATGAGGATTTGGAACAGAGCATATCTATGATTACGCTTGAGGATCAGGAGGCCAGACAGATTGCCTCGATTATCGGCGGCATGGCCTACAGGCCAAAAAACCTGGAAAGTGTAGACATGGCGTTTAACGACCTCATCATTGAATGGTATAAGATCGAACCCCAGTATGCCTGTGCAGGCAAAACTATCGGTGAACTGGATGTCCGCCAAAATTCAGGCGCATCCATTATAGTCGTCATGGAAGACAAAAAAACAAAGCATATCAACCCGGGTCCTGATGTTGTTCTTAAGGCGGAAGCAACTGTGCTTGCTGTTGGAGAACGAGAACAGCAGAAACGCTTTAAACAAATCCTGATAAGCGGAAGCGGGTGATTGGATGGACCATATCGTATTTGAAGTTGGATTGGCCATTGCACTCATCGCTTTGTCAGGCCTGATCTCCGCCAAGCTGCGGTTTTCGGTCATCCCCTTTTATATCTTGGTCGGCATGGCCGTCGGCCCTCATGCCATGGAAATATGGCACTTTGACTTCCGGTTTATCGAAAGTGCGCCATTTATCGATTTCATGGGCAGAATCGGCGTCTTGTTCCTGCTGTTTTATCTGGGTCTGGAGTTCTCCGTCGGCAGGCTGATCAAATCGGGACGGTCCATTGCTGTCGGAGGAACTATTTATATCCTCATCAATTTCACTTTGGGGCTTGCCCTGGGCTTCGTTTCGGGCTTCCCCATTGCTGAAACGCTGGTCATCGCGGGCATTACCACCATTTCGTCCAGTGCCATCGTAGCGAAGGTATTGGTGGATTTGAAACGGACCGCCAACCCGGAAACCGAAATGATCCTTGGCATTATTATGTTTGAAGATGTCTTTCTTGCTGTGTATATCTCCATCCTGTCGGGGCTTGTTCTCAGCGACTCATCCTCTATCGGCGGAGTAGTGCTGTCCGCTCTGATCGCCTTGGGCTTTATGCTTGCGGTCATCCTGATCGGGCGAAAAGCCGTCCCGCTTCTGAATAAAGTTCTGAATATCCGCTCGAATGAGCTATTTTTGCTTGTGATATTTAGCACACTTTTCCTGGTGGCCGGCTTTTCGGAGACGATTCATGTGGCCGAAGCCATTGGAGCGCTGCTGGTGGGACTGGTGCTGGCGGAAACGGATCATGCGAAGCGGATCGAGCACCTGATTGTGCCGTTCCGGGATTTTTTCGGGGCTATGTTCTTCTTCAGCTTCGGACTGTCCATCGATCCGTTGTCCCTTGGCGGCACTGCTGTCTGGATCGCCCTTGCGGCGGTGCTCGTTACGCTGTTCGGGAACTTTACGGCAGGCATGCTTGCCGGACGCACAGCATCCCTTTCCCCTAAAGCTTCCGCCAATATCGGACTGACCATTGTATCGAGGGGCGAGTTTTCCATCATCATGGCGAACCTCGGACGGGAAGGCGGCCTGATGGAGATTCTGCAGCCTTTCGCAGCTATATACGTCCTCATTCTGGCCATTCTCGGTCCGGTGTTGACCAAGCAGTCCAAGCCAGTATTTATGGCTTTGAATAAGGTACTCAAGTTCAAGGATCCTCGTATACGGAAAGAAAAAAGCACCGGTACAGGTTGAAAAAAAGCTTGCCGCATTTCATCACGCGGCAAGCTTTTTTTCATATATTCGTTTTAGTTCTGCATTACAAAATCGCGCTCAATGCTGCTGCTTTCGTCAAAGACACGCAGAATATCATATCTGGTGTTGCGCTGGGCAGGCGTATGCCCCGTTTCGCGGATCAGCTGCAGGATCGACTCAATGTTGACTTTATATGTAGCCCCGGCTGCCGACACTACATTTTCCTCAATCATGGTGCTGCCGAAGTCATCGCAGCCGTAATACAGCGACTTCTTGCCGATTTCAGGCCCCATCGTTACCCATGAAGACTGGATATGCTTGATGTTATCCAGCACGATCCGGCTGATGGCCACTGTCTTCAGGTACTCCTCCGGCGTTTGTCTTTCCAGCTTCAGATTGGTGTTGTCAGGCTGGAATGTCCAGGGAATAAACGCAAGGAAGCCTTCCGAATCATACTTGTTGGCAATGCATTCATCCTGGGCATCACGCACCCGCATCAGATGCAGCGCCCGCTCTTCCATCGACTCGCCCAGTCCGATGACCATCGTAGCGGTGGTGTTCATGCCGATTTTGTGGGCTGTCTTCATGACATCCATCCAGTCTGTCCAGGAGCCCTTCAGACGGCTGATCTTACGGCGTGTGCGGTCATCGAGAATTTCCGCTCCGCCACCGGGCAGGGAATCAAGGCCAGCTTCATGAATTTGCCGGATCACCTCTTCCAGCGACAGACCGTCTGATACGACTTTCATCTTCTGAATTTCGGCCGGCGAGAAGGAGTGCATCGTAATGTTCGGAAAACGCTCCTTGATCGCTTTTAACAAATCCGTGTAATAGCTGAAGGGCAGGTTAGGGTTCGTTCCGCCCTGCATCAGAATTTCCGTGCCGTAGACATCCTCTGTTTCCTGAATCTTCCGAAAAATGACTTCATCGGGAAGCACGTAGCCTTCGTCCGAACCGGGTCTGCGGTAAAAAGCGCAAAAACGGCAGTACACGTCGCATACATTCGTATAATTTATATTTCGCCCGATGACAAATGTCTTGATCGGATTCGGATGCATCCGGTTCATGATCACATTCGCCGCATCCCCCATCTTCTCAACCTCATTGGATTCAAACAGGGCAATGGTATCCTCCAGGTTCATTCGTTCACCGCGCAATGCCTTATCCAAGATATGGTCTATTCCACTCATTTGTCGCTTCCTCCCATCCTTCATCCTGTAAGAAATCTCTTATGAAAATAATGATATATGAAACCACTATATTACCATCGTAACACAGGTGCAATGTGAAAAACAGCACCTATTCCAAAGGTACTGTTTTTGCAAGGGCATTCTATTCAAATGGCAGAGCCTGTTCGAGATCGGAAATGAGGTCTTCAATATCCTCAAGGCCTACCGAGAAGCGCAGCAAGCCGTCCGTAATGCCGCGTTCAAGCCGGACGCTGCCCGGCATGGCCGCATGGGACATCATGGCAGGGTAGGAGAGAATGCTTTCAACAGCGCCAAGGCTGACGGCAACGATCGGAAGACGCACACGGTTCAGCAGTGCCTTGGCGCGTTCGCCTGAACCGACGTCAAAGGAGACTACGGCACCGTAACCGCTGGACTGCTTCTCATGAATTTCGCGTCCCGGATGATCAGCGAGGCCCGGATAGTAAACCGCCTTGATATCCTGCCTGGCATGAAGCCATTGGGCCAGCCGGCGTGCGCTTTGCTCACTGTGTGCCATACGGGCTTGCAGTGTCTTCATTCCCCGCATCAGCAGCCAGGATTCCTGGACGCCCAATACGGTACCCAATCCGTTCTGCAGCTGCTTCAGCTGCACAGCTAATGCTTCCGTGCGGGCAACGGCCAAGCCTGCCAGCACGTCGCTGTGACCGCCGAGAAACTTGGTGGCGCTGTGCAGAACAATATCCACTCCCATTTCGATGGGACGCTGATAATAAGGGGTCATAAACGTATTGTCCAGCATGGTGATGAGATCATGCTTATGGGCCCAGCTTGTGACCGCCTCAATATCCGTTATTTTCAAAGTCGGGTTGGACGGGGTTTCCATATATACCGCTTTAGTGTTGGGCTTCAGGGCTTGTCTGACTTCATCCAGATTCGTCATATCGACAAAGGTGGACTCGATGTTCATCCGGTTCAATATTTGGGTCAGCAGCCGATAGGTCCCGCCATACACATCCTCGGTTACGATCATATGGTCACCGGCCGACAGCATCAGGAAGGCGCTGGAAATAGCCGCCATCCCGGATGAGTAAGCAAATCCGCGCACTCCGCCTTCCAGCAGCGCAATATAATCCTCCAAAGCCTGCCGGGTCGGATTGCCGGAACGGCTATAGTCAAACTGCGGCGGATTAAAAATGTCATGATGATGAAAGGTGGAGGCCTGGTAAATCGGCACACTGGACGCGCCAGTTTGGCTGTCAATTTCCGCTCCAAAGTGCAGGAGCCGGGTGCCGAACTTCAGCTCTTGCTCCCCTTCTTTCCGCTGCCCGTCTCCGCTCATTCCGCAGCCCCCCCTTCGAGCTCACGATGTGCGGCTTCAAGCGCACCACCCAGATCCTGAATAAGGTCCTCCGCATGTTCAATGCCAACGGAGAAACGAAGCAGCCTGTCGTCGACGCCTACCGCATCCCTGATTTCCGCCGGAATGTCCGCATGGGTCTGCACCGCAGGATAGGTCATAAGTGATTCAACCCCGCCCAGACTTTCGGCAAAGGCGATCAGCTTGATATGGCGCAGCAAAGGCTCTACCAGGCGGGCATCCTTGACCTTGAACGAGAAAATTCCCGTATTCCCGGAGGACTGTCTGTTTTGAATCTCATATCCCGGATGGCTCTCCAGGGCCGGATAGTATACGTCCGTCACCAGCGAGTGAGTCAGCAGATACTGTGCGATCTGTGTGGCATTCTGTTCATGTCTGTCCATGCGCAGGGCAAGGGTTTTCATGCCTTTCATCAATTGGTAGCTGTCGTTCGGGGACAGCACGGCCCCAATCGAGTTGTGCAGGAAGGCCATTTCTTCGGACAGCTCTTTTCCTTTGGTGACGATCAGTCCGGCCAGGACGTCATTATGACCGCCCAAATATTTGGTGGCGCTGTGAACTACGATGTCGGCACCCAGTTCAATCGGTCTTTGGAAATATGGCGTAAGCAGCGTATTGTCCACAATCGTCAGCAGATCATGCTTTTTGGCCCAGCCGGCTACCGCCGCGATATCGGTAATCATCATGAGCGGGTTGGTCGGCGTTTCGATAAATACGGCCTTCGTGTTCGGACGGCGTGTCTGCTCCAGCGCATTGAGGTCATTCGTATCCACATAAGAGGCGGTTACGCCGTATTTGGAGAGGATGCGTTCCAGCAAACGATAGGTTCCTCCATACAAGTCAAGGGAAACGATCAGATGATCCCCTTGTCCGAACAGAGTAAAAATCGTCTGCAGAGCGGCCATGCCGGAGGAACAGGCGAATCCGGCGTCTCCGGATTCCAGCTCCGCTGCTGCTTCTTCGAGCACCTTGCGAGTCGGATTCGTGGTACGGATATAATCGAAGCCTGTGCTCTGTCCGAGCCGCGGATGACGGAAAGCTGTCGACTGGTAAATCGGAAAATTCACCGCACCGGTTACAGGCTCATTGACGGAACCGATTTGGGCTAATCTGCTTTCGATTTTCAATTTTGGGTTATCCATATAAATCCTCCTGTTCGTTTTTACTTATTAAATTTGAGGCCCGATATCACCGATGTCATAAGGGGTCTCCTGGTACACATAGTAGTTCAGCCAGTTAGAAAATAATAAGTTGGCATGGGCCCGCCACGTGGACGGCGGTGTACAGGTTGGATCATCCTGCGGGAAATAATTTTGGGGCAAGGGAACATTGTCCAAGCCTTTGGCCATATCCCGGTCATACTCCCATTTCAGGGATAACGGATCATACTCGGAATGGCCTGTCACAAAAATCTGCTTGCCGTCCGTCGTAGCGACAATATACACACCGGCTTCTTCCGATTCCGAGAGCAGTTCCAGTTCGGGAAAACGTTCAATATCCGCGCGGCGGACTTCCGTATGCCGTGAGTGAGGCGCATAGAAGACTTCGTCAAAGCCGCGCAGCAGCTTCACATGAGGCTTGCTAACTGTATGCGCAAAAACGCCGAAGCATTTGCTGTCCAATCCGTATTTGGGAACCCCGAAATGGTGGTATAAGCCCGCCTGCGAGGCCCAACAGATATGCATGGTGGAGGTCACATTCGTCCGGGTCCAGTCAAAGATGCTGCGAATCTCCTCCCAATAATTTACATCCTCAAATTCAAGCTGCTCTACAGGCGCACCTGTAATAATCATGCCATCAAAGCGGGTATTTTTGATTTCGTCAAATGTTTTGTAAAACATGTCCAGATACTCCTGGGACGTGTTTTTGGACACATGCGACTGCGGGTGAACGAGCGTGACATCCACTTGCAGCGGGGTGTTGCCGATCAGCCGCAGCAGTTGGGTTTCGGTCGTTTCTTTGGTCGGCATCAGGTTAAGAATCGCAATGCGGAGCGGACGGATGTCCTGGTGATAGGCCTTGCTCTCGTCCATGACAAAAATGTTCTCACCCGCAAGAACCTCCTTCGCCGGCAAGGTGTCTGGAATTTTAATCGGCATAATGCTCACTCCTGTTCATGAAGTTTGCGAAAATCATTGCTGAGATGCCGGGCATATTAAAAATGACCTTTCTCGCAGCACGAGAAAGGTCATATCTGATTCATATGCGCCTCTCTCATCTCTCAGATCCAGTTTCTAAAGAAAATGTGACCTGCAAGAATTAGCACCGTGCGGATCACCGCCGGTTGCCGGGTTTCATCGGGCTAGTCCCTCCACCTGCTCTTGATAAGATTTCGCTATTTTCAATTTTAACTAATTCAAATATCCTGTATCAAACTTTAAAGCATGAACACCTCTCTCGTCAAGCAGAAAAATCCATTCATCGCGCACACGGATTCGGCTGCCTCCATAAGATGAAAACAGCAAATGAAAATGTCCAGTTTAGCCCTTGAAAGGCCATCTGGCGGGCGTTATACTAGACAAGTGCTGCAGGCGGCTGAAACTATATGCACAGTTCAAGATTGGCGTATAAAAAAGGACTGCTGCGGCTCATCTTAATATAATTCGATAGGGGTGACACCAACCATGGAAGGCGACCCGAGTCCGAATAGGCGGCGGAAGCATGACAACAGCATAGGAATGACTTCAGCTTGCCGGAGACGGGACGCACGTTCTTCATGTCTGTGGAGCTTCTAACTTCCTGGGTCTGGCACCAGTCTGAAAGCATTCCTTGTGAACATCATTCGCCCTGGGGCGAAGCATAAGGAGTGAGAGAAATGAAAATCCGGTTAGTGAACAACGGGGTATTTACCCTCATTGACGACATTGAAAATACATTGACGGCACCGGCCGACGGCTTTTACTGGATTGATGCCGATGTTGAAGATCTCGCGGTGCTGCAGCCGCTCTTTTCCATTCATGATCTGGCTGTGGAAGACTGCCTGAGCGAAGAAGACCAGCGTCCCAAAATTGAAATATATGATAATCATTACTTTATCGTTGTAAACAGCATCCGGTTTGATGATGAAGAAATCTTTCTGCGTTCCCTCAATATTTTTCTCGGCAGACATTTTATCATCACCATCACCAGACAGAAGATCAATGAGCTTCGTTCCCTGAAGCCGCTGCTTTGGGAGCAGGAAGTGAATTCTCCTGACCGTTTTATGTATCTGCTGATCGACCTGATCGTAGACAATTATTTTCTCGTGGGCGACCGGATCGAGGTTCGAATCGAAAAGCTTGAGGAAGACATTCTGATGCATACGAAAAAATCTCATTTGAACGAAATTATCGGTCTGCGCAGTGAAATTTTATGGCTTAAAAAAGTGCTTGGCCCGCAGAAGGAAGTCATCAATACGTTGAACAAACGGGATTTGCGCCTGATTGACGAGCAATTGCAGAAATATTTTAGCGACATTTATGAAAACGCCGTAAAAATTTCCGAAACCTTCGACACCTACCGTGATCTGATGGGCAACCTTCGTGAAGCCTACCAGTCCAGCATTGCCAACCGGGCCAACGAAATCATGCGGGTTTTTACAGCGATCACCACCGTATTTATGCCTTTGACCGTCATTACAGGAATTTATGGAATGAACTTTGATAATATGCCCGAGTTGCACACCCGCCACGGATATTTTGTCGTGATTGGCGTGATGATTGCACTGGGCAGCAGCATGTTTCTGATTTTCCGCAAGAAAGACTGGATCTGAATATTTTACAGAATAGGAATGAAAGACGGAGCCTTCCTTCGGGACAGGGTCCGTCTTTTTGGCATTCACCACTAGATGCAGTTTGCTTTAGCTGGCGCTCTGTTTGCCTCCTTCATCGCGACGGTAACAGATACGCACCAGCCGCAGACGCTCATAAATTTCATCCAGCTTCATATCCCCGTGATTTGGATCGCCATACACCCGCTGCATAACAGGCTTCAAAAAGCGGTCTCCCAGCTCCTGGTAGGCCTCCCGAATCGCCTCCTGCTCCTGCTCTGTAGCGCCCGACAGCTCACTCCGGATCACGTTATCTACATCGTACCCTTCTCGCTCAAGCACCTCCAGCATTTCAATGACTTCCCTGCGCGGCAGTTCCGCCTGCCGACTTATGTCCTCCAGGCCAAGACCTTCCGCCGCCCCCTTCAGAATCGCCTGGCGCTGATTAAATCTGTCGAGCTCCAGCTTGTACTTCTGTTCCTTCTGGCGGTAGCTCCAATTGATAAAGTCCTGGGCATCAAGCTCTTCCATCACCCAATGCAAAGGAAATGGACGATACTGCTCACCCTTACAGGTGATAGCCAGCAGTTCCGCTCCATAGGCCCGCACCTTGCTCTCCCCCATGCCCGGCAGTTCAAACAGCTCCGCTTCATTCCGTGGGAGAAAGACACTGATCAGCTTCAGCAAACGGTTGCTTGCAATCATATATGGGGCCCTGTGCTCGGCTGCCGCCCGGCGCCGGCGCCAGACCGTAAGCTCGGTATACACATCATCACGGGGATGAAGATCGCTGTAGCAGTATAGCTTCTGCACAAACAACCCACGGCTCCCGCCTTCTTCGCGCTCATGGAATACCCCGTCAATAAGCGGACGGTACCCTTCGGACAGCTTCAAAGCCAGCTGATAGCGGTAAATGGAGAGCATCTCCTGCCATGAACGTCCCTCATACCAGACGCTATCCTTCTCGCCATCCCCTTCTGTAGTCCGCCAGCCGACAGACCATACTCCCTCTTCTTCCCCGATCCATACCTGGGCAGCCCCCAGTCCGTCGGCTTCCTCCGTCTGCGACAGCTTGTTCAAGAATACAATCTCCATACTACAAAACCTCCTCTGGTTATGTATCAGTATCAGCATCCGGCAACAAAAAAAGCACCTATTTCGCGTATTCGCAAAATAGGTGCTTCCTTATAAACCGTGCTATGCTGTTAAGCTCATCTTATAACGGAAATGTATGCCAAGTCAAAGTTTTTTTTCACAAATGATCATATCCCCAGACGGGCCAGCGCAAACGCACCGGACAAGCCGGCATTGTCGCCAAGTCCGGGAGGAACGATATAGCTGTCGATATCCGCCGTAAGGCTTGCATGTTGAACGTAACCTTTAAGCATCTCCTGCAGCTTGCGGCGGATCAGCGGAAAGAGCTGCGCCTGCTTCATGACTCCTCCGCCCATAATAATTTTTTGCGGGGAAAGAATCAGAACGTAATTCATCAAAGCCTGAGCCAGATAATAAGCCTCCATCTCCCATGCGGGATGATCCGGAGAAAGCTCCGCCCCTTGGGTCCCCCACCGTTTGCTGATGGCAGGCCCTGCGGCCAGGCCTTCCAGACAGTCGCCGTGATAAGGACAGAAGCCTTCATACGTGTCTTCCGGATGGCGGCGGACCAGAATATGCCCCATTTCCGGGTGGGACAAACCGTGAAGCATTTGCCCTCCGACAACGGCCCCTGCGCCGATGCCTGTTCCAACCGTAATATAAATGCAGCTGTCCAGGCCTTTGGCGGCTCCCCAAGTATATTCACCCAGAGCGGCTCCGTTCACATCCGTATCAAAACCCATCGGAACATCAAAATGAGTCTTCAGCTTGCTGATAAGATTATAGTTGCTCCAGTGAGGCTTGGGCGTTGTGGTAATGTACCCGTATGTACTGCTGCCGACAATCGGATCAATCGGCCCGAAGGAGCCAACCCCGATCGCTTCGACATTCTTTCCTTCGAAATATTCAATGACCCGGGCCATCGTTACTTCGGGTGCTTCCGTCGGGAAGCTGACCCTGCCCATAATTTCCCCCTGCTCATTGCCGATACCGCATACAAATTTAGTCCCGCCTGCTTCAATTGCACCCAATACTGTCATTCCAACCTCTCCCTCCCTTATACAATGCAATCCCTTCAGCCCAAACGTTTGCGCAGCGGCATCTTCCAGCTCTCCGACAGCGCCTCTACTTCCAGCAGCCGCTTCGTCTGTTCAGCATGATCCTTCTCCTGGTACATGATCCGGTTGGCCTCCATTACAGTGATGTGCTCCTTCGGCCTCTCCACCAGCTCCATTGAGTCCCCTGGAGACAGTTCCCCCTCTTCAAGCACTCTGAAATAATAGCCCGTGTACCCAGTCTGCTGAAATTGCTGCGGAAGCTCCTTCCATCCGTATCTTGCCGCCAGTTTGAAGCAAGGCTGGCGGGGCTGGCTAATCTGTACGAGCGCACGGCCAAGCCGGTAGATGTCCCCAATGCTGACCGTATCCTCCGCAGCCCCAGACGTCGTCACATTTTCCCCGAAAGCTCCGAAAACAAGCTCGCGGTCCATGAGCTGCGCAAAATACGCATAGCGGCTGTGATCATAAACGCATACCGCCTTGTCCGGGCCGCCATGATGCACGAGATCCGCCTGTCCGTCACCGGGAATCCCGCTGCGTGTCAGAAGAATGGGCCTGTCTGCGGGTAATTTGTTAATGCCGCTAAGTACTTCCTTGCCACCGTGCATAAGTACGGCCGGCAATGCAATGTTCACGGACACAGCTGACGCCGCTGCATTGTTCATTTCTGATCCTCCTGCGATCTATACTTATCCTATCTTCTCCCGAAATGTTCCAAACGTCAATTGGGTAAAGCTAAAACGTTTGCAGATTCGTTCCGAATATGAGCGTATTGCTCAGTTTGCGGCCGGGAGCCGTCTGTATTTTGCCCCCTGCGTACATGCCGGAGGAGGCACCCCCGTCTAGATTCATGGCCTGCTTGGCGCCCAGCTTCTCCATGATTGCTGCCCATTGCTTCATGGTCGCCGCCGGTACCGTGGCGAGCAGGACCGATCCGTCAGGCATGATGGCAATTCCGCTGCGCGCCCCGGAAGCGTTCAATATCTTCGGATCCTTGAAGCCCTCCGCTTCAGGATTCAGGGAGACTTTACCGTCCGTGATCAACCGAGGCCCGGCGCCTACTCCGGTCACTACGTCCTGCCAATCAAGGACTTCACCCTTTTGGTTGCTGTATGTCGTGGTCACGGTTACGGCCGCTCCCTCTGCAAATCGCTGCGCCGTGCTTCTCATCGTCCCGGTAAACACGAGCACATATCCATCCTTCGGAATGGAGACATTTGTATTTATCCCATTTTTAACGACAATCCCGTCACGTACGGTTACGGCAATGCCCCCCTTGAACCCTACCGTCGCCCCGCGTTCCGGCGTGTACAGCATCGAGGTGTTTGCATTTTCGGCAGGAGTTCTGTTCATAAAGGTCGCATACCAGCCCAAGGATCTGCCATCTTTTCCTGTTACCCGTCCCGTGATACTGACACTCAACGCGTCCATAACAACTGTTCCATCCTGCTTGAAGCCAACCGTGGTGCCATATCTGCCAATGTGAATGACCTTGCCCCCGGATATCAGCATGCCATAAGGATCCGGAGCTCCGTTATACGCTTCGAAGAACGCGCCGTTGATGGCAGCTTCGGCATGATATTTTTGGACGATGCCGCTTAAATCCTGGGTTTTGCCGACCTGTCCCTGTGCCAAACCGATTGCCGCCGGTGTGCCTTTCGGAATGCTGACTGTCTTCACGGTAAAAGTGCGTCCCGCAGCAGTTACTTTTTTCACCGCTGTTTGTATCCCTGGCTGCGCCGAAGCCTCCACCCGGGGTATACCGTCTCCGGACAGCAAAAAGGACACCGACATCGTCAATGCCAGCATCCCGGGTATCCACTTTTTCCATCGCTTGCGCGCCCAACTGCTCATGATCCTGCCGCCACTCCCATCATTATACTCAAGCTTTTCATTTCAAGCTGTTCAAATTTGTCCGCGATCAGCGCGTGATCAAGCTGCAGCAGACTGCTTTCCAGCGAGCAGGCAACCGGCACCTCACAATGGATCTCGGCCAGCTTGCGCGACAGGTGGAGCATGTCCAGATCGTTCTCGATCTTCTTTTTGACGGAAGGACTCAGATGCTCCAGGTTAGCCAGAATACCCTCAATGGAGCCGTATTCCTGTACCAGCTTTAGCGCCGTTTTCTCGCCGATGCCTCGCACCCCGGGGTAGTTGTCGCTTGTGTCCCCCATCAATCCTTTGACATCTATGATTTGACGGGGCTGCAGCCCTTTTTCCTCCATCAGGCTTTCGGGTGTGTAGACCATATAGTTGCCTTGGCCCTTTTTCATAATAATGACTTTAACCCGCTCATCCACCAGCTGCAGAAGATCATGGTCGCCTGAGAGAATCAGCACGTCCGTATTCTCGTCACGGGAATAGTGGCGGGCCAGAGTACCGATGCAGTCGTCCGCTTCATAACCTTCCGCCCCGATGTTCGGAATGCCCAGGCTGTCCACCACTTCACGGATCAGAGCAAACTGGGGAACCAGATCGTCCGGGGCTTCTGCACGATTGCCTTTGTATGCGGCAAAATGCTCGCCTCTGAACGTCTTGCCTCCCATATCCCAGCAGCAGACGACATGGGTGGGACCGAAGGCCTGTACCGCATCCCAAAAATAGCGGATAAATCCATAGATAGCATTGGTCGGGATTCCTTCTTTGGTGCGCCGTATATATCCATGGGCCGCTGTTGCGTAATAGGCGCGGAAGAGCAGCGCCATCCCGTCTACCAGCATAACCGATTGTCCGTTGTTTTGTGTCACGTAAGTGTCTCGCTCCATTTCCGTAAAAATAACCTTGTTCGAGTATACCATATTGGCTGACGTTCAGGGACTGTCCATGAAGTTCCAGTTAAAGAATCTTTAGCAATTTGCAAAAAGACAGGCTCACGCCTGTCCCCATACCTCGCCGTATTGATCCTCTTTAAATCCGACGGTGACCCGCTGTCCGTCGGTAACGACAGGCCGTTTAATCAGCATGCCGTTGGAGGCGAGCAGGTTCAACTGCTCCTCCCGGCTCATGCCCGGCAGGCTGTCCTTCAGCTTCAATTCCTTGTACACCTCGCCGCTTGTGTTAAAGAACTTTTTCAGGTCAAGCCCGCTCTTATCCACAAGCTCCGCAAGCTGGCCGGCTGTTGGCGTATCCTCTACAATGTGATGAAGCTCAAGCTCATGCCCGTGGTTTTGCAGCCATTTAACAGCATTGCGGCAGGTGCTGCATTTCGGATATTGATATACTGTCAATTTACTCATATTGCATGTCCTCCATCATTCCATCCCAATACGATGCTTTTCTTTAGTGTTATATGTTATTTTGCAGCTTGCAGCACTTCTTCCAAACGAAGCAAATCCGGCGGCAGCGGAGCCCGGAACGTGCATCGCTCTCCTGTAAGCGGATGATCGAAGGAAAGCTCGGCGGCATGCAGCGCCTGTCTTGAAATCAGACTGTCGAGAAATGCTCTTCGTTCGGCCTTGCCGGTATCAGCACTTTCATCCGTGGCATTGGCAAAATACATCGGATCTCCGATCAGCGGACAGCCGATATACGTCATATGCACACGAATCTGGTGAGTGCGTCCGCTTTCCAGCTTCAAAGAAATTCTGCTGCCTTCCGGCCATCTCACCTCAAGATTGTAAAGCGTGAGGGCAGGATACCCATCAGGAGTTACGATGCGCTTGTGCGGGTTGAGCGGATCGCGGTCGATTGGGCCGTCCACTCTTCCTGCGGGCGGCTCCGGGCTGCCATGCACATAGGCCTTATAGCGTTTGTCCACCATGCCTGCAATCATTTGCTCTGATATATGCTGATGGGCATACGGGTTTTTGGCGATGGCCAGCACACCCGAGGTATCCTGATCCAGCCGGTGAACAGGCCGGAAGCGGAACGATTCTCCCTTGGACTGCCAGTAATACACAACCGCATTGGCCAGCGTTCCCGTGTAGTGGCCATGTGTCGGATGAACAATCATGCCCGCAGCTTTATTCACAATCAAGAGATGCTCATCCTCATAAAGGATGTCAAAAGGGATAGGCTCAGGCAGAATATCCTCCGAGGTTTCCCGTTCCATGCGGATTTCCACACAGTCCCCCGGGCGCACCTTCACATTGACGTACACGCGGCTTCCATTGAGCATAATCCCCTGCTCCGTAAGCTTCAGACGCGACAGGAGCTTGCGTGAAACGCTCATTCTTTTGTGCAAAACCGTCTTTAGCAGCATGCCTTCATCTTCCGGAGGAATCTCATATACAATCGGATCATAATAAGCGGTCATTCTTTTCTACCAAACACCTTTTTGCTGCGAACGTATTCCACATCAGCCACTCCCAGCCTTGCATTGGCCGTACGCGCAGCCACGAAGAAATAGTCGGACAGTCTGTTCAAATATCTGCGGACAGCAGGATTAATCTCCGCATGAGAGCCGAGTGTAACAGCCCGCCGTTCGGCGCGGCGGCATACCGTGCGGCATACGTGCAGAGCCGAAGAGAAGCGGCTTCCGCCCGGAATAATAAAACGCTCCACCTTCGGGTTCTCCGCTTCACAGCCGTCGATCCACTGCTCAAGCCGCAGCACCATCTCTTCCTTTACCTTATATTTTTTATCGCTCAGCCTTACGAAAGCCAAATCGGAGCCGCAGTCGAACAGCTCCTGCTGGATCTCGGCCAATTGCTGCCGCAGGTCTTCGAACACCTCTTCCTCGGCAAAGCTGATCGCCTGTCCCACAAAGCTGTTCAGCTCATCAATGGTGCCGTAAGCTTCAACCCTGTCATCATCCTTGCGCACCCGTCCTCCAATGACAGAGGTTTCGCCTTCATCTCCCGTTCTCGTATATACACCCATCATATTCCTCCTTTACGATTTAGCCCTAATATCGCAAGCTGCGCTCCTTCAATTCCACCGCCAAACCTGCCGTCAACTGGAATACCCTGTCCGCCCGCTCCGCCATTTCCATGTTCAGGCGGGATATCAGCCTGCCGTACAGCGCTTCTTCTGCACTGGGATGAAGCATGGAGGATATTTCATTCGTTATGACGAGCAGCATCCCCTGATAGCTCAACAGCTTGTCCGATAATCGCTCCGCTTTCACCTCAAGCCGCCTTCGCTCCGCTTGCTCCAGCGGTTCGCTGCCAAATTCGTCGCTCAACCAGCCTGTAATGCTGTCAACAATAACGATCCTGCGGTCGGCACGAAAGATGTTGGACTCCAAATTGAGGTGCTCAAGCACATTGGGCAGCGGCATCTCATGGTCCACGCTGATCCTGTGGTAAGATGGCGGCAGTTCGCAGCCTCCGGCAGATGCTCCGGCGGCAAGCCGGCCAGGTGCCGAAATATAAATCCCTTCACGTGCAAGACGTGTTGCCATCGACAATGCAAACCTTGTTTTCCCTGTACCGAGTCCTCCTGTAACCATGATTAACATACGAATTCCTCCCAGTCACCGTACAGAACAGAGGTAAATAATCACCTTATTCAGCCAAAGCCTTCAATACGCTGACCGCTTCCTCCAGATTGCCCGTTCTTGGCGGGACCGTTGCATACAGATTGGATGAGGCGTAGCCAACCTCCTTGAACAGAGCCATCTCGTCGGCAGGAATACCATACAAATGGGTTTCCATCACCGTCTCCTCTGCTGCTTGCCCATCTTTATTCACAGCCTCGAATACAGCTCCTTCAAAGACGCCCCCTGGATAGGCTTCCTTGTCAAAGTATTCATCGAGGGGCAGGTTCCCGCCTTCTCTGCCGTTATTTCTCATATCTTCCTCCGGCAGAATGAAAATATCATGCTCCCCGGCCACGTACTCCACCAGCAGCTTTGAGCGGTCATAAATAGGGCTGGTAACCACCTCGACAGCAGGGCCCCCTTCACTTAGCTTCTGCTGCAGCTTTTGCTCGAGCTCCTGACTGATGGCCGACGGATCCCCCTGATTATCAATAATAAAGATGGAAAATGCCTTGTTGTCGTCCTCCCCGCAGCCAGTCGCCACGAGCAGAAATGCAAGCACACCGAACAGCTTCAACAGCCTCTTCATCTATGTACCTCCCTTTCCCCATGCATTCAATATAGCACAGGTTGGGAAGGCAAAAAAAGAAGCCCACCGCGGGGCCTCCCATTAGTCCTAAGAAGACAGTGCAGCTAACCGGATCATCGGTCAGACGCCTTCTGCTTTCAGCTTGTGCACAAAATTTCCGATCCGCTCCAGCGCTTCCGTCAGTTGGGCAACAGATGTGGCATAGGAGCAACGCAAATATCCTTCGCCCCCGAGACCAAATACATTTCCTGGCACGGCGGCGACTTTGGCATCATAGAGCAGTCTTTCGGCAAACGCATCCGAGCTTAACCCGGTGGATTGAATACTCGGGAACACATAGAAGGCCCCCTGCGGTTCATGGCAGTCCAGCCCCATGTCCCTGAAGCCCTGTACCATCAAACGGCGGCGCTGATTGTAGGCATCGACCATCCGGTCCTTTTCCCCCATTCCGTTGCGCAGCGCCTCCAGTGCGGCAACCTGCCCCATCGAAGGAGCGCACATCACCGTGTACTGATGAATTTTCAGCATAGCCGAGATGAGATCACGGTGGCCGCACGTATAGCCGATTCTCCAGCCTGTCATCGCAAATGCTTTGGAAAAACCGCTGACGAGAATCGTCCGGTCCAGCATTCCCGGGATGGCCGCAAAGCTGACATGATTCTGATCATACGTAAGCTCGGCATAGATTTCGTCCGAAATCACGATCAGATCATGCTTTTCAACCACCTTCGCAATCGGGAGCCAATCCTCATAGCTCATTGTTGCCCCCGTAGGGTTGCTCGGGTAACAGAGAATCAGCACCTTGGAGCGGGGCGTGATTTTCGCCTCAAGCGCCTCCGCCGTCAGTTTGAAGCCGTTATCCGCGAACGTCTCGATGCCCACGGCTACACCGCCGCCAATCGCTGTTATCGGAGAATAGGAAATATAACAAGGCTCCGGAATGAGGATTTCATCCCCGGGTGTAATCAGGGCCCGCAGGGCGAGATCAATGGCCTCGCTGCCCCCGACCGTTATAATCATCTCATCCTTTGGATTATAGTTGACGGAGAAGCGGCTGCTCAAATAATGGCTGAGCTCCTCGCGGAGCTCCGGCATGCCTGCATTGGACGTATAGCTTGTAAATCCGCGCTCCAGGGAATAAACACAAGCCTCACGCATATGCCAAGGTGTTGTAAAATCAGGTTCGCCCACACCAAGTGTAATAATATCCTTGCTTCCTCCGACCAGATCGAAAAACTTCCGGATCCCTGAGGGCTGGATGTCTCGAACCAGGGGAGCCAGATAGGAGTTCATGGATTTGCTTCCAGCCTGCAGAGCCTGTTCTTGATTAAGTGTCATTATGAGTCGCTTCCTTTACGGCGAGATCATGAGACGGTTATCTTCTTCCTTGTCATCGAAGATAATGCCGTCCTGCTTGTATTTTTTCAGGGTGAAATTCGTTTTGGTCGACAGTACGGAGTCAATCGGGGACAGCTTCTCTGATACAAAATTCGCGACTTCGCGCAGATTCTTGCCCTCCACCTCCACCAGCAGATCATAAGCTCCGGACATCAGATAGACCGATTTCACCTGCGGATACAGATAAATGCGCTCCGCAATGCCTTCAAAGCCTCTGCCCCGCTCCGGTGTTATTTGGACCTCAATCAACGCGGTGACCTTCTCGTCATCCACCTTGTCCCAATTGACGACCGCTGCATATTTCACAATGACATGCTTGTCTTCCAGCTCTTGAATGGCGGCTTTGACCTCCTCCTCGGTTATGCCGAGCATGGTCGCCAGCAGGGCGGGCGTACGTCTGGCATCCTCTTTCAGAAGCTCCAGCACTTTTAATTTTGTCTCATTCAACTCTGTCATGCAAAGACCTCCAGCGTGTTTTCGCGGACGTTGACCACTCTTCATGTCAGGTCTGCGAAAATGATAATACTTATATTACATCAATTTATATCAGGTGCAAAGCAAAAACAGCCATTCATACCTGAAGGGCTGCTGCAGTGAACCTATTGTTTTGCAGAGTAAAAATATGCTGCACAGCTATTCCGATGCCGGCTTCCAGCCTGCGGATTTCATCATTCCCCGCACAAAGAACCAGCCGATTACGGGCGCACATCCAAGACCGATCATCAGCCACGTGATAACATGCGGCATGCGGCTCACCGAGAGCACCCCGATAAAAACAAACGTACCGATCAGACGCCCCGTCATGAGACACAGCTCGCGCAGCACGACCAGCTCGACGCGTTCAGCAACGTTGCGGTCCGTCGCTCCCATTAAGTCGAAGCCCAGTGTAGTAATGGGGATCAGATAAAGCGGGATAAACAGCGACGTACCGATGCCCATGAACAGAAGTGTGCCATACTGCACCTTCCACAGCAAAGGAAGCAGGACCGCTACCAGCAACAGTGCGCCTATCAGCATGCCTGCGGAGCGGTAGCGCGGCCGCAGCCATCTGCCTGCCGCCCAGAAGCTGACAAGGGATACCGCCGACGTAATAAGCGAAAACTGTCCAAGCTTCCATTCCTGCTTGGTGGCCACAAAGACGAGCAAAGTGATAAGAAAAGAAAATACCCCTTCCCGGATTCCTTGGGCGGCAAGCGCCAGGGAGAGCGGTCTCCATGGGCTCCCCCCGTCAGTCAACCTGTTCCACGGCTCGGCCCAGTTATATTCTTCCTTGACCTTTCGCTTCTTGAGGAAGAAGCTGAGGATGACTCCAACGATATAAATCGCCAATGAAATACTGAAAATGACACGGTAACCTGTGTCGTTTTCCATGCTTGCTATAATCCAGCCCGAAAGCCACGGACCCACGATGCCGGCAAAAGATCCAAGCAGCCCCACCCAGCCGTTAAACCGATCCCTGTTGCGACTGTCGGTAACCTCAAAATAGACCACATTAAACGCAAGCCAAAACAGACCAAGCGCAATCCCCAGCAGAATGCCGAGCGGCCAAATATAGTGAACAGCTCTGGGACCTGACCATAAAACAAGCAGATAAAATATTCCGGACAGAGCCGTACCTGCGCGGAGGGCATTCATTTTGTTGTGTTCCTTTACCCACTTTCCCGCAACCCAGAAGGTCAGTCCGAGCGCCACCTGCTGGCTGACGGTAAACCAGCCGATCATGGCATAATCCGGTTTGGTTTTCCACAGGTACACATTGAGAAACGTGCCTGACAGCGCTCCTGCTAATACAAACAGCCCATTCATGCCAAGCAGTAGAATGGACTGTTTATTCAAGCTCGATTTCAACAGTGTCCCCCCTCTAACCAAGATCCGCCCAGCGGGCTCTCCGTTAACATGCCCTAAAATGTTCAAAACATGTCAGGGGACAGCAGTCTTTTATTTACGGCCGGATCCAAGTGCATGCATCAACCGGAGTCTGTCATCCTCGGCGAGGCTATGCTGTACCTGGAAACACCCGGTGCACACATAGATATTCATGGTAAAAGGCGGTTCAAGCACAGGCTTCCCAAGCGGAGCCGGAACAGACGGGACAAAGGTATCTGCCGTGACGGTTCTTGTTCCTGTCAACAGCATGTATTCCCGGCAGTGCGGACATTCCGGGACCTCTTCCTGGCTGTCGAGCACCTTTTCTACACCTTCTTCATAAGCCAGCAGATCTTGCCCGCTTTCTTCATATTTCTGCAGCGTATGCAGAACCGGAAGCCTGTGAAGGCCCTCATCCTGCCAGGCTAACAAGTCCTCATCCCCGGCTTCCTCGTCATCATGTTCATCGGACTGGCGCCCATTCAACATTTCTTCCTCTTCCTCGCCGATATCAACCGTTAATGTCCGGTACCCCTTCAGCTCGTTATGACAGTAAGGGCACTCTTCCTCCGGGCCAAGCTCCTCATCCCAGACGATTTCCGTCTGGCACCACGGGCAAATGGTTTTCTCCATATCCGTATCCTCCAATTCATTGCGCTTAAAAAGTAATTTAACCAACACTGGCACCGATCACATAGGACAGCGAGATGGAAATGATCATGGAAAACAGGCCTACAGCCCTGTTATCTTCCTGGATCTCCTTATCGATCGAAAATACGGGTGTCAGAAATTCAAACAGGAAATAAGCAGCGAGCAGCAGCAGAAACCCTACAAACGACCAGATCATCGTATCGTACACACTGGAGCTCCCGGAAATGGTAAAACGCATAATATTGCATATCCCGAATACTTTCCCGCCGGTGGCCATAGCGACAGCCACATTGCCCTTGCGGATTTCATCCCAGCACTTGTAGCGGGTCACCAGTTCAAAGCAATATAAATACACAACAAGTTGAAGCACCGCAACCGAAAAATACCCCAGCATCATGCCAAGGGGATAAGTCAGCAACTGATCGATCTCCTTCACTCTCTCCCTCCCCATCGGCCACAGGCCGTAAACAGTCGCTCATATGCAGGGCGAACTATTTTAACTCGGCGACGGTCACACCGGATCCGCCTTCCCCGTAATTACCCAGTCTGTAGCTTTTTACATGCTTGTGACTGCGCAAATAGTCCTGAATGCCGGAACGCAGCACGCCCGTGCCTTTGCCGTGAATAATGTAGACCTGGCCCAGATTGGCCATAAAAGCTTCGTCCATGAACCGGTCCACTTCAATCAGCGCTTCCTCCACATTGGCTCCTCTTAAATCAAGCTCGCTCCGGACCCGGTCGTCGCGTGTACGATTCACACCGGCAACCGTACGCTGCTTGGGCTGAGCAGGCTTCGGCGCATCCAGCAGCTCAAGGTCAGCCAGACTGACCTTCATTTTCATAATGCCCAGTTGTACGATAGCTTCCTTGCTGCCGGACAGCTCGACGACATGCCCCTTCTGCCTCAGACTGTGCACATGAACCTCATCCCCTGGCTCAATTGCCCGTGCTTTGGCGGACTGTCGTGGAGCGGACGATTTTTTGCGCTGCTTCGGTTCCGCCTCGTCAAGCTCCTTGCGGGCAGCAATCAAGCGGTGTTCCTTCACTGCGGCGCCCTCCTCCAGGGCAAGCTTGCGCAGATCGGCAATAATTCGTTCCGACTCGCTGCGGGCCTTCTGCAGCACCTGGCGGGCTTCTTCCTCCGCTTTTTCCAGCATGCGTTCACGCTGGTTGTCGAGCTTGTCGAGCTCCTCCTGATAACGGGTGCGAAGCTCTTCCGTCTCCCTGCGCAGCCTTTCGGCCTCGGAACGCTCATGTTCGGCTGTCAGTCGGTTCTCCTCCAGGGAAGCGATCATATGCTCGACACGCTGATCCTCCTCGGTCACCTCACCGCGGGCATAATCCAGAATTGGCTTGGACAGACCGAGCCGTTCCGCAATTGCGAAGGCATTGCTTCGCCCAGGAACACCGACGAGCAGGCGATAGGTCGGACTCAGTGTAGCCACGTCAAATTCCATGCTTGCATTAATAATGCCATCCCGTTCGTAAGCATACGCCTTAAGCTCACTGTAATGCGTCGTCGCCACCATGCGGCAGCCTGCAGCATGGATATGCTCCAGTATGGCTACCGCCAATGCCGAGCCTTCGGCAGGGTCCGTACCAGCACCCACCTCATCCAGCAGAACAAGGCTTTTGGGCGTCATCTGCCGCAATATGCTGATAATATTCGTCATATGGCTTGAGAATGTACTCAGATTCTGTTCGATACTCTGCTCATCGCCGATATCGGCATAGATGGCATCAAATACGGACAGCTCACTTTCATCCTCGGCGGGAACAAACAATCCGGACATCGCCATCAGGCTGAGAAGACCGATTGTTTTAAGTGTCACCGTCTTCCCCCCGGTATTCGGCCCGGTTACGATGATGGACGAAAAGCTGCCCCCCAGTTCAACATCGATCGGCACCACTTTATCAAGCGGAATCAAAGGGTGACGGCCCTTCCTCAGCCTGATATAGCCATGATCGTTAATCAACGGAAGGGTGGCCTTCATCTCACGAGCCAGACGCGCTTTGGCGAAAATAAAATCAAGACTGCCGAGCAGATCCAGATCATAAAGCAGCAGTTCCGCCTGCTCGCCCACCTGTGCGGTCAGCTTCTGCAAAATGACCTCAATCTCCCGTTCTTCCTTCATTTTCGTTTCACGCAGCTTATTGTTCATCGTCACGATGGATTCAGGCTCGATGAACATGGTGGCGCCCGAACCGGACTGATCATGTACGATGCCGCCAAAATAGGAACGGTATTCCGCTTTGACAGGGATGACGAACCGGTCACCGCGGATCGTAACAATCTGGTCCTGCAGCATCTTGGATACTGTGGTGGAGCGGATCATGGAGTCCAGCTTTTCCCGGATTCTCACCTCGCCGGAGCGCAGCTCGCGCCTGATCTGGGCCAGTTCCGGGCTTGCAGTATCCAGCACTTCGGCATTGTCGTCGATACAGACTTTGATCGCGTTCTCCAGCGGCTTCTGGTCTGAAAGCTGTTCGCTAATGAACAGCAGGGATTCAACGGCATGATCTTCATGCACCCCCTCAATGTATACCTTGACACGCCGCCCTGCCTGAATCGTCGTTCGGATTCCGAGCAGCTCCTGCGGATTCAAAGTGCCCCCGATTCGTGCCCGCTTTACCGCAGGGGATATATCAACCACTCCGGTAAACGAAGGGGTTCCCTTCAGGCGGTCCACAGCGAACGCCTCGTCCGTGCCTTTCAATAAAGCTTGTATATGCACCGCATCCGAGTTGGGGCGAAGCTGTATGGCTGCATGTTTACCCATCGGTGTTTGCGTGTAATTAGACAGTGAGCTCAAGATTTTACCATATTCAAGTGTTTGCAAAATTTTTGCGTCCAACGTTACAGCTCCTCTCAGTTATATCTGTATTATAACGAAAGCTGGCCGCTTTCGCTATTTACAGGCATTGCTATGAAATATGATTCGTTAAAATTGCATTCTGGACGCAAAGCACATAAGACAGACTTCCGCGTAACATACTAATGGTTGCATAGCCGCGGATTTTAAAGAAAACTGCGGCCATACTCCAGCCTGCAGGTCATTTGCGGGCTGGGAGCAGAACAGGAGGCATACCATGAGAATTCTAGGCCATATTGTACGTTTTGTCGTTGCCGCGCTCGTGCTTCTTCTTGTCGGCTGGATTGTTCCCGGATTCAGCGTGGGCGGTTTTTGGAGCGCTCTGATTCTCGCCATTGTGATTGCCGTCATTGGCTGGATCATTGAAGCCATGTTCGGCCGCAGAGTCAGTCCGTTCGGGCGTGGCATCGTAGGCTTTTTGGTCAGCGCGCTGGTCATCTACATCGCACAATTTATCGTGGGTGGTGTGGAGGTTTCCGTTGTGGGCGCCCTGCTTGCTGCGCTCGTCATCGGAATTATTGACCTGTTTATTCCGGTTTCCACGCCTTTTGAAGCCGGGCGGAACAACAACGACCGTACTTAGATTTGCCATAGAAACCACAGCAAGCAAAAGAGGCCTTCCCCAACGACGGGAAGCCTCTTTTTTGCAGCATGGAGTTCTTTTCAATAATTTTTCACACTCTCCCCGGACAACTTGCGGTATGATGGCATATAGAACGTGTTACAGCAGTTGCCTGCATAAAAAGCCAGTGAATGGAGGATAGCCTGTGGCAATCAAGCTCTTAGGACGTAACGGATTTCTTCTGGTATCAGCCGGCCTGCTGCTTTTGCTCCTGTCAGCCTGCGGAAGCGGAGCTTCTCCGGATCCAGCCGGACAGCAAACGGCAGGCGAAGCAGCAGCCAGTGAAGAAATCGTGATCAAGGCCAGCAATTTTACATTTGACCAGCAGGAATACCGCGTGAAACAGGGTGTACCTGTGAAAATTTCATTTGAAAACGTAGAAGGAACACATGGCGTTGTCATACAAAGACTTAACGTCCAGTTGGACAGCAGAAATACCTCACAGGTGATCACACCCGAGCAGAAAGGGGAATATGAGATTGACTGCTCCGTATTCTGCGGTACCGGTCACCATACCATGACAGCCAAGCTTATTGTTGAATAGCCACATCCAAGCCGTTCTGACTTGCAGCCAGGACGGCTTGTTTTATTCTGTACGTCACTGGTCCTGCTCGATCAGTTCGATCCACTCGTTATATTCCGTCTGAAGCTTCGAATATTCCTCCTGCAACTGCTCCAGCTTTTCCGTAAGGCTTTCCATTTTCTCACGCTCCATATCGCGTTCCACCTGCAGCAGCCTCAACTGATGAGCTGCCAGTTCATAACGCTCACCGATATCAGTCAGCTCGTTTTGCAGCTCTTCGCGGGCTTGAGCCACAGTCTGCAGCTCGGTCAAGGTGTCCTGCTGCTGGCGGTTCGTCTCAGCGACCTCCTGTTGCAGGCGCTCCCTCGCCTCGACCGCAGATGCGACCTGCTGCTCCCAGGAAATCAGCTCTTCCCGCTGACGGGCTTCATCCACGCGGATTTGCTCCAACTCGGCGAGCTTCTCCTCGTATTTGACCTGCCATTCGACCGCTTCTTCCTCTGTGTGTTCAAGCTGAGTCCGCAGCTCGGCAGTTTGTCTGTTCAACTGCTCAAGCTCCGCCTGCAGTTGTTTCGACTGCTGCTGCAGATTTACCGTCTCTTCGCGCAGCTGCTCATATTGATGGTCGCTCTGTGCGGCAAGCTCTGCAGCCCGCTCCGCCTCAGCCTGGACCAACTCCATAGCTCTTCGCTGCACATCGATCTCCGCCTGCTGCTCCGCAACCCGCTCCTGCAGCCCGTTATTCCGCTCCCGGGCCTCCTCTGCCTGCTTGAGCACGTCGGCCACTTCTCCTTGCAGCTGTACTATCGTCTGCTCAAGCTGTACGATCCGGCCCGTTTTCTCATTCAATTCCCGCTGGCGCCGCTCCAGTTCTTCCACATGCTTCTTCACCTGCTCGCGGGCCGTCTGCTCCTTCTTGGACAACTCAGCCATTTCAGCCTGCAGCTTGCGCACCGAGACATGAGCCTGTTCAAGCAGCTTCTGCATCCGTCGCTGCTCTTCCTCCGCTTTGGCAGAAGCCTGCTGCATCCGCTTTAGCTCCACCGCCTTCTCATTGACCTCAGCTTGCAGTGACTCCAGCTTGCGGGCCGCGATTTCTTCTCCAGCAGCCGCTTCTTTCAACCGGTCCTCAAGCTCCTGGCGTACTGATTCAGCTTGCTTCACCTGTTCCGAAGTGCCTTGCAGCTCCTCGGTCAGCAACTGCTCACTTATTTCCAGCTCGTCCAAACGATTTCGAAGCTGCTTAAGCTCCTCTTCATATTGCTGCCGGCTTTCAGCTTGCAGAGACTCGGCCCGCTTACGCAGCGTCTGTTCTTCTTTCAACGAAGCCAGAACCTGTCCCTTCTCTTCCTCCAGGCGCTTGCGGAGGGCAGCCGTTTCGGCCTGCCAGGCTGCCTTCGCCTTTCGCTGTTCCTCGTTCAGACTGGATTGCAGCTTCTCCTGTTCCGATTGAAGCCGTGCTGTGCTCTCCTTCTCGGCAGCTGCAAGCTTGACCTCTGCCTGTCTGGCCGCTTCCGTCAGCTTGTTCTGCGCGTCAAGCTCTGCCTGCTCCTTCTCTTTAAGGAGCTCAGCCTCCTTCTTCTGCTGCTGCTCAAGCCGGTTCTTCAGTTCCGCCTTCTCCCTAGCGGCAGTTTGCTCAGCTTGCGCCAGCCTGGACAAAACTTGCTCCTTCTCCTGCGCGAACCGGTCGCCTGCTTCCTGCAGCGCCGCATTCTTCTGCTGCTGTTCCCCGAGCAGGGTTTGCAGTCTGGCCAGGTCTTCCCGCAGCTCGGAGCGTTCCTCGATGATGCGGTTCATTTTCCGTTCGGTTTCCTGGGATCTGATCGCTTCCTCCGCCATATGAACGGCCGCGAGTACTGCGATCCGCGGAATATCCAGATGAGCATGGGCTTGCGCTATCGTATGCATTCGTTCATTTACGTAGCTTGCAACCTGTTTCATATATTCTGAGCTGCTTCCAACAAGTTTATAGGAATTTCCGTATATCTCAACGGTAACGCGCATGCGATCCGGTGTAGTCACAATAAAGCCCTCCTCCAGTTCTGTGTGTTGATTCTAGGGTGTCTGTAGTTCATTTCGGCTACTTTCCCCAGTAATATGGGAGAATTCTGTTATTATCTATTTTGCAGGTTATCTCATGACCAATCAAGTGCACGACCGGCGCAGACTACAGAAAAAGCCACACCGAACCTCTTCACCTAAGATTCGATGTGGCTTGACTTATCTCCTGCTACTTTCTTAATTCAGCGCCAAAAGTTTGTTCCAGCACCGCAACGATCCGGCTGTGTGTTTCGTTAATTTCCTCATCAGTCAATGTCCGCTCACGATGGCGGTACAGCAGCGCGATGGCGATGCTCTTCTTGCCTTCGCCGAGCTTGCTGCCTGTAAACACGTCAAACACACGGGCTTGGGTCAGCAGCTCGTCTCCGTTTTCGCGGATCACACGCAGCAGCTCGCCTGCCTCCACCACCTCGTCAACAACGACTGCAATATCACGTTCAACGGAAGGAAAGCGGGTCAGTTCCTGATAGCGGATTCCGTTGTTTCTGTGCCGGATGACCGGCTCCAAAGCGATTTCCGCCACATACGTGTCCTTCAGGTCATACTGCTGCTGCAGCTCAGGATGAACCTGGCCCACCGTACCGATCAGTTCGGATTGCCCTTCGGTCTCCAGGTACACGGAGGCGGAACGTCCCGGATGGTATCCTGCCGGGCTGTCAGCGGTATAACGCACTTTTCCTTCGGTTCCCACATAGTCAAAGATCGTTTCAAGAGCACCTTTGATGTCAAAGAAATCAGCTGCTTCCGCAGCCACATTCCACTGCTGACCGCGGCGTTTCCCTGTCAACAGCAGACCGAGCACAGGAATTTCCTGCGGCTGCCTGGTCAGTGTCTGCTCTTCGCTGAAAAACACGCTGCCAATCTCAAAGAGAGCCATATCCTCCTGTTTCCGGTTCATGTTGTACACCGAGGCATCCAGCAACTGAGGGATGATGCTGGTGCGCAGCACACTGCGCTCCTCGCTCATCGGCATTGCCAGCGCCACCGGATGGCTTCCGGCCGTCAGTGCAGGGTACAGCTTCGTGCGATCCGGATGAATAAAGGAATAGCTGATAACCTCCTGCCATCCGCCATGAACAAGCAGGCTGCGCAAAGAGCGGCGCAGGGCTTGGGCTGCGGTGAGCGCTCCCGGCGTTGTCGGGCCTTCGATCGCTGTGGTTGGAATATGATCGTACCCGTAGAGACGTGCCACCTCTTCAATCAAGTCCACATCCAGCGTTATATCGCCGCGGCGTGTCGGAACCTCCACTTCCAGCAGACCGTGCTCCTTATCACCACAAGGGAAATGCAGACGGCTGAAAAGCGTCTTTACTTCCAGCGTGGACAGATCGGTCCCCAGGTAACGGTTCAGCTTCTCCAGCGACAAGGTAATGATACGCGGAGCTATCCGGGCCTCATTAAACTGGACGATCCCCTTCTGTACCGCTCCACCGGCATAGCGCTGAATCAGCGCAGCGGCCCGGTTAAGCGCCGGGATAACTGCCCCCGGGTCAACCTCCTTCTCAAAACGCAGACTTGCTTCGGAACGCAGGCCCAACTGACGGGATGTTTTACGTACGCTTCCGCCGTCAAATTTCGCCGACTCTAACACGATATCCACCGTGTCCGCAGTAACCTCCGAGTTGGCGCCGCCCATGACACCCGCCAGCGCCACCGGCTGCACTCCGTCGGTAATCAGCAGCATATGAGGCTCAAGCTTGCGTTCCTGATCGTCCAGCGTAACAAGCGTTTCACCTGAGCGGGCGAGACGTACTTCAATCCGCCCGTTCAGCTTGGCCGCATCAAAGGCATGCAAGGGTTGTCCGTATTCCAGCATCACATAGTTGGTGATGTCGACAATGTTGTTGATCGGGCGAATGCCTGCTGCCATCAGGCGGTTCTGCATCCACAGCGGGGAAGTCCCGATGGTCACCCCCGTGATCACGCGGGCTGCATAGTGGGTGCACAGCTCCGGCGCCGCTACGGATACCGCAAGATGCCCTGCTGCAGGCTCTGCCGTTTCAATCAGGTCCTGCGCGGGATCAGGAATCTTGATGTCTCTGCCGAGGATTGCGCTCACTTCATAAGCGGCACCCAGCATGCTGAGACAGTCCGAGCGGTTCGGAGTCAAGTCAAATTCAAGCACTTTGTCGTCCAGGCCAAGCAGCTTTTCGATCGGAGCACCCAACTCGGCGTCTGCCGGGAGAACAAGAATACCTTCCTGCTGCTCCTTCGGCAACAGCTTGTCGTTCATGCCCAGCTCCTTCGCGGAACAGATCATGCCTTGGGACTCAACGCCGCGCAGCTTGGCTTTCTTGATGCGGAAATCGCCGGGCAGCACGGCCCCGATCATGGCTACCGGCACCTTCTGGCCAGTATCCACATTTTTGGCGCCACATACGATTTGCAGGTCCTCTCCCTGCCCTACATCGACGACGCAGACATTCAGCTTGTCCGCGTCCGGATGCTTCTCCTTGCTTTTCACATAACCGACCACGACGCCGGAGACACCCTTGTTGCGGTTCTCCACCACGTCGATCTCAATCCCTGCCCGAGTAATGCGCTCAGCCAGCTCTTCAGCTGCCACCTGCTCCAGCGATATATAGTCAGACAGCCATTCGGTTGATACTTTCATGTACGCTCACTTCCTTTTTATCCGAATATTAATTCCGTGCGAACTGCTTCAGGAACGCCATATCGCTGTTGTAGAAATGGCGGATGTCGTCAATGCCGTATTTCAGAATCGCAATCCGCTCCACGCCCATGCCGAAGGCGAAACCGCTGTATTTCTCCGGATCATAACCGCCCATCTCCAGCACCTTGGGATGCACCATGCCGCAGCCCAGAATTTCCAGCCAGCCCGTCTGCTTGCACATCCGGCAGCCGCTGCCGCCGCATTGTACGCATGTCACGTCCATTTCGGCGCTTGGCTCCGTGAACGGGAAGAAGCTCGGACGCAGACGAATCTGTGTCTGGCTGCCGAACATCTCGCGGGAGAACTGTAGCAGCGTTCCTTTAAGGTCGCTCATGCGAATGTTTTCGCCAATGACGATGCCCTCAATTTGATGGAACTGGAATGAGTGGGTCGCATCATCGTCATCGCGGCGGTACACCTTGCCGGGACAAATAACCTTGAGCGGGGTTTCACCGTGCATGGACTGCATCGTCCGTACCTGCACCGGTGAAGTATGCGTACGCATCAACAGTTCCTCGGTAACATAAAAAGAATCCTGCATATCACGGGCCGGATGGTTTTTCGGCAAATTGAGCGCTTCAAAGTTAAAATAATCCGTCTCCACCTCCGGACCTTCCGCAACGCGATATCCCATACCCAGGAAAATATCTTCAATTTCGGCGATGACCTTGTTCAGCGGATGAACTCCGCCCTGCGGCATTTTGCGGCCAGGCAGTGTAACGTCCACACGTTCCGCACGCAGTCTCTGTTCGGTCTCGGCACGCTGAAACGCCTGTTGTTTGGATTCAATAATCTCCTCAATCGCGCCGCGCACGTCGTTGGCCACCTGGCCAATGACCGGGCGCTCCTCCGCGCTCAAGCTGCCCATACCGCGTAAAATTTCAGTCAGCGCGCCCTTTTTACCCAAATACTTGATACGCAGATCGTTCAATGTCTGGGGATCGGATACCTGCTCCAGCTGCGCCAAAGCCTCAATCTTTAACGCTTCCAGCTTTTCCTTCATCATTCCTGATGCCTCCTTTGTGTAATCACCCGGTAGTCCGGTATGTATGCAACAAAAAAAGGCCTTTTCTCCCGTAAGGGACGAAAAGACCGTGGTACCACCCTTGTTAGACGATCGTGAAATTCATGCGGATTTCTATCCATGATCTCATAATTTCAGTAATAATCGTCTCGCTCAGCACGTGTAACGGCCGTGAACCGGTACCCTCTACTTTCCTGACGTACGCATGGGTACATCAATGTTCAAGGAACTGCTCCGGAGTGAACTTCAACAGGTCTGTGTCTGCAGAAACGCTCTCAATCCACGGCGTTTCCTCCCTGTGCGCCAGGCACTGCCTACTCTCTCCATCAAGGCATTTATTGCTTATTCATAATCCGAAAAAAAGCCCGCTGCTTGCAAGGCTAATTGTTCATTAGTATGGAGCGGGTGATGGGAATCGAACCCACGCTACCAGCTTGGAAGGCTGGAGTTCTACCATTGAACTACACCCGCGCGATTAATAAAATCATATTCGAAACTAATTAATAATATAACTGAATCATAAAAAAAATGCAACCGGCAAAAAAAGCGCATCCTCCGAAGAGCATGCACTTTTCTGGTAAAACCGGTCTTATTTTTGCTCAAAGGATACTTCAGGCGTCGTCAGCTTGTCGTAGAAATCAACAGCTTTGTCTTTATCCTCCGAAGCACGCAGTGCCATGGCCGAGCGTGGGTGCTCGTCCAGGGTGCCTGTGATCATGTACGGAATGATGTATCCCCACTCTTCTTTTTCACGAAGAGGGATCATCAGGTTCTCAATGATGTCGAGCACCGGACGCAGCTTGTAATGCGTATGCTTCAGATGGGTTACCAGCAGCTCGGTCGGGCAATTGCCGGCCGCGCGTCCCATGCCGTAAACGGATGCGTCCAGCAGCTCTACGCCCTGCTCGGCAGCAATCAGCGTATTGGAGAAAGCCAGCTGCAGATTGTTATGCGCATGAACGCCAAGACGCTTGTTCGGCAGATGCTTTTTGAATTTCTCGGTCAGATGCAATATATCCTTGTGATCCAGGCTTCCGTAAGAATCGACAATGTAGACAACATCCACCACGCTGTCTTTAATAAGCTCAAAGGCTTCCAGCAGCTCATGCTCCATCACGTTGGACAGGGCCATAATGTTGATGGTGGTCTCATATCCCCGTTCATGGAAAATGTTAACCAGCTCAAGGGCCTTGTCCACATCCTTGATATAGCAGGCTACCCGAATCAGATCAAGCATGCTTTCACTGCGCGGCAAAATGTCGTTCTCGTCCACACGGCCGATATCTACGAGCGCAGACAGCTTGGTATGACCCTTCTGAGGAATAACCTTGCGCAAAAATTCATCGTCCAGGAAGCGCCAAGGGCCCGCTTTGTCCGCACCTTTAAGCAGCTTCGGTGAGTTTTTATATCCGATTTCCATATAATCAACACCAGCATCATTCAGTCCGGTGTACAATTGTTGAACAAATTCCACACTGAAATCCCAATTGTTAACCAATCCGCCGTCCCGGATGGTACAATCCACGATTTTACTATGATTCGTCTTCATCTGTCTGTTTCTCCTTCCAAAAGACCAAGTCTATTTCCACTCATCATACTTGAACGGGTCTGCAAAAGTAAAGGTCAAATGAAAAAGGACCTCCCTCAGCCTCAACCTGACAGCTTTTGGGAACGGTCCTATTTTTCACCCTCATTTTTGCACCAGAGGCAGAGATATCCGAAATTCGGTTCCTTCCCCCTGGCTGCTATTGACATGAATAAATCCGCCATGATTCTTGATAATTCTGTAGCTTACGGATAAGCCAAGGCCTGTCCCGCTCTCTTTGGTCGTAAAGAACGGATCAAACAGTCTGGAGAGGGTATGGCGATCCATCCCCTGCCCATTGTCCGCAATCAAAATGTCCGCATAGCGCCCTTCCTTGGCCACTGCAATCTGAATGGTACCCGGACGCACATTATCCACGTTTTGAATCGCATCCATCGCATTTTTGATAATATTCAGAATAACCTGTTTGATTTGCTTGACATCAATGGAAACCTGAAGGGGATCAGGGTTATCCACCAGTATAATCTCGCAATCCTTCATCAGCGCTTCACTCTCGGTCAGCAAGGCAACTTCCTTGAGCAGGTTGGCAACGGGAAGCACGGTTTTCTGAGGCGCCGAAGGCTTGGACGAATTCAGAAATTCATAAATAATATCATTCGCCCGGTCAATTTCCGAGAGGATGATCTTGGCATACTCATCCTTGCCAAGCTGAAGGAGATGGGGCCTGAGCAATTGAATAAAGCCCCGGATAGCTGTAAGAGGATTCCTGATCTCGTGAGCGATGGAAGCAGATATGCGCCCAAGCATGGCCAGCTTGTCATTCTGATAGGCGGTCTGCTCAATTTGCTTATAATCCGTTACATCCTTCAAACTGAACAAAATATCGCCATCCAGTTGATCTCCATAAGTTACAGTAATCAGCCAATGGCGTCCGGATTCGTCAATCAGCTCATGGTAGCGCTTTCGATGGAAGATGGTCTCACGGTAAATTCTTAGTATCTTCTTTCGTTTGAAGCGGTTCAGCTCCGGATGTTTTAACATATTGACAAGGCTACATCCCGTCAGTGCTGCTCTGGATACTTCAAGAAGCTTGGCCATCTGAACGTTAACGAACGTCACCACACCTTCGTGGTCAAAAAGCATAATCCCGCTGTCTAAATGCTCCAAAACATTTTCGTATTTATTATTGACTAATTGGGTGGATTGAAAGGGTGAGATCGAATCAACCATCGTTTCATGAAATCCGTTGATCATGCCGGGGTCCCCCTTGTACCGGTTGATAAACTGGCCGTTTCGGGCATCTGCAAACCAACTAATAAAAACAAACAACCACCTATTTCCAATTGCCTCGTATTTTAATGATAGACAACATTGCCGTTTTCAGTCAATCGAAAATCCTGTCGAACGCATAAAATTTTTTAATCTGTTTTTTTGCGTATTAGCGAAAAAAATAAGCTTCCACATAGCGGAAGCTTCCGTCTTTTGCCTCTTGCAAGCGACGATATACCTATATACTAACTTTTGTTATGCTGGAGACGTGAGCGTCTCTGACTCATGACCGCCAGCCTTCTTTTCAGCTCACCCTGCCATTTCTCATCTTCAATTTGTTTGGCGACGGTAAGCAAATCCAGCGAGATATCGATCTGCCGCTTTACAATTTCAAGCGGGTCCTCATTCTCCCTGCTGACACAGTTCTCAAAGATGGCATCCTCGTCTTCCATTACATAATCCTGAAAATCAATCTCGGTTGCACCGTCGCCATGTGCATATTCCGCAAGAATCTCGTACTCGTTCTCCACACGGTAATGAACTTCAATACGCTGGCACACCGGGCAAACCAGCAAGGGCACGTTATGAACCTGCGTACGGTAATGCTTCAGCGTCCCCTTGGTTCCCACCATACTTGCTCCGCAGCAAAAACTCATCTGGCGCTCACCCTCCTCTGAACATAACCTGGTTTACTTCTATCGTCCAAACCATGTACCCGACGCGGCGAAAACGACATTGTTACTTATTTGATATTTGCTTTTTCTTACTACCCTATTCGCTCTGTATACGCTTAATTCCTTCCGTCACCTGTAAAACGTATATTTCTTCTTTCAACGATTTACTGCAAATGCAAACAAAATTAGACGGGCTTCATCATTAGGCAAGTAAGCCCCCAACAGTCGGTTATGACCGCTTATTGGGGGCTTGAAAAATCGATTTAACTATTAGAGGTTGTTCAAAAAGTCATCTTTCTGAACACGTACTATTACAGATTTTTATCGCCAGGCTTCCAGTTCATTGCGCACAATCCGCCGGATTGCAGTGCTTGCAGCACACGCAGAGTTTCTTCAACACTGCGGCCTACATCGTTATGGTTAACAACCTGGTATTTCAGTTCACCGTCCGGATCGATAATGAACAGACCGCGCAACGCAACCCCTTCTTCTTCGATCAGTACGCCATAGTCACGCGCAACTTGTTTCGTAATATCGGAAGCAAGCGGGAAGTTCAGCTGTCCCAGACCGTTGCTGTCTGTTGGTGTGTTGATCCAAGCCTTGTGGCTGTGTACGGAGTCAACACTAACACCCAGGATTTCGGTATCCAGCTCTTTGAACTGGGCAAATGCTTCGCTCAATGCAGTAATTTCAGTAGGGCACACGAATGTGAAATCAAGCGGATAGAAGAAGAATACGAGCCATTTTCCGCGATAGTCAGACAGCTTGACATGACCAAATTCCTGTCCGTCACCTGTAACAGTTTCCATCGTGAAATCCGGAGCCGGTTTACCAACTAATCTTTCTGCCATTTCTGTAAATCCTCCTTTGAAATATGTAAGAAAAACATGAGTGTTTTTCTTGATTCACTGTATGATTTCGTAAAACATTTTTTTCATTAAAAATGTTATCATCCGACTTCAATAAAGTCAAGATTATAGGAATTATTTTTTTATAATTAATATAAATAAGGAGATAAATCGACAAATTTTTGATAGCAAAACAGCCTGGCTCTCTGCTGTTCTGCAGCCAGGCTGTTCAGGTCTGTGCTTATTTCATTGCCGCAGCAATCAGATCGCCCATTTCAGTCGTGGAAATCGCTTTGCTCTTGTCTGTCGCGATATCGGCTGTACGATGGCCCGCATCCAGCACCTCTGCGACAGCTTTTTCAATGGCATCCGCCGCTTTGTCATAACCAAACGTCAGACGGAACATCAAGGCTACCGACAAAATCGTTGCAATCGGATTCGCCAGCCCCTGCCCGGCAATATCCGGCGCCGAACCGTGAACCGGTTCGTACAGGCCAAAGCTTCCTTCCCCAAGGGATGCCGATGCCAGCATGCCGATGGAGCCCGTCAGCATAGCCGCTTCATCGCTCAAAATGTCGCCGAACATATTTTCCGTCACGATCACATCAAAGCTTGCCGGACGGCGCAGCAGCTGCATCGCACAGTTGTCGACAAGCACATGCTCCAATTCGACATCCGGGTACTCCGGAGCAATCCGGTTTACTACTTCACGCCACAAACGGGACGTTTCGAGCACGTTGGCCTTGTCCACCGAAGCCAGTTTTTTACGGCGCTTCTGTGCAATTTCAAATGCCTGCCGGACAATGCGCTCTACTTCCTTTACATTATATACACAGGTATCCACCGCTTCCTGTCCACTTTCGCCTTCACGTCTGAACTTTTCGCCAAAATAAATCCCGCCCGTCAGCTCGCGAACCACCATCAGATCCGTTCCTTCAAGCACTTCCGGCTTTAAGGTGGACGCGTCCTTTAGGCAATCAAAAATGACAGCCGGACGCAGGTTGGAGAACAACCCCAGTTCCTTGCGAATACCGAGCAAGCCTGTTTCCGGGCGCAGATCCTTCGGATTATTATCCCATTTCGGGCCTCCTACAGCCCCAAGCAGAACGGCATCCGCCGACTTGCACACTTTCAGCGTATCCTCGGGAAGAGGCGTGCCCTTCTCATCGATGGCAATTCCACCGAATAGAGCATGCTCGGTTTCAAATGAATACCCGTAGAGCTCCTCCGCCCGTTTCAGGATTTTTTCCGCTTCCGCCACCACTTCCGGACCAATTCCGTCTCCGGCGATTACAGCAATTTTCTTCACTTCGGCCATTTCCGTCACTCCTCTTGTTCTTGAGCGTTCCAGCCCATTGCTATTATCCTTTTTATCATATCTGACATCGCTTTGACCAAGATATACAATCTATCAGTTTAATAGGATTTGCCTATAGCTATGTACCAGTAAACTTGCTCCCCAAAACAGATAAGAGATCCCTTCTCCCATCCCGTTTAGGAATCTCTCGCTAAAACCGCAATGCGGCTCACGCATAAGCATGGCCGCATTGTAGGGATATCGGTATGATTGCCGGTATTGACAACAGCTGTAATCCGTTTTATTTCTTGATCCAGTGCATCATTTCACGCAGCTGACCGCCCACGACTTCGAGTTGGTGGTTCGCTTCATTGCGGCGCGTTGCTGTCAGGAAAGCACGGCCGGATTGGTTTTCAAGAATGAAATCACGCGCGAATTTACCCTGTTGGATATCGGTCAGAACCTCTTTCATCGCTTTCTTCGTTTCTTCGGTTACGATACGCGGACCAGTGACATAGTCGCCATATTCAGCCGTGTTGCTGATGGAATCGCGCATGCTGGCAAGGCCGCCTTCATACATTAGGTCAACGATCAGCTTCAGTTCGTGCAGGCACTCAAAGTATGCCATTTCCGGAGCATAACCCGCTTCAGTCAGCGTTTCAAAGCCTGCTTTAACGAGTGCGCTTACACCGCCGCACAGTACCGCCTGCTCACCGAACAGGTCCGTTTCGGTCTCTTCACGGAAGGAAGTTTCGATAACACCTGCACGGGTACAACCGATGCCTTTTGCATAAGCCAATCCGATTTCTTTCGCTTGACCTGTTGCATCCTGTTCAATAGCGATCAGACCTGGTACGCCAAACCCTTCAGCATACGTACGGCGAACCATGTGGCCCGGGGATTTCGGAGCAACAAGCAGCACGTCGCTGTCTTTCGGAGCCACGATTTGGCCGAAATGCACGTTGAAGCCGTGGGAGAACATCAGAGCAGCGCCTTTTTTCAGGTTAGGCTCAATTTCATTTTTGTACACAGAGGCTTGAGTTTCGTCAGGCATCAAAATTTGCACCACATCAGCACGGCTTACAGCATCCGCAACCGGCAGCACTTCAAAGCCGTCATTTTTCGCTGCCTCGAAGGATTTGCCTTCACGCAGGCCGATAACAACGCTCAGACCGCTGTCACGCAGGTTTTGTGCTTGAGCATGGCCCTGGCTGCCATAACCGATCACGGCAATTGTTTTTCCTTTCAATACGCTAAGCTCTGCATCTTTTTCATAATACGTTGTCACTGGCATGGTAAAAATTCCTCCTTTTAATTGAGACCCTTCATAATGAGCGGGTGTTCCAAAAGACTCACTGCGGAGTCTGCTCGAACTCCCGCTCATTGAGGGTCATGTACACTTTATTCTTTTAATGCTTTATAAGCGTTGCATTACTAAAGTTTGCAAATGTCTTTTTACAGGTTACCGCGCACCATAGCGGTTACGCCGGTTCTGGACAGCTCCCGGATTCCGTATGGCTTCAGCAGCTCAATCATCGCATCAATTTTGTCGGTATCCCCCACAACCTGAACCATAAGACTCGAGGTGCCGATATCAACTACGGAAGCGCGGAACGTATCGACAACGCCCATAATTTCCGGCCGCTGCGGCGGCTCAGCCTTGACCTTAATCAGCGCGAGCTCGCGAGCGACCATCGGCTTGGAGCTCAGATCGATGACCTTAATGACGTCAATCAGTTTATAAAGCTGCTTTTCAATCTGTTCCAGTGTATGCTCATCACCCGGTGTTACGATGACCATCCGGGAGAGCCCGGCTTCTTCAGACGCGCCGACGGTTATGCTTTCAATATTAAACCCCCGCCGACCGAAGAGACCGGACACCCGCTGCAGGACACCAGGCTGGTCATTCACCAGTACCGCAATCGTATGCTTCATCATGTTACTCGTCCCCCATCAGCATTTGATCAATCGCCGCTCCCTGTGGCACCATCGGATAGACGTTTTCTTCCTTGTTGACCACAAATTCGACGAGAACGGGTCCCGGTGTATTCATCGCTTCCTGCCATGCATCGCGGGCTTCTTCTTTGTTCCGGGCCCGGAGGCCTTTGACTCCATATGCTTCAGCCAATTTGACAAAATCAGGGCTGCCGGCAAGATCAATGTGGCTGTAACGGTTATCGTAAATCAGCTCCTGCCACTGCCGAACCATGCCAAGCACCTGGTTGTTGATGACGACGATTTTAACAGGGATGTTATTAATGGCGCATATCGCCAGCTCCTGCGAACACATCTGCATGCCGCCGTCTCCGTTGATGGAAATGACCAGTCTGTCCGGATTGGCCATCTGGGCACCGATCGCGGAAGGGAAGCCAAAGCCCATCGTGCCAAGTCCGCCGGAGGTTACCCAGGAGCGCGGCTTGTTGAATTTATAGTACTGGGCGGCCCACATCTGATGCTGTCCCACATCCGTCGTTACGATGGCCTCGCCCTTGGTCGTTTCATCCAGCATTTCAATAACCCACTGGGGTTTCAGCACTTCGTCGGAATCGTTATAGCTGTAAGGCTTTTCTGTCTTCCAGGCTTGAATTTGCCGTCTCCAGGCATCCGCTTTGTCCGCCCGCTTTACATCCTGATTGGCGATTTCAAGCACGGTTTTCACATCACCAACAATCGGGATGTCAGTCGGTACGTTCTTGCCGATCTCAGCAGGATCGATATCGATATGAACAATTTTGGCCTTCGGCGCAAACCCGTCCAGCTTGCCGGTAACGCGGTCATCAAAGCGTGCCCCGATGTTAATCAACAGATCCGCATTTTGAATGGCAAGGTTGGATGTGTAGGTTCCATGCATCCCCGGCATTCCCGTCCACAGCTCATGACCGCTCGGGAAACCGCCCAGGCCCAGCAACGTTGTCGTGATCGGAATTTCCGAACATGTGACAAACTCATAAAGCGCTTCATGGGCTCCCGAATATACCACGCCCCCGCCGGCAAGAATCATTGGACGCTCAGCCTCGCTGATCGCCTGGATCAGCTTGTCAACCTGCAGCTTGTTGGGCACAACACGAGGATTGTAGCCGCGCATCGCCACAGGCTCGGTATGAGGCACAAAGAGCGTTTTGGCAGCAGATATATCCTTCGGGATGTCGATAAGAACCGGGCCTTTACGGCCTGTATTTGCAATATGGAATGCCTCATGAATGATTCTTGGCAGCTCCTCGACATCCCGTACCAGATAACTGTGCTTGGTGATCGGCATCGTGATGCCCGTAATGTCGGCTTCCTGGAAAGCATCTGTCCCAATCAGCGAGGAGACTACGTTACCGGTTATGACGACCAGCGGCACGGAATCCATATAGGCGGTCGCAATTCCAGTGACCAAGTTGGTTGCCCCCGGTCCGGAAGTCGCAATACACACGCCAACTTTTCCGCTTGCACGGGCATATCCGTCGGCAGCATGGATAGCGCCCTGTTCATGACGTGTTAGCACATGCTTGAAATCCTCGAAGCCATACATCGCGTCATAGATATAGAGTACAGCCCCCCCCGGATAACCGAAAACACATTCCACACCTTCCAGCAGCAGGCTGCGCAGCAGGATTTCCGAGCCGGAAATGACTTCAGGCTTCATCCATTTTTCTCGTAATTCATCGGTTGACCTTGCCTCAGGGAATTGAGCACTCATGAGTCTTCCTCCTTCTTGTAGATTACACCCATCTTACATTCGCAAAAATAAAAAAACCTTTCGCCCCTTCCAGCAGATTCAACTGCTGACGAGGGACGAAAGGTTGTGACTTCCGTGGTACCACCCAAATTTGTCTGACCCCTCACGGGATCAAACCTTGGCAGGTATAAAAAACCATCGATGTAAAGCACCATTTTTTATACACTGACGTCTGTAACGTAGACTGTACGATTTTCCCTAATAAGCTGCTTGTTCACAGCCTTTCAGGAAAATAGCTCCGAGGTGAGCTCGTATGTAAGGGATATTGGTGGAACTTTCAGCTGCCATTCCACTCTCTGGACAACAGGGCCCTTATAACTTCGTCCTCTTCATCGCCGATATGTTCATGCAATTCTTAAAATGTTTAGACACATTATATGACCCCTTCGCAGGGATAGTCAATAGTTTCGTGAACAAAAAATGATCTTTATTTTTTAAAAGGCGGATTATTCCAAATTTAGGCGTAGATCCAGGACATTGCCTATCACGTAAAAACGGTATGTGAGCATATGCTGTGGCAAGGCATATGCTTACCTGCCATCACTTACTGGCAAAGCCGGACTGGCAGTTGTTTTCCGGCCGCCAACGGGAGGAATGCTCAATGATCCGCCTCCGCATGAAGAAAGATGATAAACAGATCAGACAATTAATCGATAGCGAGCTAGTTCCATTATCTCACATGAATCCCTCGCTTATACAGAAAACCCGCAAAGAGCTGCCCAGGCGCCTCGATCAGGGTATCACCTTTGTTGCGTATGAAACCAACCCTTCGCTTCTGCACGGTTTTATTCATCTGCTTCTGTACCGGCACATCATGGTCATTGACATGCTGGCTGTCACATCAGGAGCCCAGGGAAAAGGTTATGGAAAATCCCTCTTATCCCATGCCGAATCTCTGGGCCGTACCAGAGGATATGCTTTCTCCAGGCTAATGGTGGACGATGACAATATACGCGGGATACACTTTTACAGGAAACAAGGCTACTTCATTTTACATCATGACTCCTGGAATCGCTGTTATGAAATGAGCAAAATGCTGTTTCCCTATTAAGCTTCGGAATATGTTGTGAGACGCTCCGAGAACGAAGCATTCCTGCAATCGCTGTTGACCCTCCGAGCCAAAGGCGAACGCTACGCTTTTCCGGAATTGCTTCGTCCTCTCCGCTGCTGCGCGCATATCCCTGCTTAAAAAGCAAAAGAAATTTTAACCTTTTACGGGGTGACTCAAACGTGTTCACCTTAAATAGAACACCCCGACTTGTACACAAAAGGACCTCACAATCCACCATCAAGTGAATTGTGAGGTCCCTTCTCTTAAAAAAATTTGACCCTGTGTGAGGCTTGGAAAACACAAACAGACTTATGGGACAACCCCAACTCCCAGATGATTCACACGGTTTAACGTTTGCCAGGATCATATGGCTGTCCCAAGGCTGCAGGAGCACTTGAACGGCCTACCGCGCCTACCAGTACAATGATCGTGAGTACGTAAGGAAGCATGAAAATAATTTCCTGGGGAATATTTTGCGACCAGGCAAACAGCTGCACATAGTTGCGGATCGCTTGCGAAAATCCAAAAAATACAGCCGCCCCAAGAGCGCCGATCGGATTCCACTTCCCGAAAATCATGGCAGCGATCGCGATATAACCTTGCCCTGAAATCGTATTATGTGAGAAGGTGCCTGTTGTTGTCAGCGTGATGGTCGCCCCGCCAAGACCGGCAAGCGCTCCGCTGATCATGACGCCGATATACCGTAAACGATTAACTTTAACACCAACGGTATCCGCTGCGCTCGGATGCTCGCCCACTGCGCGCAACCGGAGACCGAAAGGTGTTTTGTACAATACATACCATCCGGCAATAACCAGGATAATGGCCAGATATGTTGTTGGATATGCGTTGAAAAACACGCTGCCGATAAACGGAATATCCGTTAGCCCCGGGATGCTCAGCTTGGTAAAACCTTGAATCAGCTCCGATTCGCCTGAACCGTCGAACAGGAGCTTAACCAGGTAAAGGGTACTGCCTGCCGCCAAAAAGTTGATGACGATACCGCTGATCACCTGATCTGCCTTGAAGGTAATGGACGCAACCGCATGAATGAGCGAAACGATCACACCAAACACGATCGCAGCAAGCACTCCGATCCATGCAGCAGCCGTTCCTCCCATCCCGGCATCTTCAGCGTAAAATCCGCCGATTGCAGCGGCAAAGGCCCCAAATATCATCAAGCCTTCAATCCCCAGATTCGTGACACCGGACCGCTCTGAAAAGATCCCGCCCAGCGATGCAAAAATAAGTGCTGTCGCAAAAACGAGTGTCGTATTGATGATTTGGCCGAGTGTTATGAGGTCCATTTACAACACCTTCTCTTTCTTGCGTTTGGAATAGAACGGCTTCAACACCCAGCGAACGATTCCCTGAGCCGCTATAAAGAAAATGATGGAGCCAATCACAATACGCGTAATTTCAGGTGGCACATCCGCTGCGAAGCTCATGCCTGCTGAGCCATAAGTAAGCGTTCCAAACAGCACCGCGCCCAGCAGAACTCCGAACGGGTTGTTCATGCCGATCAGTGCAACCGCGATACCGTCAAAGCCTGTCCCCGGCGAACTGGCCATTACCGACTGATAATGGAACACACCCAGCACTTCAAACGCCCCCGCCAGTCCAGCAAACGTTCCGCTGATAAACATGGCTTTGACGATATTCCGGTCAACATTCATGCCCGCATATCTAGAAGCATCTTGGTTGAAGCCTACGGAGCGCAGCTCATAGCCCTGCTTCGTTTTCCATAAAAAGATATAGAAAAATACCGCGGCAGCCACTGCGATCAGCGTCCCCCAATGCACGCGCGCATTACCCATCATTTGGGACAGCCAGTCAATCGATATCGATGCCGTAGGCTGAATATCAACCGAACGGTTCTGTCCTTCCAAAAGCATAAACCGGTTAATCACCAGATTCGCAGCATACAGCCCAATCCAGTTCAGCATGATACAGGTGATGACTTCATTTACTCCACGTTTGGCCTTGAGATAACCGGCCAGAGCTGCCCATAATCCGCCGAACAAAGCTCCTGCAATGATCGCCAACGGCGCATGAATAATCACAGGCAATCCTTTAAGCTGGATTGCAACAACAGAGGCAGCCGTCATCCCGATCAAAAACTGCCCTTCACCGCCGATATTGAACAAACCAGCTCTCGCAGCAAATGCAAAGGCCAGACCCGTCATAATCAGGGGTGTCATTTCCCGAATGGCTTCGCCAAAGTTATAGGTGTCCCCATAGACACGCTCAAACAGTGCTCCGTACGCCTCAATCGGATTATAACCGCCAATCAGCATAACAAGCGCACCCAGTACGAATCCCATAACAATAGCAACAATAGCGAGAATGAAGGAGTCTTTTGTAAACCACTTCAGAAAATTAGCCATGCTCTGCTCCTTTCTTCACCGTACTGCCTGCCATCATCAGGCCCAACTCCTGATCATTTGTCTCTTCCGGAAGTACTTCGCCGACAATCTGGCCTTCATAAATAACAGCAATGCGGTCTGAAACATTCATAATTTCATCCAGCTCAAAAGAGATCAGCAGTACCGCTTTGCCCTGATCACGCTGTGCAATCAACTGCTGCTGCACGAATTCAATCGCCCCAACATCCAAACCGCGTGTCGGCTGCGCAGCAATCAGCAAATCCGGATTTTTGTCAATCTCACGCGCAATGATCGCTTTCTGCTGGTTCCCCCCCGACAGGGAACGGGCTTTCGTCTGAATGCTTGGTGTCCGCACATCAAAGCGTTCGATCAAACCTTTGGCCTGTTCATTGATTGCATCATAGTTCAGAAACCCGTTTTTGTTGTATGGCGCTTTGTAATAGGTTTCCAGCACCATATTCTCACTCATGGAAAAATCCAGTACAAGCCCATGCTTGTGCCGGTCTTCAGGAATGTGGGAAACCCCTGCTTCCGATACATGCCGCGGAGTCAGGTTCGTAATGTCTTTGCCGAGCAAAGTCACTGTACCGCTCTCCACCTTACGGAGTCCGGTCAAAGCCTCGATCAGCTCGCTCTGCCCGTTCCCGTCCACTCCGGCAATGCCAACAATTTCTCCAGCCTTAATCTGCAGGCTCAGGCTGTCAAGCACGGAAATTCCGTCCTTATTTTTGGAGGTGAGACCTTTTACGTCCAGAACAATCTTGCCTGGCTTTGCCAGAGCCTTGTCCACCTTGAAAGACACACTGCGGCCCACCATTTTCTCCGCCAGTTCATTTGGCGTCGTCTCCGACGTCTTCACCGTATCCACAACCTTACCTCTGCGGATGATCGTGACCGTATCGGAAATATGCATAATTTCTTTCAGCTTATGAGTAATCAGAATGATGGATTTGCCTTCAGCGACAAGTCTTTTCATAATATCCATCAGTTCGTTGATTTCCTGGGGAGTCAGAACCGCCGTTGGTTCGTCAAAAATGAGGATATCCGCACCACGGTATAATGTTTTAATAATTTCCACCCGCTGCTGCATACCGACCGAGATGTCCTGTATCTTCGCATCCGGGTTAACCTGCAAACCATATTGCTCTGACAGGCGTTTCACTTCAGCAGCAGCTTTTTTATAGTCAAGCTTGACTCCTTTGCGCGGCTCTGAGCCAAGTACGATGTTCTCCGTTACTGTAAAAGGCTGTACAAGTTTGAAATGCTGATGCACCATGCCAATGCCCAGCTCAATGGCTCTGTTGGGGCTATCAATCGCAACCGGCTTGCCGTTTACTTCGATGGTTCCCTCTTCGGGCTGATACAGTCCGAACAGAATATTCATAAGCGTTGATTTCCCCGCTCCGTTTTCACCAAGCAGAGCATGAATCTCTCCCTTATGCAGCTTCAAGCTGATAGAGTCGTTGGCGACAATGCCGGGAAAGCGCTTCGTGATTTGCTTTAACTCAACGACGGGAGTTGCTGCAGCCATGAGATCACCCTTAAAGTTTTATTGGTAATGATTAGAGAGCATTGCTCCAAACGTAAGAACAAGGCCGGTCATTGTGAACCAGCCTTGTCTTCTGATTATGGGATTGCTGCAAACTTGATTTATTCTGCAGGAACTTTGACTTCACCGCTGATGATTTTTTGTTTGTATTCTTCAACGACATCCAGTACGTCTTGAGGAACGTTTTTGTTCGTTTCAGGCAGACCTACACCGTTGTCCTTCAAGCTCAGCGTTTCAGTACCTGGAGCGAATGTGCCGTCCACAACATCCTTGGATACTTTCTTAACCGCTTCATCTACACGCTTAACCATTGAAGTCAGTGTAACATCATCGCCGAATTCGAGAGACTGGTCCTTATCCACGCCGATTACCCATACTTGCTGACCGGATTTCACACGGGATTTCGCTTCATTGAAAACACCGGTTCCTGTTCCGCCCGATGCATGGAAAATAATATCCGCACCATTGTTGTAGATGGTTGCAGCAGCCGCTTTACCCAGGTCTGGCTTATCGAAAGCGCCAGTGTAGTTTACAACCACTTGAGCATTAGGATTTACTGCTTTAACACCGGCCGCAAAGCCAATTTCAAAGCGTTTGATCAGCGGGCTGTCTTGTCCGCCTACAAAGCCGACCTTGTTGGTTTTTGTCATTTTCCCTGCAACGACACCCACAAGGAAGGAGCCTTCATTTTCCGCAAAAGTTACGGATTTTACGTTAGGAGCGTCCACAACACTGTCGATGATCGCCAGGTTGCTGTTTGGATTCTCATCAGCCGCCTTTTTAATAGCATTCGCCAGGTTAAAGCCGATGCCCCAAGTCAGGTTGTATCCGCCTTTAATGAACTGATTCAGGTTCGGATCGTAGTCCTGGTCGGATTTACTTTGCAGATACTTCACTTCAGCTCCGGTTTCTGTCTGGAGCGCTTCGAGCGCTTCCCAAGCGGATTGGTTAAAGGATTTATCGTTTACACCGCCAACGTCTGTAACCATACCGATTTTAATGTCGGACTTGGCAGCTTCTCCGCCATCAGCGGCTTGCCCGCCGTTTTCGGTAGCAGCACCCTGATTTTTATTGCCGCATCCAGCCAGAATTACCGAGATGGCCAGCAGCAAGACCAAAGACATACTATAAAACTTCTTCATTCTAAATCTGTTCCCCCTTATGGTTGGTTCCTTCGGCCTATTCCCGACATCTGAAGACGGTGTCTACAGATGTCGAGAATAAAGGATTAGGACACTTACTTTAGAGATTATACAATCATGACCGCCCAAAATCCAGCGATCCAATAACCTTTGGTCAATTTTTTTTACAAAATTTCAATGTAAGCGTTCAATTTTGTTCAAAACACATACAATGTATCATTAAATGTCATATTCATTCGTCTTTCCCCTGTTCGATCATCACGTATTTAGTGGCAATATACACATATACGAAGATGCTCTCCCTTAGAGCTTACCCATTTTTCGCCCTGCTTACGCGAATATTCAGCAGTTATGTACCTCGCACCCACAAAAATAGACCGCCGAGAATTCGACGGTCTATATTTTATTGGATTCTGCTGCTTAAGCGTTGATTTTTTCTTTAGCTACGGAAGCCAGAGAGTTGAACGAATTAATGTCGTTAACAGCCAAGTCAGCCAGCATCTTGCGGTTCATGTCAACGCCAGCCAGTTTCAATCCGTGCATCATTTTGCTGTAGGACATTCCGTTTTGACGTGCTGCAGCATTGATACGCACGATCCACAGTCTGCGGAAGTTGCGTTTTGTCTGACGACGGTCACGGTAGGCGTACACAAGCGACTTCATTACCTGTTCTTTAGCTGTTTTAAAAATGCGGTGTTTGGAACCGAAATAACCCTTAGCAAGCTTCAATACTTTTTTATGACGACGACGAACGACGAATCCGCCCTTTACTCTTGCCATATCAAAAGACCTCCCAAAAAAATGTTTATGCTTATTGCATGATGATGTTCAAAATTACTTCAGGTTAGCCAACCCTTGTTTCAAACGTCTTACATCCCCTGGAGCCATCTCAGGGTTTGTTCCAAGGACACGCTTGGCACGCTTGGATTTGTGGGACAGCAAGTGGTTTTTGTACGCTTTATAACGCATTACTTTGCCTGTACCAGTAATTTTAAAGCGGCCTTTCAGGCTGCTGTGAGTTTTCATTTTAGGCATTTGTTACTTCCTCCTCAATTTTCTTTAAGCTTTGGAGCCAAAATCATGATCATGGCACGCCCTTCGAGCTTAGGCTGGCGCTCAACGACACAAAGGTCGGCCACTTCCACTTTGACACGCTCCAGAATTTTCTGGCCTACGTTGGCATGGGTAATCTCGCGCCCCCGGAAACGGACAGAGCATTTGACCTTGTCCCCTTCCTTCAGGAACTTCACCACATTGCGGAACTTGGTTTGGTAATCATGCTCCTCAATGTTGGAACGGAACCATACCTCTTTAACATCAACGATTTTTTGATTTTTGCGGGCTTCCTTCTCTTTCTTCTGCTGCTCGTAACGGAATTTTCCGTAGTCCATAATGCGGCATACCGGCGGTTTCGCCTGAGGAGCCACATTTACCAGATCTAAGTTAAGGTCGATCGCCATTTGCAAAGCCTCACGGGTCGGCTTGATACCGATTTGTTCCCCGTCAGCTCCTACCAGACGAACTTCACGCACCCGAATTTCATCATTGATCATATGTTCCTTACTAATAACACTCCACCTCCAGAACCTATTGGTCAAGCTTGGTTTGAAACATAAAAAAGGGATGTCGGCTGATCAGCCGACATCCCTGTCTAAATCACAAGTCATCATGAAAAATAACCATTCACAAATCATCAGATCAAGACCAGCCAGCCGGCGCCGGACAGGTGAGAAGCCAAAGCTTCTGCTTACTAATCCACCTTATTAAATTAACGTACTCAAAAATGATAGCACATCAAAGCAAGGCAAGTCAACCCTTAATAAACCTTTTTTCGAAAATCAGCTTGAATGAATATGGCACAAGGCGGTCAAAGACCGCCTTGCTTTTACCCCTGCTTGCTCTGAACCTCTTCCAAACGCACCACGCGCGTATGCTGTGTATGGCTCCATTGTTTGTTGTTCTGAGTAAAGAATGCGTAGAACGTGATCGGAAACCAGGAAATCAGATAGACCGGGAAAAGGAGCAGGTACAGGTATACCTTCCTGTAGGTCACCTTTTCCAGAAGCATCGCCGTCATAAACGTGGCAATGTTAAGAATAATCGCCAACGTACCAATCCAAAGTGGGATATGATCGTACAAGCTCGCGATGTTCGGACCGTCGAACACTACGGCATCCACCCACATGGCAGCCGTCATCAGGAAAGTGAGCAAAGTAGTATACACGTTCATCGCATACAGAGCCATATCGAATTTAATCAGGCTGCCCTGCTTGATGCTCTGCCAGAGGAGCGGGAAGAAATAGCGCCGCGCTACTGTAAAGTGCCCCTGCATCCACCGCAGACGTTGTCTGGAAGAAGCAGCGAATGTGAGCGGCTTCTCGTCATATACCTTGGCATCATAGTTAAACTTCGGATACACATTGCGCTGCGTGCAACGCATAGTAAACTCAAGGTCCTCCACCAGGCTCGTTGCGCCCCAGCCCATTTCCTTGAGCAGGCTCGTTTCAAAACACATGCCCGTTCCGCCAAGGAAGTTAGCCATATTGAGATTGTGGCGCGAGAGCTGCCACAAACGGTTGATATACCAGTAAGAAATGCCGTATGCAGCAGTAATCCATGAATCCTCAGGATTTTTGGTATCTATATAACCCTGGATTACACGCGCACCGGAGCAAAGGTCATTGTTCATTTCCTGCAAAAAGTCAGGATGCGCCAGGTTGTCCGCATCAAACATGACGATCGCGTCATACTGGCGAGGCATATTCCAGAGCTCCTTCAGCATCCACTCGATCGCATAGCCTTTGCCGCGCAGATTCGGATTGGTCCGCACACAGGCGTTCATCCCGTGGCTGCGTACGATATCCGCCGTTTTATCCGTGCAGTTATCACAAATGACAAATACGTCGTACAGTTCTTTCGGATAGTTCAAATGCTTCAGGTTTTCCATAAGCGCACCGACGACTTGCTCTTCATTATGCGCTGCCACAAGCACCGCGAACGATTTGACGGGCGGAGCTTGTTCTTTTTTCTTCCTGCGGTACAGACCGAACAAAGAGAATGCGAATTGGTACACTGCGATCAGCGCAAGGATGACCTGCACTGTCACAAAAATTGCGTCCAGCATGGTCTCTGTTACCCCCTTAAATAATATCCCTTTAATAACCTTTGTCTTTTCTTTCTAACTCTTTTCTGTAGTTCGTAACTTGACCCGGGCAGCAGCCTCTAGCGGGCGCTTGCCTTTTTTGCAGACCCCTAATTGTCCGGTTTCGATGCAAAGTGAAGCTGGACCTTCCATCAGATTGCCATGTTCGATTTTCCTTGGTTTTCATTCGTTTGTCAAAAGCTTAAAAATGCAGGATGCTCCAGAAAAAGCACCCGGAACGCCCGAATACGGAATATGCTGCACTTCAAGCTCTCATTCATGGCGGTTAGTTCTTATTTTCATCCATTTGCTTGCTTTTTATTTCTTTCGCCCCCCTTTCGACAATTCTGCTTCGTTGAAAAGGCTCATCTGTCCTGCTTTATTGTGAAGAGTTTGGAAAAAGAAATGGATTCACTTCAAACTTAAAGTTTATATAACTTTTTTCTCACAGATTGAATCACTGCATCGCCAGTCTGAATTATTTTAATCAATCCGGCGGCATGAAGTCAAAAAACAAAGTCCAAGCTTCTAATTCTTGAAATATGAAGCGTTTAAAAATATGATGGGTTTAAAGTAAAATTACATTTGTCCGCTATAATAATTGAAAATACATGCCGCTGAAAAAAGCGGCGCCGGAGGAGTCATATGGATCGCCTAGTCATAAAACTACTTACTTTGGAGCACCGGCTGTTCAAATGGATCAATGGACGCCTTCATAATCGCTTTCTTAATTTCTGGCTATACTACCTGACTCATCTAGGCGGGGCGACCTTTACCATCGCCTTTACGCTTCTGATCTGGCTGCTTGCGCCTTCGCCTTGGGCGGAAACCGGGGCTAAAGCCTTAATCGCTCTCGCGGTCAGCCATATACCGGTTGCTATAGCCAAAAAGCTGTACCCGCGGGTAAGGCCCTACGTTACGTTGCCAGAAACGAATACATTCCGCAATCCCCTGACAGACCATTCATTTCCGTCCGGGCATACGACCGCCATCTTTTCGGTGACGGTGCCGTTTATGGCCGAAGCGCCTATTTTGACGTTTATTCTGGTGCCGATTGCGTTTATTGTCGGAATATCCCGTATCTATCTGGGGCTGCATTATCCCTCCGACGTGCTGGCAGGAGCCATAGTAGGCTCCGCTGCCGCGGCAGGAACAGTTGCATTATGGCCCTAAAGCCGATAAGGTAAAATCGGAGGACAAATCAGCAGGGACAGGAGAACCGAAAGTGGCCAAAAAACGAGTATTATTATTATCGGAAGGTTTCGGGGCGGGCCATACGCAGGCCGCCTACGCGCTCTCGAGCAGCCTGCGCAAGCTGTCCCCGAATGTGCAAACAAAGGTGCTTGAACTTGGCAGCTTCTTGAACCCGCGCATGGCTCCGCTGATTATTACTGCATATAAAAAAACCGTCACTTCGCAGCCGCGGCTTGTCGGCATGGTCTACCGCCATCAATATAAAAAATCATTGAGCAGATTTACAACCCTTGCCCTGCATCGGCTATTCTACACGCAGACCCGCAGCATACTGCGGCAGCTGCGTCCGGATCTGGTCGTGTGCACACATCCGATCCCCAGTGCTGTCATTTCCCGGCTGAAGCGTCTTGGCGTGCATGTTCCGTTATGTACAGTCATAACGGATTACGACGCGCATGGCACCTGGATCAGCCCGGAAGTGGATAGGTATTTTGTATCCACCGAGGAGGTTCAGCGAAAGCTGCGGCTGCGCGGGGTGCCGATCACCAAAATCCAGGTGACAGGCATTCCAGTGCACCCTGATTTCTGGGAGCATCCCGGGCATGATGAAATCAGGAGCAAATTCGGGCTGAAGGATATGCCGACCGTACTTGTTATGGGCGGAGGCTGGGGCATGATGAACGACGAAATGCTTCATGAATTCCTGCTTCGCTGGAAGGACAGGATACAGATCATTTTTTGTGTAGGCAATAATGAGAAAATCCGACAGAAAATGCTGCGGGACGACCGTTTCCATCATCCTTATGTTCATGTGCTCGGCTTCACCCGCGAAATCGACAAGCTGATGGAGGTTTCCGATCTTCTCGTGACCAAGCCCGGCGGCATGACCTGCTCGGAAGGGCTGGCCAAAGGAATACCGATGCTTTTCCATAACCCGCTGCCTGGGCAGGAAGAGGAGAACAGCCAATATTTTGCTGCCCAGGGACACGGTGAAACGATCACATCCCCGGACGTGGTGGGCAAATGGATGAACAGGCTGCTGCATGACTATCCCGACATTGTGCGCAAGCGTCAGGAACACGTCGAAAACATCGCACGTTATTATCCGATGCAAAGCGCGCTGAGCATTCTGGATATGCTTGAACGAAACAAGGTGCTCTCCTAGGAGAGCACCTTGTCCTATTTAAAGGAGCTATTATATTATTGCTGCTCTCCGTTGCGTGAGCCGTACTTTTCCAGTCTGTTTTTATTGTATTCCGCCAAAGCCTCTTTCCCTGCAAGCACCTCGACACGATGAATGTTCATGCCTTTTCCCATAAATTTCTGCTCATATTCCGTCATGACATGCTCTTCATTGATGCCGTCCCGATGCAAATTCAGGGAGATGTTCGTCATCTGCATACCGCTGTCCGCTATCGCGTTCAGCGAAAACTCAAACAGTGTTTCCGAATCGGTTTTAAAATGGATTTGCCCACTGCTGTTCAGCAATCTGGAATAAACCTGCAGAAAACGGGGATGTGTCAGACGGCGGCGAGCATGCTTCTTCTTCGGCCACGGATCTGAAAAATTCAAATAAATGCGCTCGATTTCACCCGCCTCGAATACCTCCTCAATACGTTCAATGTTCGCCAAAGCAAGCTTGATGTTAGGCGGCGAATCCGCTTCGGAACCGCTCCAGGCAGCACGTGCCTTCTCGCTGGCACGGCGCACAAGCTCATCATACATATCAAACCCGATATAATTGATTTCCGGGTTGCGAGCACTCATCTGGCTGATAAACTGCCCCTTCCCCATGCCAAATTCAACATGGATGGGACGGTCGTTGCCAAAAAGACCGGCCCATTGCCCTTTATATTGTGCTGGCTGCAGAATGACCAGATCCTGCTGCTCTTCCAGACTTTCGCGAATTCCTTTTCTGCCGCGTAAACGCATGTTATTCCTCCATTATGCCTCATAATCTTGTCGGGCCGCATGATTTGTCTTCACGTCCCCTGCAATATTGTGCCGAACTTCACGGCAAAAGTAAACGGGAAATTCAAGGCCGTAAAAATGAAAAAGGAATTACCTCCGCCACTCAGGATGAATAACGGTAAGAAATTCCTTTTTCGATATATTTGGATTGGGGTCCAACTAAGTCAGTAGTTCATAGTCTACCTTATCCTTGGGGGAGAAATCAAATGTCTTTTCACAAGCGGCACGAATTTTTTGTCTGGCACTTGTTCCGATGTGCTGATTTGCCGGATAACGCACCCCTGTCAGTGCAAGCGCCTCATCGAACGTCAACTCTACATAAATCTTCTCAGGGCGCTTGTGGCTGGGCGTATTCATCCTGATCACCTCATGGTTATTTTTTAGTGAACCGGACCTGCAACATGTGTGGACAGAATAGAACAGCAGTGTTTGCTTCAACTTTCTGGTTCCGCTTTCAATATAACATATCGTGTAATGTATTTCAATGATCCAGAGCCCTTTCTTTGTTGAAATTCCGCTCCTGCCCCTTTTCTCCAATTCCCTTTTGAAGCTGTTTTTTGGTACAATAAATAAGGTCTATACGTCTGGAAGGAGAGCCATACCGTTCTCAAAATATATAGAGGTGCACATATGAATTCAAACTTGCTTACACCCCCAGCCTTATGGGGAGATAAACGGTTCCATACCTGGAATTATGAAATGCGCGAGCAGTTTCAGGAAAAAATATTCAAGGTCATGCTGGACGCCGGCTTTACCTGTCCCAACAGAGACGGCACGATTGCCACGGGAGGCTGCACTTTCTGCAGCGCCCGCGGGTCGGGAGATTTTGCCGGAAGACGGCGCGACGATCTGGTGACCCAGTTCAATACGATCCGGGACAGGCAGCATTTGAAATGGCCAAACGCCAAATACATCGGCTATTTTCAGGCTTACACCAACACGTATGCACCCGTCGAGGAACTGCGCGAATATTTCGAGGTGATTCTGGAGCAGCCGGGAGTTGTCGGACTTTCCATCGCCACCCGCCCTGACTGCCTTCCCGATGATGTCGTGGATTATCTGGCAGAGCTGAATGAACGGACCTATCTGTGGGTTGAAATGGGACTGCAGACCATTCATGAATCCACCTCACAGCTGATTAACCGGGCCCATGATACCCAGTGCTATCTGGAAGCGGTGGAAAAGCTGCGCAAACGCAACATACGTGTCTGCACCCATATCATTTACGGCCTTCCGCAGGAGACGCATGAAATGATGCTGGACACCGGCCGCGCCGTCGCCCAAATGGATGTTCAGGGCATTAAAATCCACCTGCTGCACCTGATGCGCAAAACGCCCATGGTCAAGCAGTACGAGGCCGGTCTTCTCCGCTTTCTGGAAATGGACGAATATATCAGGCTGATTGTCGATACGCTGGAGCTCCTCCCGCCTGAAATGATCGTGCACCGACTGACCGGTGATGCGCCCAGAGATCTGCTGATCGGTCCGATGTGGTCATTGCGAAAATGGGAGGTCCTCAACGGGATAGATAAAGAGCTAAGAGCCCGCGATTCATGGCAGGGCAAATACTGGAGGAATGCCTGATGGGTTTCCTGTCGGTTCTCAGTTATGCCCATCAGCTTGTCTCCGCAAGAATTCAGCCGGGAGACACGGCGGTGGATGCGACGGCAGGCACCGGGGCGGACACCCTGTTCCTCGCCAAAGCTGTCGGCAGACGCGGCCGCGTATTCAGCTTCGATATCCAGGAGGAGGCGCTGCGCCTGACGCAGGAGCGGCTCGACAAGGAGACTGGTCCCCTCGGTCAGGTGACTCTGCTGCATGAGAGCCACGCCCTGATCCAGGACAAGCTGCCCGAAGAGGTGCGCGGGACGGTAGCTGCCGTCATGTTCAATCTGGGCTATCTGCCGGCCGAAGGAGCTGATCCTGCACTCATTACGAGAACGGACAGCACCATTCCGGCCATGAATGCCGCCCTTATGACGCTCCGTCCACGCGGTATCCTGACGGCTGTTCTCTATCCCGGCCATCCCGGCGGAGAGGAAGAGGCTCATGCGGTCACTGAATGGGCCGCTGCACTGCCTGCGGACGGCTTTCAGAGCATCATCTACCGGCAGCTGCAGCGTCCTGCGGCTCCCTACGTCGTTGCCGTGGAGAAGAAAGCACCTAAGCTGTAGCCTGTATTTCTTTAAGTCCACCCGTTCCGTGTAATTCCGCTTTTATAATTTTTTACGCTGAAGGAGAGAGAAATCATGCTGAAACCTTATCCGTTGCAATTTCAACCCGAATTTAAAGAAAGAGTCTGGGGCGGCAGAGCCCTGGAACGCTTTGGTCTCACCCCGCCGGAAGGACACATCGGCGAAGGCTGGATGATCGCGGACCATGCCAACGGCACAACGTCTGTCGTCAACGGCCCTCTTGCCGGGAAAGGACTGGACGAGCTTCGCGAGCAATTCGGTACAGAATGGCTCGGCAGCAAAGGCGTCTCCGAAAAAGGAGGCCGCTTCCCCCTTCTGATCAAGCTGCTGGACTGCAATGACGATCTGTCCGTCCAAGTCCATCCGACAGACAGCTATGAGGGCCTGCCACAAGGCGAGCTTGGCAAGACGGAGATGTGGTATGTGCTGGATGCCAAACCGGACGCCAAAATCATCTACGGCCTTAAGGAAGGGGTCACCCCGGAAAGTATGCGCACGGCGCTTGAAAATGGAACCATCATGGATCTTCTGAACCAGATTCCGGTGCAAGCAGGAGACGCCTTCTTTATCCCGGCCGGAACGGTGCATGCTTTATGTGCAGGTGTGCTCGTGGCGGAAATCCAGCAAAATTCGGATACTACATACCGGCTTTATGATTACAACCGCCCTGGACTGGACGGCAAGCCGCGTGAGCTGCATATTGAGGATTCCCTGAAGGTAACCTCCTTCGAAGGGGCGGGAGCAACCTCCATGAAAACCTCGGGAGCCAAGGCCGGGGAATGGCTGCAGCTTGCAACCTGTGACTATTTTACAGTGGAAAAGGGCATTGTAAGTGGAAAATGGGATTTGTCCACCACCCCCGACAGCTTCACCATCCTGATTGTCTGCGAAGGGAACGGAGTGCTTACCTGGGATAACGGCGGTGATTCCCTGACCTGCAAAGCAGGAGACTGCTTCCTGCTGCCGGCCAACCTCGGGGAGTATTCCCTGACCGGAGAAAGCACCGTGCTGAGATCCTACCTTCCGTAAGAAAAACGTCTATCGACGTACATTCGCAGAAGACAGACCGCATTTAGCGGAAGTTTTTCTTGCGATATCAGGAGGATTATTCCAGGAAGTTTATATTTTCTGATATCTTAAGCAGGCTCCATGTTCAGCACAGACAACCGTTCACATTCAAGGAAGTGACGCCACAATATGAAAGAGCATACGTTTACCATGTGGGATCATGGCGGACATAGCGTATTTGTGTACCGCTGGCTGCCTGACAACGAAGCAGACGTACACGGTATCGTGCAGATCGCGCACGGCATGTGCGAAACGGCCTACCGCTATCTGGAATTGGCGGAGCACCTGACAGCGAGCGGTTATGCCGTCTATGCCAATGATCATATCGGACATGGCCGAACCGCTGCCTCTTCGAACAGTCTGGGCAATCCGGGCCCGGATGCCTTTAACCGGATGGCCCGCAATATGATCGAAGTGGGCGAGATCGCGTCCACAGAATTTCCGGGAGTGCCCCGCATCCTGCTCGGGCACAGCATGGGTTCCTTTTTGACGCAAAAGGTAATGTATGACCCGGGGCAGTCCTACGACGGCTTTATCCTCTCAGGCACCAACGGCCCCCGCAGGCTGCTTCGTTTCGGGGAAAGGCTGGCTGTCATCCAAGGGATGCTGCAGGGGGCGGAACACCGCAGCTTGCTGCTGAACGCTATCGTATTTGGCGGGTTTAACCGCTCCTTCCGCCCGGTGAGGACCGGCTTTGACTGGCTGTCACGTGATGCGGAAGAGGTCGACCGCTTTATTCAGGACCCTTTATGCGGGGCTATTTGCACAACCGATTTCTTCCATTCTTTCTTCAGGCTTTTGCAGGAGATTCATCTGCCCGGGTGCCTCAGCAAAATTGATAAAACAAAACCTGTATATCTTTTCGCAGGTCACAGGGACCCTGTCGGCATGTTTGGCAAAGGCGTCCTCTCTCTCATTCAAATATATAAGGATCTGGGAATGGAACGGGTGCAATATAAGCTGTATCCAGACGGGCGGCATGAAATGCTGCATGAAATCAACCGGGAAGAAGTGATAGCTGACCTCATTGGCTGGCTGCAGCGCCAATTCTCGCCCGTATCCTTAAAATAAAGCAATAAGAGCATCCTTCACGCCTAAAAAAGGCCGAGGATGCTCTTTTCATTGCAATATCTGCACCAAGACTTACCAGCCCATCCGCTTCGCCAACGATGTGATATGAGCCGTATGATGTCTTCCATGCCAGGAATACACCCCTGTGGCTGTCTCCAAACTGACCACACCCGATTCCGGATGCATAAACGAACGGCTGAACTGCTCGGGCCCGAAAGAATGCAGCAAGGTCGTCCACCGTTCATGCAGGGAATCCAGCAGGCTCAGCGATACCTCAACAGGCAGTTGTCTGGCATCGGGAAGCTCCGCCCAGCGGCCTTCGTCATACGGCTTGATGGTGGGTCCGTCTTCCGTCAAAGCCAGCTTGAACCGTACATAGCTGTTGATATGACTGTCAGCCACATGATGAACCACTTGACGCACCGTCCAGCCTCCCTCGCGATAGGCAGTGTCAAGCTGCGTTTCGTCCAGTCCCTGGACAGCAGCACGGAGCTTGGTTGGCAGCTCGGCGATGTCCTTGATCCAGGATTGCAGCAATTCATCCGTGATTTGTATAGGCGCTTCAAATTCCCCAATTGGATATCTATCCTTCCATTCCGCGCTCATAGGATCACCAGACCTCTCCATATACAATATTCTAAAAAGGCAGACCGCTCTACAGCAGTCTGCCTTAATAGTTCAACATTTTAAATATATTATCCTTCCAACAAAAGCGATTCAGGATCCTCCAGCAGCTCCTTGACCGTCACCAGGAAGCGTACAGCTTCGCTGCCGTCGATAATGCGGTGATCATAGGACAAGGCAATATACATCATAGGACGGTTCTCCATACGTTCCGCATCAATGGCAACCGGACGGATTTGGATCTTGTGCATACCCAGAATACCCACCTGAGGGGTGTTCAGAATTGGCGTCGAGAGCAAGGAACCGAATACCCCGCCATTGGTAATTGTAAAGGTGCCGCCCTGCAGATCGGACAAGGCCAGCGTATTGGAACGCGCTTTGCTCGCCAGCTCGGCAATACTTTTCTCGATTTCCGCAAATCCGAGTCTGTCCGCATCCCGCACAATCGGAACAACCAGGCCTTCCTTGGCGGAAACGGCGATACCGATATCATAAAATTTCTTCAGGACAACTTCTTCGCCGTCAATTTCCGCATTCACCATCGGGAACTGCTTGAGCGCGCCCACTACTGCCTTCGTGAAGAAGGACATGAAGCCGAGCCCGACATCATGCTTTTCCTTGAATTTGTCTTTTCTGCGCTTGCGCACTTCCAGGATCGCTGTCATATCGACCTCATTAAAGGTGGTCAGCATCGCGGCCGTATGCTGTGCTTCCACCAGACGCTTGGCGATGGTTGCCCGGCGGCGGCTCATCCGCTGGCGCTCAACCGGTTTGCCGTACCCGCCTTCCGGCTGGGCCGCGGCCGCCGGTTTGGCTGGAGCCGCCGATGCAGGCGGCTGCACAGCCGGAGCTGTGCCAGAAGTGTGGGCTTTTACATCGTCCTGATAAATCCGGCCAATTGGATCTTTCCCCTGTACTTCACCCAGATCAATGCCGCGCTCACGCGCCAGCTTGCGGGCGGACGGGGAGGCCTTCTGCGAACTGTCGCTTGGCGGCGGCACGACTGCCGCGCTGCTGCTGCCAAGCTGCTTGTCGTCACCCTTGGAAGGAACGGAAGGGGAGCTGACGTCCGCCAGGGCCGAAGCTGCCTCCGTGTTGGCAGAAGGAGCCGCAGGGCTCACACCCGCGCCGCTGCCGATCAAGCCAACGGATTCTCCGATTTCTACCGTCTCCCCTTCCTGACGGACAATTTTCTCAAGCACGCCGGACTCTTCGGCGCTGATCTCCAGATTGACTTTATCCGTTTCCAGCTCCAGCAGGACATCTCCCTGGGATACCGCATCCCCTTCTTTAACGTGCCATCTGGAAATTGTTCCTTCAGTAATGGATTCCCCCATTGCGGGTACTTTAATCTCACTCACAGACGCTACCTCCCCAGTGGAATGTTGGTTTTATTCGATATTTTCTTCAGCGCGGACTGAATAATGTTCTGCTGCTCTATCACATGTATGTGCTGATAACCGCTCGCAGGGCTTGAACGCTCCGGTCTGCCCTGGTAGTTCACCACAGCCCCCTTAGGAGCCACGGCCCGCAGACGGGGCTCCATGTAAGTCCAGGCGCCCATATTTTTCGGCTCCTCCTGCACCCACAGCAGCTCCTTCACCTTGCCAAACCGCTTCATTACAGCCCGGATTTCCTGCTCAGGGAAAGGATACAGCTGCTCCACACGGATAATATGAAGCCAGTCAAGCTCCTCGCCGCCTTCCTTCTCCAGCGCTTCTTCCAGGTCGATGGCTACTTTGCCACTGCACAGCACGATACGTTCTACACGGTCGGCGCGTCCTCCCAGCCCCGGCTGTTCCAGGATCGGTCGGAACGAGCCATCGCTGAGCTCGGAGACCGGCGATGCGACACGGTTGTTGCGAATCAGGCTCTTCGGCGACATCATAACGAGCGGTCGCGCCTGCTCTGTGCCACTAAGAGCCGCCTGGCTCCGCAGCAGATGGAAATACTGGGCTGCGCTGCTCAGATTGGCTACGGTCCAGTTGTCTCCCGCAGCCAGCTGCAAGAAACGCTCCAGTCGGGCGCTCGTATGCTCCGGCCCCTGCCCTTCGGCAGCGTGCGGGAGAAGCATGACGAGGCTGGATTTTTGTCTCCATTTGGCCTGCCCTGCAGAGATAAACTGGTCGAAAATCACCTGCGCGCAGTTGGCAAAGTCCCCGAATTGCGCCTCCCAGATGACCATCGTCTCCGGTGAATATACGTTATAGCCGTATTCAAAGCCAAGCACTCCCGCTTCCGACAGCGGACTGTTATAGATCGCGAAGGAGGCTTTGGCCTGCGGCAGAGCATGCAGCGGGCTGAATACATCTCCGGTCTCCGGATCATGCAGCACAAGGTTGCGGTGGGCGAAGGTAGCCCGCTCTGCGTCCTGGCCTGTCATACGGATTGGCTTGCCATCCGCCAGAATGCTGGCGAAGGCCAGCGTCTCCGCAAGGCTCCAGTCGATTTTCTCGCCTGCATTAAAGGCGTTTTTCCGGCGCTGCAGAATCTTGGAGAGCTTCGGATACACCCGGAAATTGGCCGGCCATTTCAGCAAAGCTTCGTTCAATTCCTGCAGCTGGGCTGCCGGAACACCGGTCTGAAGCTTAAGCTTGTCGCCCTCTGCACGCTGCTTGTCTTCCACCGGCTCTTCCTTCGGATGATTCTTCGCTTCTTCATGCGCCGACTTCAGCCGGGTCTGCACTTCTTCCACCAGGCTGCTGCGGAACGATGCGTCCACCACGCCCTGCTCCGCCAGGTATTTGCCATATAAGTTGCTAACTGTCGGATGCTTCTTTACCTTGCGGTAAACGAGCGGCTGGGTTGTTTCCGGATCATCCGTCTCGTTATGGCCGTAGCGGCGGTAGCCGATCAGATCAATCAGGAAATCCTTCTTGAATATATTCCGGTATTCGGCGGCAATACGCGCCGCAGCGATGCAGGCCTCCGGATTATCCGCATTCACATGAATGATCGGAATTTCAAAGCCCTTGGCCAGATCGCTTGCATAATGAGTCGATCTGGAATCGCTGCTGTCAGTCGTAAAGCCGAGCCTGTTGTTTACGATAATATGAATGGTTCCGCCGTTGCTGAAGCCTCTCAAGCCTTTAAAGTTCAGCGTTTCCGCAACAATGCCTTCCCCTGGGAAAGCCGCGTCGCCATGCATAAGGATGGTTGCGGCCTTGTTGACATCCTGTACCGGATATCCCGGGGCGCTGCGGTCCTCCTGCGCCGCGCGTGCGTATCCCTGCACCACCGGATTCACATATTCCAGATGGCTCGGGTTGTTCGCCAGCGTCAGACGTGCACGGACAGCTTCTCCTTCTTTCACATATCTGTCGGCTCCCAGATGGTATTTCACGTCCCCTGTCCAGCCGTAATTGATGCCGGTCGAGCCTTCGGACGGAATCAGATCCTTGTTCGGGGAATGGTGGAACTCGGCAAAGATTTTGCTGTATGGCTTGCCCAGCACATGAGCCAGCACATTCAGCCGTCCCCTGTGGGCCATTCCCATCAGGACATGGCTTGCGCCGGCCTGGAGTACACTGTGCATCACTTCATCAATCAGGGGTACAAGCGCGTCATTGCCTTCGATCGAGAAGCGCTTCTGTCCAACGAAGGTTTTATGCAAAAATTCCTCAAACTGCTCTACTTCAACCAATCTGCCAAGCAGAGCCTTCCGCTCCTCGACGTTTAACGACTCTGCGCTCAAGCCCGATTCCGCTTTGCGATTCAGCCAGTCCCTTTCCTTCTCATCATGGATATGCGTGAATTCAAACGCCAGCGGGCCTGTATAGGCTTCACGCAGCTTTTGCACGGCATCCCATCCGTTGAGCGTATTCTGGGGAGCAGCGTCCCAAATTAGAGAAGCCGGAAAAGCCTTCAGATCCTGCTCGGTCAGCCCGTAAAACTCCGGTTCAAGCAATCCGGTGTCCGCCTTCGGACTCAATCCCAAAGGGTCAATGTCGGCTGCGAGGTGGCCGTAAGCGCGAATGTTCGAGACCAGCTTGCCAGCTGTAACCGCTTTCTTCAATAGACCTGTATCGACCGCCGGCAATACAACCGTGGTCCCCCCCTGTGTTTCGGAAAATACGGGAATATTGCTCCCCTCCGACTGAGGAGGTTCACCCCACTGTTCAAAAAGCTGCCGGTACGTCGGATCCACGGAAGCCGGATTCTTGATGAAATTTTCATACTGCTCCTGCACATACCCCAGGTTCGGTCCGTAATACGTCTGCCATGGCACTTGTCTGTCACTGTCTGCCATCGTCATCTCGTTCCCTTCGTCATGTTTTGGGATTCATCGCTGGACGGAATCGGTCTTTAAATCAACGTGCTCATTTCCAGCCTATTACAAAACTCCGTCCATCATCCATTTCACAGAGTTCATTCTTGAGTTTAAGAGGAAGAAAATGCTTATGCTCCGGCATTTCCCGGAACGGAGTGCAAGACTGCCTATCAATTTTATAAGCGCTTTCCTTCCTAATCACCATTGTATAAAATTTTGCACTCCGATAACATTTCCTATTTTTCAACATATTAATGCAAATTTGATATGGATCAGGCCATTTCCCATTATAATAAATAAAATTTTAAAAGGCCAATCCACGGATATCCGACGGATTGGCCATTTACTCTGTATGATAAATTCAGATGAGATGATCATGAACCGAACTGGGCGGCATGCAAACGGCTGTACACTCCTCCGGATGCGATCAACTCATCATGTCTGCCCTGCTCGGTAACCCCTTGCTCGGTGACGACGATGATCCGATCCGCATTCTTGATGGTCGCCAGCCGGTGGGCAATGACCAGTGTTGTCCTGCCTTCGGACAATTCCGCAAGGGACTGCTGGATTGCGGCCTCTGTCTCCGTATCCAGCGCCGAGGTAGCCTCGTCCAGAATGAGGATGGGCGGATTTTTCAAAAACATGCGTGCAATGGCCAGCCTTTGCTTCTGCCCGCCCGACAGCTTCACGCCCCGCTCGCCGATGACCGTATCCATCCCATCAGGCTGGGAACGGATAAAATCCACAAGCTGAGCCCGACGTGCCGCTTCCCAAATCTCCTTATCGCTGGCATCCAGCTTGCCGTAGCCGATATTTTCGCGGATGGTGCCGGAGAACAGAAACACATCCTGCTGCACAATACCGATTTGGCGGCGCAGCGAGGACAGGGTCATCTGCCGGATATCCATTCCATCCACCGTAATGGCGCCGCTGTCGACGTCATAGAAACGGGGCAGCAGGCTGCAGATCGTCGTTTTCCCCGAACCTGACGGCCCTACAAAAGCAACCGTCTCACCAGCTCGGATATCAAGATGGATGTTCTGCAGTACCTTTTCCTTCTCCCCATACCCGAAGCTCACTCCGCGGTAGCGGATATCCCCTTTCAGGTTCTCCACCTCCACGGCCTCTGGAAAATCCGCCACCTCCGGCTCCATGTCCATCAGCGCTGTAAAGCGCTTGAAGCCCGCTATGCCCTTGGGATAACTCTCGATGATGGCGTTGATTTTATCAATAGGCCGGAAAAATACGTTGGACAGCAGGATAAAGCCGACAAATTCGCCATAGGTGAGCTCTCCGCGAATGACGTAATAAGCGCCGCTGATCAGGACAAAGAGGGATACAAACCGGGTCAGCACATAGCTCATGGACAGGCCCTTGGACATGATTTTATAGGCCGTCAGCTTGGCTGCGCGGAAGCGGCCGTTGTCATGATTGAATCTTTGCTTTTCAAACTCTTCATTCGAGAAAGCCTGTACAACACGAATGCCGCCGATCGTATTTTCCACACGGGAATTGAATTCGCCCATGCTGCTGTACATGTTGTCAAACGCCCGTGTCATTTTTTTATTGAAATAGATCGACAGCCAGATCAGCAGTGGAATCACCGCAAAGATCAGAAGCGCCAGCTCCAGGTGAATAAACGACATCAGCGTGAAGGCACCAAGCAGCGTCATAATCGCAATAAACAAATCCTCTGGTCCATGATGCGCCATTTCGCCGATTTCCATCAGATCATTCGTAATCCGTGACATCAGCGTACCTGTTTTGTTGTTATCGAAGAAACGGAAGGACAGCTTCTGCATATGCTCAAACAGCTTGCGGCGCATGTCTGTCTCAATATTAATGCCAAGCATGTGCCCCCAATAGTTCACAATATACTGCATCGCTGTATTTAATGCATAAATGCCCAGCAGCCCCAGACAGGCCAGCAGAATCGACTGCAATTCTCCCTGTGGAAGCAGCTTATCCACGACATAATTGACCGCAAGCGGAAAGCCCAGCTCCAGCAGCGCGGCAAATACAGCACACGTGAAATCCAGGATAAAGAGCGGACGGTAAGGCAGATAATAGCTGAAAAATCGGCGGAGCATCCTATACCTTCTTTCTCTATGTATTTCTGAGGAAAGGGCGGATGGAATGAAAATGTCCCGCCACGCTGTAAAGCGTCAGCAGGACATGATCAAGAAGCATATCGGAGTAGCGGGATTTGAACCCACGACCTCACCCACCCCAAGGGTGCGCGCTACCAGACTGCGCTATACCCCGGTAATTAAGCTTATGTACAATCAATGCTGTTGTATAACTGTAGAGGTTGTTCAAAAAGTCATCTTTTGATCACGAAGTAAATCAAGAAGCGGACTCGACATCGAATCTTGAATTCAGCCGGGCCTTCCGGTGCTCACGTACCCCACGTACGCTCCGCTCCTCAGTCCCTAGCTTCATTCAACCTTCTCGGTGCTGAAAACCTGATTTTTTGAACTCACACTGTAACTGTAATTTATTATAAAATAGCTTCAATATTGTGTAAAGCATTTATGAACTTTTGTTAAGATCAACAGCTCATCATTCCTCGATCTGCTTCAAATCCTGGATCGCATCCCTGGTCTTTTGAATTTTGTCGAGCGAGGTCTCGATATCCATGGAAGCACAAACGTAATACAGCACGTCAATAATGAAGAATTGGCTGTGCTTGGAGCCGGTCGCTGCGCTTCTGACTTTCGCTTCCGGAGCCAGGGAGGTATACAGGCTGAAGTCGCTAATATCCGAAAGCTCGCTCCGTCCGAAACCGGTAAAGCTGATCGTTACCAGCCCGGTTTTATTGGCGAACTTCATTAATTGCAATACTTCCTTGGTAGCCGCGCTATAAGATATGCCTATAAAAACGCTGCCCTTGGGCGCGTTCGCCATGCTCATCGTGAGAACATGCACATCCGATAGAGCGTAAGCGTTCTTTCCCAGACGCAGCCATTTTTGCGCGATGTCCTCCGCCACCAAAGCCGAAGCGCCTACGCCGTAAGCGAAAATCGCCGGAGCGTTGTACAGGCTTTGTGCCGCCTTTTCTATCATTTCGATATCCAGCAGGCCAACCGTATCTCTCAGGGACTGTACTGCATTGGAAAGAATTTTATCGACCAGATCGGCGGAACTATCGTTCTTGTTCAAATCATAATAACCGGACTTTTGCTCATTGGCCAGGTCGGCCGATAACGCCACTTTTAATTCCGGAAAACCTTTCAAGCCCATAGAGCGGCAAAAGCGGACAACGGAAGCGCTGCTGGAAAGGGAGCGGTCCGCCATCTCATGCACCGACATAAATACGACTTCTTCCGGAGCAGACAGAACAAACCGCGCTACCTTTTGCTCGGATTGCGTCAATTTAGGCATCACATTCTCAATCCGTGATAAAATTTGACCAACACCCACACCAACGCCTCCATTTAATCTATAAGCTATCTAAATACTACTTTAATATTATTCCCGATCCGGCTCTCTGGCAAGAAAACGGAAGGCATACCTCCCTTTTTGCAGAAACTGCAGCAAAGGAATATCCTCTTGGATCACATATCCGATCACGTTCACACGCTCGTCAGGCGGCAAAGGGTTCAGCACAATTTGAAGCTCGCCTTTATAACGCTTGTAATGGTCATTATCCAGGGTCAAAGCTCCCCGTGGACGCTCCACACAATGGGCCGGTGGGATATTTCCTTTAAAATGTCTCCGCGCGTCCACCGAGCGAATAACGTCGCGCGCGATATCCGGCCGGTTATGATGGATTTCATCCCACACATGTGACGGCCGCTGCCCACGGACACCGAGCAGCACGGTGCCTTCATGCCATGAAATAAACTGCGACATCGACCACTCGCCAAGCGATAAATCTCCAATGACTACAAGGTCCACTGCTCCTTCGATAAGCAGCTCCAGATAGCTGGCAAACGGCGATTGATACCGGTGCTGCTCCAACGTAGGCAATCCCTCGTATAAAGGCCCCCGCAGCTGCCCGTCCCCGGGAATGAAGGCCCCAACCTTAAGACCTTGCGATTTTAGCCACTCGTTTTGTGCTTTGAACGTACTCCATTCAAGGCCTGTCTCCGGACGGGGATAATAATTATGCCATGCCTCCAGAGCGTTGAAGTCGGCTCCGAGTCTTCTGAGATCATTCAGAAAGGAAGGGTCAATCGTGCTGGCGTTGAGAGAAACCTGCCAATCATGAGTAAACGCGGCAATCTCGGCATTTTCCATTCCATTATCGATTCTCAGTCCTGTAACGCCCCGCTCTCTCAATTGATCCAGCGAGAAATTTTGGAACGTTCTTGGGGACACATCCACCATCAGCATCATCTGATGCTCCTTTGCGAATCCGCCGATCCGCCCTAACGGTTCAAGCAGACCCTCAGGCTCCTCCTCAGGGATTTGCAGAGAGGTGAAAATCGTATCAAACCCGTATTGCCGCATGAAGGCCAGATATTCCAAAGTACAGTCGATGCTTTGCTCTGTCAGCGAAACAAGCACACCACCCATTTTAAATCACTCCTTTTTAATTCTATCTATCCTTAGTCAAAATGAGTTCGCTTCGACTACTCATCTTTGGGCTGTCTTGCTTCCTTCGGCACACCGAACAGGTAGGTGCACAAAAATCCGAAGAAGTATGCCGTTACGAGGCCGAGCAAATAAATCCACCATTTGCCGTCCGCGATCAGCAGCAGCATTTCAATGCCGGAGGCTCCGATGGCGATGGCCCCGACGTTGCCGAAATAACCAATCACGGCTCCGCCGAATCCGGCACCAATACATGCTGTCACAAAGGGTTTGCCAAGCGGAAGGGTCACGCCGTAAATGAGCGGCTCTCCGATGCCCAATACACCGACCGGCAGGGCGCCTTTGATGATATTGATCAGCGGTTTGTTTTTGTAGCAGCGAATCCAAAGCGCAAGCGCCGCGCCCACCTGCCCCGCTCCTGCCATCGCCAGAATCGGTAACAGTACGGTCACGCCTGTTTGGTTGATAAGCTCAATATGAATGGGGGTCATAATATGATGCATGCCCAGCATAACCATGACCAGCCAAATTCCGCCTAATACAAACCCGGACACTGCGCCTCCGACGTCCAGAATCCAGTTGACGGCAATCAGCAGATTGCTTGCGACAAAGCCCGCAAAGGGCATAATCAGAAAAATGGTCAACAGTCCAGTCACCAGCACACTAAGAAAGGAAGTTACGATCAGATCGATCGAATTGGGGATGATCTTATGCAATCTTTTCTCAATTACAGATAACATCCACACGGCCAGGACAACGCCAATAATCCCGCCTTGGCCGGCGATAAGCGGCTCGCCTGTAAACAGATTCATGATAGGCAGCTCCGGCTTCATTCCCGTCAGCAGTGTGGCACCCCCGATGACACCGCCCAGAGACGGGCTTGCCCCAAATTCTCTGGCAGAGTTGATCCCTACGAAAATCGCCATATAGGAGAAGACGCCGTTTTTGATCACATTCAGGATCAGATTAAATTGCTGCCAGCCCTCCCCTTCCAGATGCCCTGACGTGATAAAGTTGGCAATAACGGAGGTGATTCCCGCCAGCAGCCCTGCGGCCACAAAAGCAGGGACTAATGGAATAAAGATGTGGGCAATGGATCTCAGAAAATTTTTAATGGGCGTATCATTCCGTTTTTTATACTTTTCTTTATTTTCAGCCGCTATTCTGGAAGCCTCCGCTTTATGGTCAGGCTGCCTGCTGTTCGCAGCCAGAGCCGACACATTCAGTGGGATGATCTCCCCCATCTCGACTCCGCTGATATCGGCTATTTCCTTCGTCACCTTGCCGACGATGCCCGGACCCACAATCACTTGAAGTGTGGATTCAACAACCACGCCTAATACGCCGGGCACTTTTTTCAGTCGCTCGATATCGGCGGCATCCACATCCCGCAAGGTAAGACGGACGCGTGTCATACAATGGGTTATTACCTCGACGTTTTGGATGCCGCCGATCGAATCCAGAATGCCTAAGGCCAAATCCTTCTCTTTTGCCATGGTCATATCCCCTTTACTTTTGTTGTAAGGCCCGCCGTATAAATCCGTCCGCCTCTTGCAGCTTCCTCTGTGCTTCCTCATAGTCCAGCTCCGCGAGCAGCATAATCACGGCCACCTTCACTTGATGCCGGCTTAATTCATAATATTTGGAAGCAGTTTCATAATCGCATCCTGTCATCTCTCTGATCATCGATTTAGCCCGGACTATCAGTTTCTCGTTGGTTGGCTGGACATCCACCATGAGGTTGCTGTATGTTTTGCCGATACCAATCATGGCCGCCGTTGAAATCATATTGAGCACCATCTTTTGCGCCGTTCCGGCTTTTAGACGAGTGGACCCCGTTAACACCTCCGGACCGGTTATAATTTCAATCGGGTATTCGGCGTAGTTGCTGATTTCAGCGTCTTTATTGCATGCCAGGCTGGCCGTGGCAGCTCCAACCCTGGCCGCATATTGCAGCCCGCCAATGACATAAGGGGTTCGCCCGCTCGCTGCAACACCGAGAACGATATCTTTGTCGCTTAAATTAAGCTTTTCCAGGTCCTTCATGCCCTGTTCCACTGAATCCTCCGCGCCTTCCACCGCCATGCGGATGGCCTCATCGCCACCGGCGATCACTCCTTGCACCATGTCCGGGTCAGTACCAAAGGTCGGGACGCATTCAACGGCATCCAAAATTCCCATGCGGCCGCTTGTGCCGGCTCCCGTATAAATGAGTCGCCCCCCCTGCTTAAAGCTCGCAATAACACATTTCGTTACACGTTCGATTTCAGGCAGCTTCTCCCGGATTGCCAAAGATACCTTTGCATCTTCCTCCTGCATGAGCTCCAAGACCGATAATGTTGACAGTTGGTCCAGATCCGTTGAGCGCTGATTCCTTGTTTCCGTTTTTAAATTATCCAGCAACAGCTACCATCTCCTCTTTGATTTACGCTCAGTTTACATGATCGGAAATAAAATTTCAATATAAAATAATATTAATGTAATAAAATTTCAAATGAAGCGAGCAATTTACCTTTCTCATATAAACCTAACGAGTGTGGGATATTACCAAAATGGTCAAGTTGAGCATGGTCATCCACTATTCCTCGTGACCGGATTCTCCTCTTTACCCGTTTAAGAATTTTTTTTACAAAAACACTGGATAATGGAGTCTTACTATGATAAAGTGTAAACATCAGGAAAGGAGGTGCGTCAACATTAGTAATCCCATGTTGAACGTATCCCTTACCCGATCCGTTACTCTCTAATCAACAGAGTGGTACGGAGGCGCGGGATGCGGATCAAGGTTTCAATAGCGCCACGGGTGGAAAGGCCGTCTTCGGACGGCCTTTTTTATATGGATGTACTTCCTCAAACCGTTTAATTTCCGCACTCTTTCTTCCGTGATTTTTTCAAGCTCCCCTTGAGCATCAAAACCAACCTCTTTATGGCATAATCCTTTCATGGAACATCATCATGGCTTGATGGCTTCATAAGTTATCATTTGTCTACATAACCCCCCATATTGACTGAACATGTTCTCGCCTCCTTAGGATTTATTTTACAGTACTGCTAGAGATATCAACATAGCAAAAGAAAAATAGCATTTATATTTGACAAAATACAAACAAAACTTTATATTATCTATGTAATAAACAAACAATTCAATGAGGTGTTTATATAATGGATTTGCCCGGACTATTTTGGAGCGCGCATATAGATGATTTGAAAAAAGGTTACATTCGGCAGGAAGATAAATATATCTGTCTGCTCGACGGGACCGAGCTGGAGGAAGGCATTATTTATCAGGAGGACGGTGTTTTTTACAGCGCTGAACGTTATATGAAGCTTCATATAACGCAAAAATACGGCTCCGTCTTTGACTATCTCATCGGCCTCGACAAGAAGCTGACCGGACTGACCGAGCATCAGAGCAGGCTGCTGCACCTTTTTTATCAAGGAAAAAGCGACAACGAGGTGCAGAAGGAAACGGGCATCGGCAGTGCGTCCACCATCCGGAATCACCGCTTTGCCTTGAAGGAGAAAGAGCGGCAGGCCAAAGTTTTCCTGACGATGATGGAGCTGCTGAAGGACCGGGACCGTCATGCTCCGTCCATCGTTGAAGTGCCGGTGAAAGCTCCGATGCTCGATGAACGCTACAACATTACGGCCACGGAAAACGAGAAAGTGCTGGCCAAATATTTTCCGGACGGACCCGATGGCCGCCTGAAAACGTTCGATCTGCAGCAGAAGCATAAGCTGATCGTCCTGCGCCACCTTGTCCAACGGTTTGAGCGGGGCAGAACGTACACCGAAAAGGAAGTCAACGAGGTGCTCTCTTCCGCCTACGATGATTATGTTACAGTCCGCAGGTATCTCATAGAATATGGCTTGATGGATCGCAAAGAAGACGGCAGCCAGTACTGGGTCGCCGAATAAGAAAGGAATGAGGATCATGAACCGCAGAAAAGAACTTGTGGAACAATATAAAGAAGTCAAGATTGAAGCCGGGGTGTACTGCATCCGCCATAAGAAAACCGGAAAGCTGTTCATCAGCTCCACCCCCAACTTAAAGTCGCTGAACGGCAAACGCTTTGAGCTGAACATGGGCTCAAGCCGGAACGCCGCTCTGCAAGCCGATTGGTCGAGGGACGGAGAGGATGCCTTCGAAATCGACGTACTGGAGGTGCTAAAGAAACCGGAGTCCGGCTATTTTGATGCGAAGGATGCCCTGGAGAAGCTGGAAAAAGCATGGCTGGACCGCCTTCAGCCCTATGGGGATAAAGGGTATATGTAAATAAGGCAAAGTGTAATACCATATACATTCACTTCGGTATACGGTATTACACTTTGTTTTTTAACCGATTTCATCCCCAGTGTGACCTATCACTACATACTGCGACGGAAGTCCGATAGAATCTGTTTTGATGAATGTTATTGTGTCATTCTGCTTCAAGGTTATTTTAGCTACTCCGTTAGGCATTACTATATTTCCTGCTCCGTTCACGGTCAAAATCTTGGAATTATCTCCGCCGGCCCAGCATCTCAGGACAAGTGTCTCTCCCTCCAGGTGATGAGATTGAATATTTGATATGGTAGGACTTGTCGTTATATGAACAAACATAATTTTGTGTTTAAATGCTTTTAATGTATTTGATACAATGGCGGCCCCTGAAACGTCTGGAGTAGTGTCTTTCAGAGGTATTGAAGCATCAGAACCCCATGTAGCACTAATGTTAATGCCACGGTTAACCTGTGTTGAATAACCTACTACAAAGTTATCGATGTTACCAACAATAAAATTGCCTGCCCCACCCACAGTACATGAAGTTCCTACAGACACACCATAACCAGTACCTTCCTTAGCGGCCCCTACATTTGTAAAGTGGCAGTTATCTATTGTGGCATTAGATGAAGATGTAAGGTCAACAACCTGATCAAGATTTTCAAACCAACAGGAGTCCAGGACCAGATTGTTTACATAATAAGTTTTAATGGCTTTTTGTGCCGCTTGGAATGTACAATTGTCGAATTTGACTGGACCCGACAATTGGTCATTCGTAGTCAGCAGACTTACCAAGTCAACGTTTACCCCTCCAAGTGTTCGACTGTTTCCGTCAAACTGGCAAGTTTCGAACACTGTTTGCCCTAACTGGCCGGTAATCTCTAGACATTTAGCTGTTGCCGAATTTCTAAATATCCTAACATTTATAAACCTTAAAAACTGATTGGCCGTATCATTGTTAGGATATGGGTCATTCAAGTCATCGCAATAAAGCTTGAGTCCTAGACCGCTAAAGTTTTTAATTCTTATATCTCTTAACTCAGAGTACCATAAACCACCTGAGTAACCTCCGCTTGTTTCAATCTTTGCGGTAAAGTCCATCCCGTTCTGGCTGGTGTTAGCATCGTTTGCTTCAATACTGAATCCTCGGTACTGCACATTCTGAATAAAACCATCCTCAGCTACATACATAAAACTAGGCTCAGATGAAGTTACCGGTATTAACTTCGCTCCGTCAGAAATAATAGATACTTTGTTGCGCAAACCTATTTTTACCGCTTTATATGCTGAGGAAGTTCTGGGGATAAAAACAGTTCCTCCGCCTTGTTTATAGGCCTCGTCTATAGCGTTGTTGATAGCTGCCGTATCATCCGTAACACCATCCCCAACAGCGCCTAAATCCGTAACATTGATTAATACTGAATTCATCATTTAACCTCTCCTTTTCTCCTTTATTACCCATTATAGAACATACGTTCTGTTTTTGATACAAAAAAATAGCGATTCATCCCCCTCACCTAAAACTATACGTTTTGAGGAGGGTCTTTTCGCCTTCACTGATACAATGTTGCTTTTATTTTCCGTGAGCAGTCACTAAAAATTTCTCGATATCTCGTACCATCTGGAGTTGAGAAACTTAAATGTAATGGTTCCGTGAGCAGGTGGAGTAGCATTTACCCTGCTCTTTAGGCAGAATTGTGCAGACCCTAAACCATGTGCAAAAGTTGTGTTGCCGTTATAAGATAAACAAGTGATTTCTTTCCCATTAAATCCACCAGAGAAAGAAGTTATGGTTGTAGGGTTTGACTGTGCCAGATCTATTCCATCAAACTTTCCAACTTCTGCTGTTGTTTCGGTTCCCTGTAATGATAAAATATAATAACTATTCCGAAACACCCGGCCAGCCTCAAGATTATTTACGGCTATATTATTACCACCCAAAAGACGGAACGTGTTGTCTGGACAATTATTGCCTTGTACAAAAACAAATTGACAGGTAACTTCACATGTTACAGCGTGATGGGGAATAGAGTTCAAATCTACTGTACCGTAATAACCATAAGGATTACCGACACTGCGTATTGTGTTTCCACTACCCACCGTTATATAACCACAATTTCCTTCGATTGAGATTCCGTGGCGAGTCGGGTACTCGATTTGATTGAAGCCGATTGTGCCAACATTGTATATTTGACCATTTTGGTCACCACCCATAATTCGAATAGCATCTGATGGGTTCCGTTGCCCTGACCACGGTATGCGATTGTTTGAAATCGTGAAATTTCTACAACGTGACAAAACAATGCCTTCGTACCCAGCTTCAAAGAATTGATTTCCTGAGATACCGATAAAATTTCCAACATCAACATATAAGTTCTGTTCCTTTGTTTGATTTTTTGTTGCATTCCCAGGAAAAAAGAGAACATTATCGTCAAATTTCAGACCGTCAACACCAAGGATGTGAGCATGTTTTATTTGTATGTCAAATCCGCAATTTCTGGTAAACGTAATATCTCCGACTTGATATATTTTCGTAGGAGTTTCTGGGCGATCTACATATAAACAGTAGTTGCAGGCTTTAAACATGTTGTTGTCCATTTTTATATTATCTGATTGATGGAAATATTCGCTTGTGATAGGTCTAAAATACAATGGTTTATCAATATTTCTAAAAGTCACACCTGTAACTTCACCTATACGGGCATTATAAAACTCGATTCCTGTTGTTCCTTCAGCCAAAACATCTCGTCTAATATCAATATTTCTGATCTTGAAATATAAATCAGTTGGGACATTTTCGCCTCCAACCACAATGCGCCCGTTGATCAGTATTCCAGTGCCGTCTATTGTAACATATGGTTTAGTAATTTTTATTTCGTTAATTTGGAAGGCTCCGGCTGGAATTATGACACACCCTCCACCACCATCTTCAACTTCATTTATTGCTGCTTGAATGGCTACATCATTTTGGACGGCAGTATTCGTTACCTTAGCCCCAAACCTTTCTTCAGTAATATTTACATAGTAAAATTTTTGCGACGCCTCAATAGCCAATCTTCTAGCTTCTATGTCCAATATTAAGTCACCACCTTACCATAATTATTTCCTCCTACAATAGTTTACGAAGCGATCGCATTGGTAATCATCACTGTTTTCCCTAACCACCAACCTAATTTCTTTGGAAAATTACTCACTCTTTTAGACAATATAATTATGGGGAGAAGGTGACTTTATATAATGATATTCGCAGAACTGGATACTGATTGGACTTTGTCTTAGACAAAAATTTTGTATATTATGCAACAGTCCGAGGGTGAACTACAAAGCATTACATTTAAAGGCATGAAAAAGACCCAACTCTGTATCGAGAAGGGCATGGAAACATAATTCAGTTAGTTCCAACCTCAGAATTTCTGTAATAATCTGCTCTGTCAAGACTCACAATTTTTAATCCTACCGCTACAAGTATCCAAAATATAATGTTTAAACTGTTCCAGAAGAATGTTTCAAGGATTACGGAGTAAATTAAAAATGAAATAATTGAAAAAACAATGCACCCTAACAAAATGCGGCCTTCCCCGCTTGCAAACCGGATTCCACGAATTATACTAGTTAACATTACCCCGATCAAAAGTACAAATACTGAAAAACCGACAACACCCGTTTCTGAGACAATTTTAAGGTACATATTATCAAATGTGTTTAAGGCGTTAGGATCTGAAATAGCTAAATATTCAGAATGATCCGATACATATGGATAATTGCCAAATCCTATTCCAAAGAACGGTCTGTCTTGTAATATCAATTTGGCACTTTCAAGTTTATACATTCGATGCCAATATGATCCGCTTTCTTTGATATTATTTATATCCCAACGAAGTTCCAACTTTTCTAGCTCAACATTTTGGGCACCAATATAATTCCATCCCATTAATACTCCAATGCTAATCAGTATTACTCCAAGATATAAAGTTTTTGTTCGATTCTTTTTAATCAAAAAGTATAATAATCCTGTAACTACTAAGACCGCTACACCAGCCCTAGACATGGTACAGTAGAGCGCCGCAAGATTGACTGCTAGGACCGCAAAATATGTCCATTTTTTGGATTCCTTGAATTTATATATGATCAGTGGAACAACAGTTACTATTAAGCATGACAGCACATTAGGCAATCCTGTAGTACCATAAGCGCGGTATACTCGTCTAAACTGTTCGAGATTGGATAATTTCTGTTGCAAAATATCGTAAAATATAAAATTGTATTCAAATACATATTCAACAATAGAGTATACTGAATGTATACTGATGATGGTGATGATGGTGTTAATTAAAAATCTAATCTCCATCTTGTTTTTTAATAGATAGCTAATCAACATATACACGAACAATGATCCCATTATAAAACGTAATGATTGATAAACTGCTTCGCTTGGATAGTATGCATTAAAAACACTGGAGAGCATAGTTAATACAAATGTTATAAACAACCAAAAGTACGGAGCCTTCAAATTTAAATCCGTTCTTTTAAATTTATACAATACTGAAATTGCAAATCCTAACATAATCAAAGCTGTTAGAGGGTTAATGACACCGATGTTCAACGATGGTGGCAAAAAGTTTATTGGAGGTAAAATAATGACGAGCACAATGCTTGATAGTAGAAACTTCTTAATCCCGATACGAAAAGCAACATAAGTTAGAGCAATGGCTACAATTGCACATATCCCTATAATCAGGTTCATGGATAAAGCAAACGAGACTAACGATATTAAAATAATAATCAATAACGGAAACTTGGCTTTTGAGATCACTATTTCCATAGGGTTTCCTCTTCTTGCCTCTGGTCCCGCAGTCGATATTTTACGTTTTTTTCAATATACTTCTGCATATGTATTCCTCCTTAGTGATACATTTTGTATCTAAACAATACTAATTGTATCACTAAGGGTTGATTATGTAAATGCCTTTCACCGCACCGGGAGATAACAAATCATTTAATATGCCTTTCGGGCAATATGTCTTTCGGATCTTCAGCCTGATCCTGGAAGTGCGTCTCGTGCGTTTCGCTAAACTCTCTCCATTTTTCATACCTTATTCCGAGATAATCCAAAACTTCTTTTACTTCAAGTACCACCTTGCCATCATCACACATATTCACAACCTTCCTCTCTAACAACGGGAACTATTTTTTTATGCAAAAAAATACAAATAATTCCACAATTATTTTAAGTACAAGTAGAAAGGCCGGTTGCACCACTTGCTCCTAACGTCCTAAGGTGCCCAGATAAGGAACGAAAGTCATCGCATCCATTTCTTTAGGAATATCATACCGTATCCGATAGAAAATGTTTGACGAAACTTGTAGAGAGGAAATTGATAATTTCTGTTGAAATCATTCAATTCTTGTTGATCTGATGACTCGCATTCCGTTCCGGCTAATACATTGGTCGCAAGTGTGCTATACATGTTCTCTTTGAATACCGGCCATCCAATGCTTTGTGTCTCAAACCGGACTGAGTCCAACATCCCAACAAATCCTTTGTTGGTTGTAGAACTTTTTTCACTTCTTACTTATGGATTTAGACCTATCTCCTTTCTCATATTCCAGGAATTTCATCCTGTTTTCCCCTTCATTTCAGATCGATCTTCAGCCCGATTCAAGCCCTCCAAAATTGAAGCTTTTAAGAAATCGTTCAAGCCTTCCTCCCAATGCCTTAACGTAGGAAAACCGTTTAATTTTAAGGCCATATGATTGAACACCGAATATTTCGGCCGCTTTGCCGGTCTGACAAATTGCTCCGATGTAACTGGAACAAGCTCTGTTTCAATGCCTGTTAATCTAAACACTGCTTCAGCAAATTCATACCAGGAACAATGACCGGAGTTGGAAATATGATAAGTGCCATACTTGTTTGTTGTTAACAGCCTGCCTATGCCCTCAGCCAAATCCTTTGTATAGGTAGGGCAGCCAATCTGGTCGTTTACAACCGAAACCGTTTTCTTCTCCAAGCCCAACTTAACCATCGTCTTCACAAAATTGCTGCCATGCTCTCCGTAAACCCATGAGGTACGGACAATAAAGTGCTTTTTATGCAGACGTTCTACAAAGCATTCTCCCATTCGTTTAGAACGTCCATAGACATTAATAGGTTCAATGGTTTCAAATTCATCATAAGGCGTCTCTGCATTGCCGTTAAAAACATAATCTGTACTTAAATACACAAGTTTTGCATTTATGGCTTCTGCAGCTACGGCAATATTTCGTGTACCATACCCGTTTACCAAATAAGCTTGCTCCGGCTCTGCTTCCGCTTGATCAACTTTCGTGTATGCCCCACAGTGAACAACGACTTCCGGCCGTATATCATGGAGAACATGGCTTACTTGACTATGGTTTGTAATATCCAGTTCTTCTCGTCCATAACCATAAACAACATGTCCATGTTTCTTAAGATGCTCAACCACATCAACTCCAAGCTGACCATTAGCACCTGTTACAATAATTTTATATTTATCCATGCAGCGACTCTCCATATTGTTTGGAATAATACTCCATGTAATCACCAGATTTTATCCTTTTCCACCATTCCTGGTTGTTAAGGTACCATTCAATGGTGCTAATCAATCCTGACTCAAATGTATAAGCCGGTCTCCAGCCGAGCTCTTTTTCAATTTTTGTTGCATCAATGGCATAACGCCTGTCATGACCCAGACGATCCTGAACATATCGAATCAATTCTTTTGGTTTATTTAGATGTTCTAATATGATTTCAACAATTTCAATATTACGCTTTTCATTATGGCCTCCTATGTTATAAACTTCCCCCGATTGCCCTTGATGTACTACCAAATCAATTGCTGCCGCATGATCCAGGACATGCAGCCAATCTCGCACGTTCATTCCGTCACCGTATACAGGCAGAGTTTGATCTGCAAGCGCATTGGTGATCATTAGCGGTATTAACTTTTCAGGAAAATGGTATGGTCCATAATTGTTCGAGCAGCGGGTAATGTTGACATTCAAGCCGAAGGTTTCGTGATAAGCAAGAACAAGCAAGTCAGCACCTGCTTTGCTGGCAGAGTATGGACTATTGGGGGATAGCGGGGTTTCTTCCGTAAAATAACCTGTCTCCCCGAGAGAACCATACACTTCATCCGTTGATATCTGCACATACTTCTTAATTCCACACTCTTTCGCAGCGTGAAGCAACACTTGAGTTCCGGTTACATTAGTGTGTATAAACACACCAGGGTCAGCAATGCTTCGATCAACATGTGACTCTGCTGCAAAATTTATAATCATTTCAATATCATAGTTTCGTACCACATGATTTACTGTATCAGCATCACAGATATTCCCTTTAACAAAGTAATAATTTGAATGAAGCTCGATATCCTTGAGGTTTTCCAAATTGCCTGCATAGGTTAAATGATCGAAATTCACAATCACATACTCCGGGTATTTGTTTATCATATATCTGATAAAATTGCTGCCGATAAATCCAGCTCCGCCTGTGACCAGTATATTCATTGGCTTTCATTCCTCCCTATTTAAAAAAGCATGCCTTCCGACTCATTTATGGTGGGATGCAGCTTATCCTTGTCTGATAACACAGGATCATCGGTTGGCCAATGGATACCGATTTCCGGGTCATTCCACAGTAAGCCCCTATCGTGTTCTTTAGAATAATATTCATCGACTTTGTAAAGTACATGTGTATTCTCAACAATCGTGCAAAATCCGTGGGCAAACCCTGCCGGCACTAACAGCTGCCGTTTATTGGACTCACTCAATATAACGCCAATCCACTGACCGAAGGTTTTGGAGTCTTTTCTGATATCCACCACGACGTCATATATTGCCCCTGTTACCACACGAACTAATTTAGTCTGAGCCTTCGGGGGCAACTGAAAATGCAGTCCCCGCAATGTCCCCGATTGGGTTGAGAGCGAGTGATTATCTTGAATAAAGTGATGGTTGATTCCCGCATGATGGAACTTTTCCTGGTTATAGCTTTCCGTAAAAAAGCCCCGGTGATCTCCGAATACATCGGTTTCGATAACCAGGACTCCGTCCAACTTCGTTTTTATCATTTTCATTTTGTTGTATACTCCTTATTTTGTGGAAATAGCCATTTGACGCCCGAAATTCAGATCAAAACTTTCACCACGCAGCAATTCATTGGCTTTTCCCCAGGATTCATGTGTTCCTGCATCTGTCCACCATCCTTGTAAAATGTCATAAGTAAGCTGGTCTTGCTCAATATACGCGTTATTGACATCTGTAATCTCAAGCTCACCCCGGCTGGACGGTTTTAAAGACTTAATAATATCGAAGACAGCGGCGTCATACATGTAAATACCTGTTACGGCATATGAGCTTTTGGGCTGCTTAGGTTTTTCTTCAATAGAACGTATCTTGGAACCGTCCAATTCAGCTACACCGTATCTTTCCGGGTCATGCACCTCTTTGAGCAAAATTTTTGCGCCTGCACCTTGTAAGCGATAATTATCGATGTAAGGTGTAATATCATCCGCAAAAATATTATCTCCAAGTATGACTGCCATCGGTTCATCCCTAATAAAACCTTGAGCCAGCCCCAATGCTTGTGCGATGCCGCCTGCCTGGTCCTGAACTTTATAAGAAAATGACACTTCAAACTCATAGCCGCTTCCCAATAAATTGACGACATCCCCCATATGCTCACGTCCCGTAATGATGAGAATATCGATAATTCCTGCTTCTTTTAATTTGTGCACAGCATGGTAAATCATTGGATACGGACCTACTGGCAATAAATGCTTGTTTGTGACTTTCGTTAACGGATAAAGCCTTGAACCTGTCCCACCTGCAAGAATAATACCTTTCATAGAAAAGTTCTCCCCTCTGAAATATATTGAATGAACCTACATCACTTCTTTACGAACAGGATTGCGCACGAATTTACGTTGAACCTGACGAATGAATTGCATTACATTCAAGCCTTCTACTTTGACGATCGATAGCATGACTGTGAACAGAAATGCGCCGCTTATTGCTGAAATAACAATTTTAACCAGTGAGCCAAGACCATTTGGAAGCAGCATGTTCAGCATCATCCAGAAGCCCAGCAGAACCGCCGATAGCAAAGCAATTTTTACGCAATTCCCCCAACGAATGCTTGACATGATTTTATATCGCTTATGCACGTCAATAACCAACGCTGCACTTGACAGAATCATGGTAAGCGAATAGGCGATTGCAATTCCGAGTAAACTGAAAAATCGAGCTAATATGATGCTAAGAACAATGTTCACGATACAAAATACGATGGTATTGATCGTCGGTGTCTTCACATTATTGTGTACAAAATATACACGGTTCAATAAATACCTGATGCATATCCCTATGAGTCCGATACTATATCCACATAGAGCCATCGTTGTTAAATTTAATGCCTGCTCGTCAAATTCTCCTCTATTAAATAAAATGTTGATAATATCACGGCCATAAACAAGAAGGTAACAAGTAATGGGCAGTATGGACGCAAAGCTGAATATTATGGATTTGTTCATAATCTCGCTGCTGTGTGAAGGATCATCTTTCGCAGATGAAATTTTCGAGAACATAATCATCCCAATCGTATTGATGACGATCATGATGACCATCTGGATTAATCGATCCGCATAGGATAACGCCGATATACTGCCGGTTTGCAAAGTGCTGGCAATCGTCCGGTCAACGAAGATGCCGACCCGTTGGATAATGGTCCCGAAATAGACAGGCAGCAGGAGATACATGAAGTTTTTCATGGTACTGTCGAATTTGAAGTCCACCTTATACGATTGAAGATTTAAGCCGTCTTTGCGAAGGATCCACCATAATGTAAGCACTTGAACCAGGACGGCTCCCAGCATTCCAAGTCCAATCGATTGCACACCCAAATGATCGGAATAGAACAAGATGGATAATATAATGAAGGCGTTAAATGGGATGCTTATGAGCGTTACCGTTTTATATTTTTCCTGTTTCGTCACGATACTTTGCAAAACGCCTAATAAAAACGTAGGAATCAATTGGATCATGGAGATGAGGTATACATTATAAACAAAAGAATAGCTAAATTTATCGCTCGTATTTCTCATAAGAAAACCTATGATTGAATGACTAAATAACATAGCAAGCAAACATATGAAAACAAAGAAAATTGACCCGATGATCACCAGGTTAAATATGAATCTCCTGTTATCCAAACCAAATAACGGTTCCTTTTGGGATAACGTTGGGATGATTGCAATGGAAAGAGCTGCAACAATTCCGGTCATAAACAATTCGGGTATGGAATATACAAAGTAAAAAATATCAAGTTCCTCGCCTGCCCCGAAATAGTAACCCGTTACGGATTCTCGTATCAGCCCTGATAGCTTGGCAATAAGGGAGAGCATGATGATCACAACAAACAAGAATGTAATGTTTTTCTTCACGTCAATTGACCTGTAACAAGGATTGATACAAATCCATGTGCTTATTCATCATTACCTCTTTCGTAAAGGAATGATGCACTAATGACTGTCCTTGTTTTCCATGTTCGATGATTTTTTCAGGATGGTCCAAATAAAATTTCATGCTCTCCGCCAGTTGCTCTACATTTCTCGGCTCTACCAGCAGGCCGTTGACATGATGCTGAATCACCTCCGGTACACCGTTCACACTCGAAGCGATCACAGGAGTTCCCGCACAAAGACTTTCCAGAATAACCATCGGGAAACCCTCGAACATAGAGGGCAGCACCAGCACGTCAATACTTGCCAGAATTTCGGGAATATCCGTTCGGAAGCCCAGCAATGATACATGCGCCTCAAGCTCCAATTCTTTCACCATACGTCTAACTTCCATTTCCTGATCACCCGTACCGACGATTTGCAGTTTGATCCTGTTGGTATAACCAGGATCCTTTACAACCTGATTGAACGCTTGAATTAAGTAAGGGATGCCCTTTTGTTTGGATAAACGTGAAACAAAGCCGAACGTCAATTCACTCTTTTTATCCAAAATATTATTTTTATCCGTAGTATTGTTATTTGGTTTTTCGTAATTATATTTTTGAATATCGATTCCATTGTGAATCGTTATTATATTTTTAATATTATGTAGTTGTTCATATTTCCTCCTCAAGTCGTTTGAAACGGTAATGATTTGGTCGGTCATGATTTTGCCCAAAACTGACTCAATCATCGTGTAAGTCAGTCTTCTGGACTTGGAAATCGTATAACGGTTTTCGTTAATCAACAGATGCAGGGTCCAGATATTTACAGGCTTTTTCTTTGATAAAAAGCCTGCGACCCTTCCAAACAGACCGCCTCTGCTGCCATGAGAGTGAACAATATCAATGTCGTAGTGGTCAATATAATGCCTTAATTTATTAATGGATTTAATATCATAAATATTTTTCATTTCCAAATCCAATAATTGCTCCTTGCCGATGGAATGTTTTTGAAAGAAATCAGCTCTTGCCGGGCCACAAAGATAAGGCGTAAATTGACTCTGATCTACGTTTTTAAATAAATAGGTAATCACTTCTTCTTCTCCACCCGGCTCCTGAAAAGCTCCTATGAACAAAATGTTCTTTTTTTTCACAGTTTCGCTCCTTTATTAGCCCACTATTTTGGGCAGTTGACCCTTGATTAATTGATTCAAAAGAACATTGTTAAGCCTGGATTTATCTTTAATTTTCGGAACGGACAGGGCAAGGATCTCTTTCATGGAATCAAGGGAATGAATAGCGCGATCCACCTTTTGGATGAGTTCCCTCTCCTGAATTCCTTTAATATCTAATACATAATCGCCTAAACCAACGGCCTGCATGATACCATCGGTCTTCAGGTCGTAAGATATAGCCACACAAGGTACAAGTTCTGATAAAGCAAAGATGTTGGAATGCATCCGGGTACCAATGAATAAGTCCATTTTTGAATACACGTATTTCAATTCTTCTGGCGATAAATCGTCATCGACCAAATGAACGGAATCGATATTTAAAAACTCCTGATATACCTCTCTGCTAATCAACAAATCATTGTCCGGCCCAGGGCCGATGACTTGTGGCATGATATAAATACTTGCATTGTAATTTGCAGAAATATGCTTAATCGTGTTTATTACCGCCAATTTATAGTTTTCAAGCAAGCCGGCCCGATCTGCTTCACCAGGAAAATTCCATGTACGCATAGTAATCCCGATTTTTAATTTTTGCTGAAAAGGGATATCGACATTCACTTCTTTCTTCTCAAGAAGGAACGCAATATCACTTGTGTGGAAATAATTCTTGGCATCGGGGATAAAATCACACAAATAGTTATAGGAAATAGGTTCCCGCGGAAGAACTAAAGATGACTTCTTCAACAGATTCTTGATTCTTGATTTAACAAATGCATTTCCGAATGTTCCGACAGTTTGTGCATAGATGACGAGTTTTTTTCTGAATTGCAGGGCTGTAGTAAATTGGACATAATGATACATAAAATCACCTAAAAATTGGGCGAGATTCCTGGCTTTTAAATACCCGCCCCCACAGCTCACCACAATATCCGCATTTTTTATGTCCTTTGACGTAGAATTAAACGGGACGCCAAGGACATTCAGCAAATAAATCAAACAGAATAAGAAGACATTTCTTATTGTCTTCATTAGTCTGCTCTTCCCTTGATACGGTGTAATCAAGCAATCGATAACTTCACAGTCCCCATATTTGCCCTGATCCAGATCCTTGTATAAGGAGATCACCTTAATGTTCGAATCCGGATATTCTTTCTTAAACTCCTGTACCATGGCTCTAATAATGCCAGCATCCCCTTTATTCAGGTAACAGTATGCATTAGAGATAATGATGTTCATTTTTTCAAACTCCTTTTATATAGTTCTGGTTACATTCAGCAGAATTAACTGGTTACCTTTGCTCCTTCATGGGTAGTCGTTACCACCACATAATTTGCCGATTTTTCTTGTGTAATATTTTTATAAGACTCTGCAACCTTATCCCATTGATAGTGTAGTTTAATCCGGTGTTTCATAGATAATGACTGGTCTTCCAAATGTAATGAATCCATAAAAACTTGACTCAGGTTCCCAATGGTAAACCGTTTTCCATTGGCACCCAAGACTTCTTCACTGAAGGGACAATCAATGGCCAAGATCCGCTTAGTCGATTGCATGGCTTCCAGTAATGCCGGATTTGTTCCGCCGACCGAATTTCCATGTACGTAACAATAAGCACAATTCCTCAAAACGGTCAGTTCCGTTGGGTCATAATTAGCCGGCAGCACCTTGACCCCACTTGTCCCCGATTCCGCTTTAATTTTCATGGCATATTCCGTCTCATCCTTCAATCCAATCAACACATATTGATACCCGAGATCTCCTAAAAGAGAGTGTTGAAATTGTTTGATAATTTCCAATGGCAGATTGTCCGGTTCAAAACGTGTAATTTGCAAAAAATACTTCCCCTCTTCCAAGCCGTATTTCCCGAGAATCTCCTTCTTCATTTCACTGCCATACGCTTTGGTTTCAGGAGCGCCATAGGGGATAAACTGTGTCTTCTTCTTGAATGCCTTCTTATAGTAGTTTTGAATCGAAACCGAATCAGATATCAGAGTTTTGCACAGCAAACAAATGAAAAAGGAAGATAAAAAATAATAGGCCTTGAAGGGGGGAGACCATTTTGCTCTTCTCCATTCAAGGCCATCCGTATTGACTGCCATTCTTACGCCTGTAAGCAAAGTTAAAAGAATTCCCGGAAAATTAGCATTGTTGAACCAAAAAATGAAATCATATTCTTTCCTGTGTTTAATTAAATATAACCCTGTATGAATGGAGGAGATAAAGGTATCAAGCTTTCTGTGCTTACTTCCTTTTATGTAAACTAATTCTCTTCCTTCGTACGTTCCCCTATTCATATTCTGTTCCTTATCCCCTCTGCAAAAAACTGCACAGTGAATACCGTTTTTCACAAAGCTTTTTGTTATTTCATCTACCGCTGTTTCAAATCCTCCGTAATTGGCCGGAAGCCCTCTTGTACCACAAAAGGCTACCCTAACATTGGATTGGTTCATGTTCAATCCGCCCCTCCTCGACAATATCGCCCGTATCCAACATGGTACTCTTGTATAAATCAATGATTGCGGTTGTATGCCAACTCATGGAAAAGTTGAAATCGCTGCTAACGATATTTCTGTTCATTTGCACAAGCGTTTCCCTATGGTCCAAAACGGAGGTCAGGTGTTTTGCCAGATCTTCCGAATTAGGCTTGCATACCATGCCTGTAACACCGTCCTGAATCAGGTCCTTAAAACCAACACAATCTGTAACGAGTGCCGGTACCCCATGGGACAATGCCTCTAAACCGATGAAACCAAAGGTTTCCTTCCAAATACTTGGAATGATTAAGAGATCCGTTTCCTTAAAGATTTCATTGAGCTGATGATGCTGATATTTTCCAAAAAAATGGACCTTATCTGCATCATATTGAATTCCTGTTGGCTCGACATCACCGTAGACCCTTAATTTCCAATCATCCCGATCCTTTAATTGCTCCAGAGCATGAAGTAACATATAAAAACCTTTATATTGATCAACCGGTCCAAGGTATGATACATATAAAGGTTTCGTATGATCTGTGTAATTTTTTACTTCTCTGGAATCTTGTATATTTTGGTGTGTGATGGATATAACCTTTCCTTTTGGAGCAATATATTTCTCATATTCTCTCTGAGCTACTGTACTATTAAAGTGAAATGTGTTCACCAAGGAGAGCATTTCATTATAGTAATGTCTCAGTTTAACGTAGCTATCAGCCAATGAAGCGTCAGAAGAATTAACCTTTTCCTCCAATCCCCTATTCACCACAACTTTTTGTTTATCCACTTGCTTTGCACGTATTTTACTCATAAGTGGATTATATTTTAATTCTCTGTATATCTTCGATTGCATAATCGTAATTTTCAGCATACTGTACCCATGTTGATTACATTTTATACATTTCAAACCATTTTCATAATCATCACATAGGTTACCAGTCCAATCCATTAAATTAACCTTTGGACAGATCCCGAAATAATCATGCGAAGTAAAAACCATTTTAATTCCCAGTTCCCTGGCTGCTTCAAGAAGCTCCTTATGAATACCCATCAGTGTATGTATGTGAATGATGTCCGGTTTGTAATGGTTCAAAAAGTTTATATAAGTGCTTCTTGAAGCTTGCCGCAGAAACCTTTCAGCATTTTTAATACCACCAAGCAATGAAACCGGTTGAGGATTAACGATTTCATAAACATCTATTCCCTTATACATGCCATTACTTATGATTTGAGATTTACCGCCAAACTTAAAATGGCCTGGATAAAGCAAACCAACTCGATGAGATAATGAAACCTGGTTTACCATTAAATCAACGGAGTATCTTGTCAGTCCACCAGTTCGGTAAGGAGGCAGACCTAAAGAGACGTGGAGTATTTTCATTCGACTACCTCCAGGCATACATAAATATAAAATCTATACAGACGATTCTTCAAAACGCATTATCAGAGCCGAATAGCACTTTAAAGGTTAATAAAATTATTTTCATATCATAGGCCATATTTCGGTTCTGAATATACTGAATATCCAACTCTACCATTTCTTCAAATCCGACGTGATTACGCCCGCTTACCTGCCACAAGCCTGTGCATCCTGGAGTAACCGCAAGTCTTTTCCAATGAAATGAGTTATATTCCTTTACTTCTCTCGGCAATGGTGGCCTTGGACCTACCAGGCTCATTTCACCTTTCAGTACGTTAAACAGCTGTGGCAATTCGTCCAGGCTCGTTTTCCTTATGATTTTGCCTATTTTCGTAATCCGCGGGTCCTCTTTGATCTTGAACATCAAGCCACTGACTTCATTTTTGTCCAACAATTTCTCAAGCAGCTGCTCCGCATTCGACACCATGGAACGGAATTTATACATGTTGAAAGCTTTTCCGTTCTTTCCTATTCTCTGTTGCTTGAATAGAACCGGACCTTTGGGATCCTCTAACTTAATTAGTAATGCAACCAGAATCAACACAGGGAGCAAAAATACAATGCCAAACAACGCCCCAAGAATATCCAGAGTTCTCTTGGATGCCAGATAAAATTTCGGGTTTTTAGCTGTAGTAGGAACATACCTGCCTGTTTCAGCAAGTTGAGCTTCTTGAGTATAATCTTGCATCCCCTGCTCCCCCTTTGTCAGATTCATTGCGTGCGCACCAGATTGCTATATACAATAGCTTCCATCGCGTTCAACAATTCTCCGCAGAGCTCGCTGTCCCTTAACGCATAATCTAAAGTTGTCAGGATAAAGCCAAGTTTATCGCCAACATCATACCGGATGCCTTCGAAATGAAAGGCATTAACGCCCTGAATATGATTCAATTTCTGAATGGCGTCCGTCAGTTGTATTTCTCCGCCGGCCCCTTTCTCCTGAGCAGACAATATTTCAAAGATTTCAGGTGTTAGAACATAACGCCCCATAATCGCCAGGTTGGACGGCGCGGTCCCAAGCGGCGGTTTCTCCACAAAGGTGCCGACTTGATACAGCCGGTCATTTTGGGTTAGCGGATCGATAATACCGTATCGGGTAGTGTCTTGATCTGGTACCGGCTGTACTCCGATTACCGATGTGCCGGTTCTCTCATACTGTTGAATCAGCTGTTTCAAGCAAGGAATATCGCTATGTACGATATCGTCTCCCAGGAGAACGGCGAAAGGCTCGTCACCAATAAAACGTCTTGCGCACCATACCGCGTGCCCAAGCCCCTTCGGTTCCTTCTGGCGAATATAGTGAATGTCTACGCTGGAGGGCCGGCGTACTTCTTCAAGCAGTTTCAGCTTCCCCTTCTCCACCAAGTTGGTTTCGAGCTCGAACGCGTGATCGAAGTGATCCTCGATCGCACGCTTTCCCTTGCCCGTTACAATGATGATATCCTCTATCCCCGATTCCATCGCTTCTTCAACGATGTACTGAATAGTAGGTTTGCTGATAATCGGCAGCATTTCTTTCGGCATTGCCTTGGTAGCGGGTAAAAACCTGGTGCCTAACCCGGCTGCTGGAATGATTGCTTTGCGTACCTTCTTCATTGATTGTTTCCCTCCGTTTTTTTTCTATAGTTCTTAAAAATAAAATAGGCATCAAACCCATCCTCACGCCACACCACCGACGATCAACGTCTAAGGTTCCATGAACCCACAGCATGGCCGAGTGCCTACAGTGATAAAGGTGCAGTAGACATTACCTATAGAATATTAATTTTATATAGTTATTTCCTATTAAATTTGAATAAGAAACGATGTTGTTCCGGGTTAAATGCCCCTAAGCTCTGTTTTCGTAATAAAAATTCTCTTGTTTATTTCTTTTATTGCGTTTTGCATTGTTGAGCACGACACCCAGAAGTCTCGCCCGGGCATGTTCCAAATGTTCTTTCACCTTGACAACAGCCTCGCGCTTTGCTTTCCCTGCATTCACAACGAGAATAACCCCGTCACATTGGGCGGCAACAACCTGGGCGTCTGTAACAATTAAAGCAGGCGGCGTATCAATAACGACGATGGAATAATTCACCTTCAGCTCATCCAGCATTTCCGTGAAGTAACGGGAAGAGAGCATTTCCGAAGGATTGGGAGGAACAGGTCCCGATGTGATCAGCGACAGGTTATCAATAGGCGTTTCCTGTACCATTTCATGAACAGAGTATTGTTTGGCAATAATATTGGAAAGTCCGCCACGATTATCCTTGTTAAAGATACTGTGAATGGTCGGTTTGCGAAAATTGGCATCGATCAGGACTACATTTTCCCCGGCTTGGGCGAAAGCCGTTGCCATATTCACCGCTGTTGTCGTTTTGCCTTCCAAGGGACTGGCTGAAGTAACAGCAATTGTCTTCAAATCATGATCGAAAGATGAAAACTCGATATTCGTTCGTAACGAGCGGTAGGATTCTGCTATAAATGAAGTCGGGTTCATATCCATAGCCAAGGGGTATTTAAGAGTTAACTGTCGCATAAGGAGCTCCCTCCACATTTTGCTTGTTTAGTTTTTGATCCTGTGGAACCAGGTCTTCCCTCGTAATCACAGGAACAACGGCGAACGTTGGCACTCCAAGGAGCCCGGTGATATCTGCCTCACTTTTAACGGTGTCATCCAGATATTCAAGAAGGAATGCGGTACCGACCGATAACATTAGTGCTACTAAAAAAGCAATCACGACATTTAAAATAGGGTTCGGAGAAACGTCATGTGCAATCCTTGCCTCGCTAAGAATCTCCACATTGTCGACACTCATAATGGTTGGGACCGTTTCTTTAAATACCGATGCCACTGCGTTAACGGTTTTTATGGCGTTATCATAAGAAAGATCCTGCGTGGATAACGTCATGACTTGTGAATCATTAACAGTACCGATGTTAATTTTCCCCATTAATTGTTCCGCCGTTAGCCCCAGTTCAGGATGCTTCTGGACAACCCGGTCCATCACCGCATAGGTCAAAACAATCTCTTTATATGTATTGACCAATTGAATATTTAAATTGACTTCATTCAGATCAAGCTGACTTTCCTTGGATTTATTAACAATTATTTTGGAAAACGCCTGATATGATGGATTAGTAAAGAAATAACTATAAATACCTGCTGCAAAAGTAACAACAACCACACACACAACGATAAGCCACAGCCTCTTCCATAAAACTGCTGCATACTCCTTAATCTCCATGGACGACTCCCTCATGATCGTTTAATCTCCTCCCCTAAAGATCTGTTTTCTATTCAGAATGGTTGAATGAAATCAGATCTTAGATACAATTGGTATCATTTTATGTATAACTTTACTCTATGATACGAATAGTATCATGTCAAGCGAAAATATATTTTCCGTTGTCGTTTTTTATCGAAAGCGCATTCATTTCTTTTTCCTGTTTAAATGTTCATTTCTGTTTGATACCTTAACAGCTGGCCAAATACTCCATTCACTTCTTTAGAAAGCTGTTGGTATCCGCCTTCTTGAATGATTTGGCCGTCTTCCAGCACAAGCACCTGATCGGCGTTTCGAATCGTGGAAAGCCGATGAGCAATGACTATGATGGTCATCTCTTCCTTAAGTCTGTTCAGGACCTCTTGTATTCTTTTTTCATTTTCAGCATCTAATGCACTTGTAGGCTCATCCAGCACGAGAATGGAAGGTCTTCGCAAGAGCGCTCTGGCAAGGATCAACCGTTGTCTTTCCCCCCCGGAAAGCCGGACACCGCGGTCACCGATCTCGGAGTCAAGACCAAGCAGAAGACGTTCAATAAACTCATCTGCAGCGGATGCCTGTAATGCTTCCCATAACTGTTCTTCGCTCGCCTCCGGATTCATCATCATAAGGTTTTCTCTAATGGTTGTATGAAACAGGAACGGATCCTGGGGTACATATCCGATGGAACTCCTTAATAAAAGTGCCGTTTCTTCCGTAAGCCGTATTCCGTCAACCGACATTTCCCCTCTTTCAGGACGTAAAAGCCCCATCAATGTATCTATTAAAGTGCTTTTGCCCGCACCGGACTTGCCGACAATAGCTGTCATCCGGTAAGCTGGAATGAACAAATTGATATTATTAAGGGCGTAGAATTCCTGGCTCTGGTCATATCGGAAGTAAACGCCCCGGCACTCAATCCCTGCTTTCACCCGGAAGGGATTCGATCTATGGAGGCAGTCTAAAGCTATCGATTCAACAGCACTTTCACATTCTTTCTGTATATCGACCAAGTTCCTGAATGCGGGGAGAGTCGAGGCCATTTGTTCCAAATTTGATTGTATTCCCGTAAATCTCGGCCATAAACGTGAAAACAGAATGATAATGATCATCAATTGACCGGATTGTACATGAAATATTTTCAGTGATAAATAAATAAATAATCCGATCAGTATGGCTGAAGATACTCGATATAATAATTGGGAGTTCGATTGTACTTGGACTTGTTCGATTACATTTGATTCAATATCATGATTCAATTTGTGAAACCAGGAGATATGAGCTTGCTCAAGCAAGTTGCTCTTAATATCTTTAATCCCGTTTAATTGATCGTTTATTCCTGCATAGTAATTTTTAGATAGTTCAGTTGTTTTATTCCCATATTCTTTAGCATGCTTAATAAATTTTCGTGAAATAAAAGCCAGTAAAATCCCGCATAAGAGAACCAATAAGGTCATCTTGGCGGATAACCACAGTGCGATGCCAATTTGGATAACCATGAACGTAATGGATGTGATAAGCCGCAGAAAAAGAGTTGTTCCATGATTTACTCTGCCTAACTCAGATGTCAAAATATGCTGAAAATCCGACTTTCTTCTCTTCAGGTGAAAAATCCAGTTCGCCTTCAGCAAAGCCTGATAAATATCCAGTCTTAAACTTCGCATAAAACTTTGTTGAATTTTGGCATCCAGCACGGACTGATTTTTCTGTAATAGAGCCTGGGCTGAAATAACGAATATAAAACTGCCTAAAATGACAGCAAGCTGATATGCAGTGGGGATCGTCCGCAGCATCGCATCAAAAATGGAAGTAAATGATACGTTTCCTAGATGAACATCAAATATCCCGATTAAACTAAGCATAGGCACAAGCAGAAATATCCCGATCCCGTCAAGTAAACTGATTATGATCATGCAGAGCAGATTCAAATATAGTTTAATGCCGGCAAAAGCATGTAATTTGTTCACAAACAACAGGATGTGTCCCATATTCCCCTCCCTTAAGCATGCGTCCTCTGCTTCATTTGCCGCCAAAACCATAAAAAAGGTCGTAAGGGGAAATATATGAAATGTAGCGGTTTTGGCAGCGGCAGCAGCTCTGCATCGTAAGAAGTCGGATGAAGTATGCTAATATAATATTTATATTTTTGAGATAACGGCATAAGCGAAATGAGATAACGGTTTAAGCGGCCTGTTAAATATTTGGGGGCAGTCGGAAATAAATCTGCTTTCTCTTTTATAAAAAAAATGGATTGTTGCGCAATTTGATAAGCATGTCTGTTACATATTAAAGAATCCATAGTTTGCGTTAGCGGTGTCTGAAGCAGCTTTGAAGCCAGTAACAACGATTGTCCTCCGATATGAAGGTTATGATGCTTCTTGAGCAGAGAACATACACTTTCCCACCTCAGCCCCCTCCTTACCAAACGGTCGATATCGACCAGCCAACGAAGGCGAGACCAGGCATGCCGGGCCCCATGGGAAGTAAGAAATAGAAAGAGATCTTCCTCCCCAAGCGAATAGACCGGCTCAGATGTAAGAGAGCTGCGGACTTTCCGTTCCCAGAGCTCTTTAAAGTCTGGTTCATTACCGATGCCCAATTTCAATCTCCAGTGCAGTTCAACTTCAATTTTTTTTTGCGGATGATAATAATTGATATGGTGAGTTCTCCACTTCCAGTCACCTAAAATACGAGGAAATTCATCTTTTAATTGATATCCATAGTTCTCAAGAATCCTTTCTGATTTCTCAATATCCTCTACATGAATCAAAATATCCAAATCTCTCGATGTTCGAAGCGATACATCCCCGTATAATGCTTCAGCAAGCATAGGCCCTTTCAACATGAGTGAATTAATTCCGCTTTCGTTAAAAGCTTTACAAACTTTCTCCATCTCACCGCTTAGATGAAGCATTTGGAACGTATTCTTTATGTAATCTGAATGAAGATTTTGCAAAATTGACGCCGGAATCAACTCTTTGTCTACCTTCTTCAACGTTAAATAAATCAGCGGATATACCCGATGGTGTCTAACAAGCTCCAGAAACCGATCCCAGTCGACATGGGACAGCTGATCCTTCACCTTTTCAGATATATCCGTTTCATCACGCTCCTGCAGCAACTCAAGCAGCAGCGTTAATTCCTTTGGAAAATGTGCTGTATTGAGATGAAATGTACGATTCATGCTTTGCTTATTCCCCTTCTGCCCGCTTTAGAATTCAATAGTTTCCCGAACTTGCCTACCACGGTGAACTTCTCCATTTCCTCGAACCCGGTGATGTACAGAGAGCCGCTGCGCACCCAGGCGTGAGCAATCATTTTACCCGAACGATCCTTGGCCGTTCCCATATATAACGTGCTTTCAATTCCTCGCCGTTCCAGCATCTTCATAGCGGCAATTGCCTTGACCAAACACGTGCTTTCCCAAAGCGTATGCCGGCTCATCGTCCGAACTGCAAATGAGACTGCTCTTAATGCCGGTTCATGATAGGGGTCATGTGTATACGAAGTCTCTAACATGGAAGCTCCCAAGGCAGGAGCGACCCTGGAGAAAGGCAGGCTCTTTAAAATACGGGCCCATGCCAAGTAAAAGTAGGCTTCAATGAACAGCTTGCGCTTTGACGGGGGTAAGGAAATCAATTTCTTTACTTTGCTCCACATGGAATTCACACGCTTACTTCTTCCTCAAGCTGAATCAGGTTTTCCTTAAATAAGGCTGCCACAAAGCTGATCACCTGCTGTTCGCATAGCTCCCGCTCAATGTCATACTCGACAACAAGCGTTTCAACGATCTGACTGACAGTGACCGGCGATGTGGCAAGCTCCCAAATTCTGCCTCCGACTTTTCCAAGATTGTAATATTTCCCGCTTTCGATACTCATCATGACTTTGTCCCCGTCCATATCACTTGCAATGCTCCCGCTAGTTTGAAATATCGTATCGTCTATAGTAATGTTATAACTTTTCATAAATTCTCTGCCCCTCCTTAATGATACATAGTGTATGTTTATTTCTTCATTAGTAATTTATGATACCGAATGTATCAAATCAAGCGAATTTGGACATCACCATATCAGCCAAGCTGGGAGCTGTGAATCCGGAACCCGGTCTTTGCAACCGGAAAAGATCAAGTTGACTCAATAAGATCACTGAGATATTGAAGTGCCACTCCGATAATCCCAATGCAGCAATAACCGACTTGCGATACGTGTGCCGATTCAAGACAAACAGCCGCTCAAGTCCCTGGATCCGGTGCATTCCAAGCTGATCATCCTGTGCCTTGACAAGCTCAAATATGCCAGCAAGCGGAAGCGGTTCCGAATAAAAACTGGAAGCTACAGGTACGGCAAACTTGTTTTCTCTTTCGAATAATGGCTGAAAATCCGCGGCTTCCATCCCAAGCTGTTCAATGCTTTCCTTCCACAGCTTTTGTCGCGGGTAAGACGGCATAACCAAAGGCGTATTGTCTTGAGTCAGCGTTACCGCAATAACATCATCGCTCAGCAGCTGATAACCCCGTTTCAACAGTACGGAAGCGAGTGTGGATTTACCGGCTCCTGATTCTCCGACAACAGCATACACCTTTCCATTCATAGCTATAGCACTCCCATGCAAGGGAAGCACTTTTCTCTGCAGCAATATCACGCCTATACATGTGCCAAGAATGTAAAGACGCATTTTATCCGGATCAGCTCCCTCTGCAGGAGAAACGCGGATGCTTTCACCACCTTGAATGCAAAACGTCCCCACATCAGGCAGTTGAAACATGACGATATTATCTTTTACAGTGAACATCTTTTGTTGTCCGGCAAACTCGCTCCATAATTGTGACAAATCGGCTTTTTGGATAAAAACATGTACATGATCTGCATGGCAGCATGTATGCTCATGCAATTCAGGAAGAGGAATGTCGCTTGATATCGTTAATCCGAAGGCTTTGTAGACGGCTGTCTGATTCGTAATGATCATTCCATTCACTCCAAACGGTTATGAAATCTGTTTTAAAAAAATACTGCCCTTATACATTCCAACACTTATATAAGGGCAGCAATACAGTCAACCGTCATGATTTTTTGCAAATTAGCTGTATTGCACAGGATCATCCACATCGGGCTGTACCGCGTCAGGGATTGCTTTGCCCGGGCCTGCCAATGTCATTTTCACATCAAGAACTTCCAATTCCGGCGTTTCCCACGTTTTTTTCATGCTCTCACCCCCTCACCGTTATAATATCTGTATAGGCAAGGCCTAGAACCTCGACTACCACTCATAGTTACCACCAAATTACGTAAATTTCGTAAGAAATCGGTGAAATATCAAGCTCCGCATAATAATTTTTAGATCGGCGTCGAATATATGGCGGGATTGGGGTTCAGTCTTCAATTTTGAAATGGCTTCTTTTAAAACTGGCACATTGATGAAGCGGGATAATTCGGTATCAGAACTAAGCTGCTGCAGCTCTTCCATGAATACAGCCCAGGACGGTTTCATCCGGTGAATTCCGTCCGCGCCTTGTACTCCTCGAATCCGTAGGTTCATTCTTACATCGTCAGGCAAATTATTTTTCATAGACCTGCGGATGAGTGACCTGTCCACGCCATCCTGGACGAATTGTTCTTCCGGTACTGACAAACAGAACTTAATCACCCGCAAATCATTGGTAGGATCACGTTCCCATATGGAGTGCCGCAAAGATAACTTGGTTCCAAATGTCCCGTTAATATTCCAGAAATACAGTTTCTCAAACTGTCTCTTCCGGTATTCATATGCATTGGCAAGATAAGTGCCGGACACATCAATATCGTGCTGCCGCAGTCTATCAAAAACATCTGTTGTTCTCGCAAACTCCGGATTAATCAGCGATGGAAACGAATCTTCTTTGTTCCAGGCAAGATGTTGAACAAACGGGAACGCTTTCCTGCCAATCACCGGAAGCAGGCGTGACCGTCTTGCGCCTGCGATTCTACTGTGAAGCCGCAGTTCGCGGTAAAAGCGAATCCATCTCATCTTCCTTAGCAAAATTGCCATATAGTCTAAAGGGTGCCCCCACGATATCGTCCAATTGCCCCTTTGGCCGTTCAATAGAATACCTACTCCTTGTTGCCGGGCCGATTCATAAATTCCCTTAATCCAGAAGGAGTTTTCGAAGAACTTGTAAGGCATCTCAAAAGTGTCAAGCCAATCGTCCACTTCCGAAAGCGGGCTTTTCCCTTTAAAATCCAAATAATGAGCCGTGATGTTCCCTACATATTGTACTGTGGATTGGATATAAGGCCTCTCGTTAGCCACTCTTCTCTTCGACGTCCAATCCTCAAAATCGTCAACAGGAACATAACTGAAGGTATGCAGGTGTTTATCCTCGTTGTGCAATGCTTTGGCGGCAAAGCTGACAACAGAGCCGGAATCCAGCCCTCCGCTCAATTGGGCGCCTACCGCACGATGAGTCCGAATCCGCGACTGTACGGCATTTTGAAATACTTCACGAAATGCTTCTTCATACTCCCCGTTCGACGACAGCTTTAACTTGTTGCCCTCCGCTATAGTGCAGTACCTTCTAAACGTAAATTTCCCGTTCATTACAGTTATCGTATGGGAAGGAGATAGTTGTTCTATTTGCCTATAGACCGTCGAGGCTGTATCCACCGCGTCGGTGGTTGTCGGAATCGCGAGAAATTCGGCGATCCATTGCTCGTTAAGCGCTCTATCAATGTAAGGGAGCGTAAATAACGGTTGTATCAGAGTACAGAAGGCGAATCGTTGATGATCCCGGTAAAAATAGAGGGTTCGGGTCCCGGAAAAATCTCGCGCACCGAAAAGCTTATTTTGCCTTTCATCCCAAATCATAAAAGCAAAATCGCCGACCAAATACTTTGGCGCTTCTTCTCCCCACTTATGGTAAGCGAGTAAAATCAGCTCACTATCCCCCATCTTCGCACGCCGTTCATACGCCACCTGCAGCAAATCAAACAGTTCAGCACGGTTGTCAATGATTGCATCTGCAGTGATGGCAAGCTTTCGTTCGGGATCATAATAAGGTAATATTTCATGAACAGATTCAGGAGTTATCCATTGCGCATGACAACCAAAAAAAAGGGTCCTGCCAAACCATGTGCCGGTCTGATCGACAGGGTATTTTCGCAAAGCTTGCATTAGCGCATCGGCTTCGCTGTGATTGATCATGGATCCATTAAAATGAAGAATACCGTTTATCGCGCCCACTTCTTCACCCGATCTCATACGTAATATAAATATTCAAAACTCATGCAGTTCTATTTATTAGTGCAAATTACATTTGAAATATGGTATTATTAAGTGTATTTATTGAGTATAAATATGTATCCATGTGAATGCCGATCATGTTTTCACTGTCAAATACGGAGAATCAGGTTTCAGAAAGGAACCTGCTGTTTCATATGCCTCTATTACTTTTGCATAAACATATGGCCGATCCGCATGAAGCGCCTGAGCCGCATTACGCTGATGTTGTATGGAGTGCTCCATTGCAAGCAGTGGATGGCAAGTTTGCCGAACCGGGGCAGATACGGGTTGCGACAAAACTTGCTTATGGGTGACAGACAGTATCATTTCCTCTTGCTGAAGGCATACTTCAACGACAAGGGAAACTTGCTGAGTATTGAATCGATGATCCGGCAAAGTTCTTGAGCCCCCCTTTTCACCTTTATGTAATAAACAAAGTCCCTTAACTTTGATACATTATGTATTTTTAATCGTATTATACTGTACAATATATGATACGTTAAGTATCAAGTCAAGCATGTTTTTTTGTTTTGTCGTAAATCTTGACAACACGTTTAAAAATTTGAGGGGAATGTCTTTATGCACAATTGCGGTGAACGAATTTCGGCGCTGAGGGAAAATCGAAAGCTGACGCAAGAAGAACTGGCCTCCCAACTGCAAATTTCCCGCGCCTCCTTGTCTCATTATGAGAAAAACAGAAGAAAACCCGATTTTGATACACTTCATAAGATCGCCGATTTCTTTCAAGTATCGATTGACTACTTGCTCGGGCGAGACGATGATTTCGTCCCTGCTGCCAAAGATGAAATCCTGGAATTTTCTGAAAACCTGGAGCTTTCGGACGAAAACATTTTAGAGAGGTTTTCCTTTGCTATTGACGGCAAAGAATTAACGCCTGAAGAAGCGAAAAGATTCATCGCCTTCATTAGGGCCGAAAGATCAATGAGATAAAAAGCCCCTTGTGACAAGTGTTGTCCAGTTTAACAAGCTGACAGCACTCTGCCGTTTTTTTGGACTTATTCTGAAAAGCGAAAAGGTCATATCTTTGCTCTGAATTCAAACCGGTCTCTGAAATAGAATCCTCCGTTGATTTTTACGGCTTCAGGAGTAAATTTTTCTATACTGCCACCACTGTTGACTACAATACTGAATATACTATTCATCGACATGATTACATCTACCTTAGCTTGAGTGACCGCTGCAGCAAATAATTCCTGATCCGTATGTAATGCCTTATATGCAGGCTTCATCCCCATTCCCCCAAAGCCTTTTGATATCACAACTTTTAAATTAAAGCGATTACATTCCTTTCACGATCATATTAGCATACTAACGAAAATATTGATACGATTTGTATCAATAAAATATAAAGAGATCCCTTACTTTATTGCAGGGGATCTCTTTATCAAATATTTTTCCAGTTTTGACCTTGTTGCTGTATAAACGGTGTAAATCATCACCCTCATATCGATTTTATTTTATTTTCCTTCCCATTCTTTATGGAAGCGGTCCAGAAATTCCAGCATGAACTGATGCCGCTCCTCAGCCAGCTCTCGCCCGCTTTCCGTATTCATGAGATCTTTCAGCTTCAGCAGCTTTTCATCAAAATGATGGATCGTCGTGCCCTGATGGCTCCTGTACTCCTCCTCGGATTGAAATTCACGGACGCTCACTCCAGGATCATACATCAGGCGTCCTCTTGACCCGCCATAGGCGAAAGCCCGCCCAATACCGATCGCGCCGATGGCGTCCAGACGGTCGGCATCCTGTACAACCCGGCCTTCCAGCGTTTGCATCGGCGGACGGTTCCCGCCGCTGTAGGACATGGTGGCAATAATCTCAAGAATGTGGTCCTTTGCTTCAGCCGGTACTCCCTCAACTTCCAGCCAATTCTCCACCTTGCGCAGCCCTTCTTCCTTGGAAGGATTCAGCTTCGGGTCTGCCACATCATGCAGCAGCGCAGCCAGAATACAGGTCTGCAGGTCAGCCCCTTCCCGTTCCGCAATGGTTGCGGCTGCCTGCTTGACCCGGTATGCGTGCCACCAGTCATGGCCGCTGCTGTCGTGCTGCAGCTGCTCCTTTACAAATTGCTCCGCCCGGTTTATTATGTCAGAAGCTTCATACATGATCAGTCTCTCCTTTAGATATTCATGTTACTGCTGTTTACCAAGCTGTATCTCAGGAATTCTTCCGGCTTCTGCGAATCCAATAAATAATAAATACAATAACAGCGATTGCGATAACGGCATAGGTAATCTCCGAGTACACATCCATATAAGCAAGAATGCTCTCCCAGGAATCACCCAGCGCGGCTCCAGCACTAACGAGGAAAATGTTCCATATTAACGTGCCGATCGTGGTGAACACAAGAAACACCCAGAAATTCATGCCCGACATGCCTGCCGGGATGGATATCAGGCTGCGGATCAGCGGCACCATGCGGCAAAACAATACTGTCCACGGCCCATATTTGTCAAACCAGGCATCTGCCTTATGTATGTCCTGCTTTTTGACACGAAGGATATGCCCCCACTTGCCAACGATCGTTTCCATTCTCTCAACGCTCAATATACGGCCTATGCCATACAGAATAATCGCTCCGGCCACCGACCCGGCGGTAGCCGCCGCGATCACTCCAAGCACCGTCAAATCGGAGTTCGTGGTCATGAATCCGCCGAATGTCAGTATAACCTCCGATGGTATGGGCGGAAATACATTTTCAAAGGCAATTATCAGAAAGATTCCAAAATAACCGTACTGCTCCATAAATGACGTAATCCAGTTTTCCATCATACACCCTCTGTCACGAATTTGTACTACCACTGCCATTCTACCAAGTATCGTATAGTGGGGGCAAACCCGCTGAAGTAGTATTTAGTATTTCAATGATGACCCGGATTTCATAGCCAGCGCACAAAATGCCCCCATCCCAAGTCCACATCGTTGCTTGCTGCCCATGCTTCCAGAGCTTTGAGGCTAGCTACTCTGTCATCTATCAATCTGAAAGCCCAATGTACAGGAACGATTCTTTTGCCTTTCGGCAGAATCGCAACATTCACCAGCCCCATGAAATCCTGATGAATGATAATTTCATGAATCTCGCTGCATTGTAGCGCTTTTCCGCCCAAAGTAACGGAACCGGAATCAAGTTGCAAGGTTCGCGGACCGATCAACGCCAATATAGCGGCCGCCAGCCACATAATACCCAACAAGCCTGCTACTGGGAGAGTAAAATATTCTATCCCCTCAATTTGTCCCTCTCTGATAGAGTCAGATAGAATAAAAAGGAAGAGGCCTACAAAGAAAAGATGACCAATCAGAACGTTAAAATTTATAGGAAACTTCACTCTAAAAATAACTTTGGTTTCTCTCATTTAACCTCCGTGGACCAATTATTTTGATATAAAGCGGCAATAGCTACCGCCTGTTCACACACCCGGTTCCTTAATTCTTGCGGCTCCAGTACTTCCATCCCGGGACCAAATCCGAGTATAATGCCGCAGGCGGATTCCATAGTGTTGAATTCCACCTCTGCCTCAATCTCTTGCCCTGTCTGTACCCTATGCAGCAGCTTTACATACCGTGTGCGGGACAACCCGTCAAGCAGTTCCTCTTGAAAGCGAAGCTTTGCCGGGTATCGCGGCAGAGTCGCTTTGAAGTCCGCCATGGATTGCTCCCAGTATTGGGCCAATTGAAATCCGGGTGGACGTTCAAAAGATTCCTCCTTCATCGCGGCAGCAGCCAAACGGGAAATACGGAACGTTCGCATCCCATGATCCGTTGCCGCCACTAGGTACCAGACACCACGTTTGGCTACAAGTCCGAGCGGAGATACGGTCCGCTCTTCGGCCTCTCCGGTACGCATATACGTGATGGACAGCAGCCGTTCCTCCCATACGGCTTCCTGAACCATCGGCAGGCACGGACACTGCTCGTCCGCCTGATGCCAGCCCGCTCCGTCGATATGCAGCTTGGTGCGCACGTCTTCGGCACTTCGCTGCACCGTGGGTGGAGCGGAGGATAACAGCTTCTGGATGGCGGAATCGAAGTGTCTGCGAATCCCCAGATCCTCCAGCGCCTTTTCCTGACCGGATATGAACAGGGAGACCAATTCATCCGGCTTCATTCCGGTGAGACGGGTCCTGTATTGTTCAGACAAGCGCCACCCCCCATTGGCCCCTCGTTCGGCATATACAGGGATACCGGCCATGCTGAGCGCTTCCATATCTCTTGCAATCGTCCGCTCCGATACTTCAAGCTGTCCGGCCAACTGCCGGGTGGTCAGTCTGCCCTGATTCTGCAGCAGCAGCAGGATATGCAGTAAACGGTCCGCACGCATCCGCCTTCGCCTCCATTCTGTTTAGTGATATTATTTTAACAGATAATTATGACAATAGATGTCTTATTTCAAGGTTAAAAAAAGACAGATGCCCGTAAGGACAATCTGTCTTGAATCAAAGACCCGTGATCATTCTCCGCTTATTTTTTGGAGTTCTGATCTCCACTGTTCCCTGGTGTCGTTTTCGCAACCCATTCTTCCGCTTCTGGCTCGATATCCTGACCGTTCTCCATTTTCTTTTGCTCCATCAGGGAATCTCCGTCTTTATTCAGCTTGTTACGAAGTTTGTCTTCGGATTGAAATTCCATTGCAATTCCCTCCTTCTACATGTATTCGAGCGGCTACTCCTGTGCTTTCCTCTGCAAAGCCCACATTTTACCTGCGGCCCTGCCTCTTACCTATAGTTACCCGATGATGCCAAATACAAACATGGCCTGTACAGTTCTCTTCACAGCCAGGAAAATTCAAAGTGACCTGTCGTTTGTCAAAAGTAAACCAGCATCTCATCTCTACAATAACTCAAGCATTAAGCTCTATGCCAAACACGTCCTCTAATCCCTTCACCCCAGCCTCAGTCACCAGTACAGCCCTTCCGTCAGGCAGACGCCGAATCCATTCCAGCTCAAATATCCGCCCGGTCAAGGCTGTCCCCAGACTCCCGGCCAGATGATAGCGGCGTTCGCTCCAGTCCAGACATGGGCTGGCAAAACGCCGGCGCTTTTTTTGACACAGCTCAACGTCAATGCCGAAATCCTGCAAAAAGTGTCTTCCCTCCGCAGTCAACTGATAATCCGTTCCCGCTTCCTCAATCCATTTGAGTTCATGCAGCCGATCGTTCAGAACCACGCCAATCCTGCCTGCAAGATGGTCATAGCAGGTGCGCGCGTAGTGGAGCGCCTTCAATTGGTCAGACTCCCTTAATGAGCGGACCGGCTTTTGCGGCGCGATGGCCTGCAGGGCTTCCAGTGCCTGCGCCACCTCGCTGCTCGCCAGGCGAAAATATTTATGCCGACCATGCATCTCAAAAGTAAGAAGCCCTCCTTCTACCAGCTTGGCAAGATGGGTGCTGGCTGTCTGGGGCGAAATCCCCGCGGCGTGGGCCAGCTCCGTAGCAGGGATGGCTTTTCCGCCAATTAGGCGAATAAGCATGGTTATACGCGAGGTGTCTCCGATCAGCTCAGCCACTTTTACAGTATTGGGCGTTACCTCCATTGTTGCATCCTCCATTCGTACATTCACACTTCGACTTTAACCGAACTATATCCATGCTACCATAAGTCCATTCCTGAAAACATATATAGGAGGTCGTCATGAAACCAATTGTGTTTATTTTGCTAGTTATCCTGGCCACCGCATTGATGGGAAGCTCTTTTACGTTCGGGAAAATGGGTCTGAGCTACGCTTCCCCACTGCTCCTGGCAGGCATTCGTTTTACGCTTGCGGGACTGCTGATGGCTGTTTGGGTCCGGAATCATCAACATCCCGCTTCCGTAAAAATCTGGCTTAGAGTAGGAATAATCGGGCTGTTCCAAACCGCCTTGGTCATGGGATTCATTTTTCTCGGTCTCAGGACGATTACAGCAGGCGAGTCTGCCATTCTTACGTTTATTAATCCGCTGCTGGTCATCATTTTAGGCACGATCATTTTCCGGTCCCGCTATCGATTATCCCAGTGGGCAGGGGTCATCATCGGCTTTGTCGGCGTGATCGTTACACTCGGGTTCCAGATACAGCTGCAGACAGGAACGTGGCTGGGACTGGGATCAGCGATATGCTGGGCCATAGCAACGCTTCTGGTTAAACAATGGGGCGGTGAAATGAATATATGGGTGCTGACAGCCTATCAAATGCTGTGTGGGGGAATCGTGCTAGTTGTGCTTGGATTGTTTATAGAAGCTCCTCATTTGGTAATCAATATGCAATCCATTGGGATTATTTTGCATCTGGCGGTGCTGGGTTCCATCGTTCAGTTCGCGATCTGGTATTACTTGCTGCAGCAAGGGGAGCCGGGCAGAACGAGCGCGTTTCTGTTTTTGGCGCCTTTTTTCGGCGTGCTGTCCGGCTGGCTGCTGCTGGGCGAAGTGGTTTATGCAAATGTATACTGGGGCGGCGGGTTAATCCTGGTTGGCATATTTCTGGCTAACTGGCAGCCCGGTAAACTAAGGGACACTGCTTCGTAGAATGTTTTTTGCAATAGAACATTTGAACTCCATCGACGGCAAGGCTGTTAAATTATCTCTCTAGTGCTTAAAGCAAGACTGGAACTAAGCAGCAACCTTAGTCAGGGTACACTGAACCAAGGTTGCTTATGCTTAATCTTCTGTCGGCTGCTGCGGCCCGGTCAAATCAAGCTGATAGAATGCCAAATCGAGCCAATTCCCGAATTTATATCCGGCCTTTCGTATCGTGCCTGAGTGAGTGAAACCCAGTTTTTCGTGTAAGACGATACTCCCCTCGTTGGCGGCGTCAATTCCGGCGATCAGGGTGGCATAACCGTTAGCTTCAGCCAGCTTTATAATTTCTTGAATCAGCAGCTTTCCTGCTCCACGCCTGCGATAATCCTTATGCACATATACGGAATGTTCGGCCGTATATTTATAGGCAGGCCACGGACGAAATGGCCCATAAGTGGCAAATCCCATCGCCTGTCCCCCATCCTCTAAAACAATGACCGGAAATCCGCTCTCCTGTTTGTCGTGAAACCAGCGCATTCGGTTTTCCAATGTTTGTGGCTTGTAGGTATACACAGCGGTTGTATTCATAATAGCATCATTATAAATATCCAGTATTTCAGGAAGATGCGATTCCTTGGCCTTTCGCAGCATAAGCTGTTCCTCCGTTCCATTTCAGCTATTGTCATTACTTATCTTTATATCCAAACTCCAGGTTCATTTTGCTTCTCCTCTTGAATCTGTTGTTTATTGCCTTATATACTAGCACTTTTCATTCAAAATGAATAAATGACTTTATTAATCGTTTGCTATAGAATTTGGTTATAACAAAGTCAATGAACAGCATGTTTTATGGAAAGGTGCCAAGATTATGAAGCTACACCAATTCAAATATTTAATAGAAGTATCAAAGCATGAATCGATCAGCAAAGCAGCGTCTGCTCTGTACGTTACACAACCGAGTATCAGCAAAGCGCTACGGGATTTGGAGGATGAATTGGGAATTACCATTTTGGACCGGACGAATAAAGGCGTTGTTTTTACAAAAGAGGGAAATGAACTATTGTTCTACGCTAAGATGGTGCTGGAGCAAACTGAATCCATCGTCTATCATTTTAACAAGCAAAAAGCAGAAAACTTGACCAAGCTCTCTATTTCCTCTCAGCATTATGGCTTTGCCATAGAAGCCTTTGCGAAGCTGATGGATGCCTTGGCACAACGAAATTTCGTTCTGACAATTCGCGAAGGCAAGACGACGGATGTAATTGACGACGTGTGCGCGAGCAGAAGCATCCTTGGCATTTTGTCTTTCACCAATGCAAACCAGCTTTTTTTCGAGCGTTTTTTTATTTCGAATTCACTGGTGTTTACTCCCATGGTTACGGTAAAGCAGCACGTTTTTCTTAGGAAAGAGCACCCGCTCGCCCACCTCAATTCCATTACCCTGGATCAATTAAAAGACTATCCTTGTCTCACATATCAGCAGGATGATGTACTTCTGCATTTTGCAGAAGAAGCCATTCAAGTGGATAATCTTACGAAACTGGTCTATGTAAAAGATCGGGGCACCATGAACAGTCTGCTGTCCAATACGGATAGCTACAATGTGGGAACCGGCCTTATTACGGAACAGTACATGGAACCGAATATTATTGCTATTCCTTTGGAAGGGCACAGTCTGATGCATATCGGATTTGTAAAAAGAAACGATGTCATATTGCCGGAAGAGATTTATGTATATGTTGATTTGCTGAAAAAATCGTTGGCAAAATCCGCTGTAAAAATTAGTATGGAATAATAACCCATTAGAAAGGGAGTGCGGATATCGCCCATCCTTTAACCAAAGCTTTCCTTCATGCAGCCAGAGAGCAATAGCTCAGTTCTGCTTCCATCTAAAAAATACATTGGATTCCAGAGGAGGGATTGGATGTTCATCGTAAATGTCGAGGGTACGATTTTTCAGCAGGACAAGTGGCTGCTTATCAAACGAAGCAGCAAAGAGGAGCATGCAGGCGGCACCCTTTCCCTGGTCGGCGGCAAGGCTGATTTGGAAGGAGCATCTACGGAAATTCTCGAAAGGACGGTCAGGCGGGAAATCTTTGAGGAAGTTGGCATTGAAGTTACGGAGAATGTTCAATTTCTGTATAGTTCGTCCTTTATTTTAGATGACGGGCTGCCAGTAATCAACGTTGTTTTCCTCTGCGAGTACAGCCAAGGGACTGCACACTGCAAAAGCCCTGACGAGGTTGACGAGGTACTGTGGATGACAGCCGACGAGATCATGAATCATCCCGATGCGCCGCCTTGGACGAAGGAGAGCATATCGCGGGCGGCGCAGCATATAAAGGCCATTCTTCAACAGCATGACCGAATTGAATAATAAATGGAAAGGATCGTTGCGATGACTGAAGATACAAAAGAGAGCCTGGCAGCCGAAATTGCGGCTCATCTTAAGCATACGTTCGGTCTCTCCGTGAGCGAAGCTGCAGTGATTGACAAGGGCTGGCTGCTATTATGGATTTTTACAGAATGACGATGACATATCAGGAAATCGAAAGTCCGACTTCTCCCCAAACGCGAGCTTCACGAGGGAGAATATCGGGATTACTGGTTAATTGAGTACAAACTATAAACAGCGGCAGTAGGTTATAAATGTAAAGAACATCGATATTACTGCAATTGGGTTACCGGGAAGGAGCTGCTGCCCTGTTCCTTCCCGGACAATTTACAAAGCGTTTAATGAACCACGCTACCTCCGGCGTCCTGCATAAATATCTTCGTTTTTAATTTCTCCCCTAACTCCCCACCTGATAGAGCTGCTCATACACATCCTTATTGACCATTCTCAGCCCAAACAATCTGCGGATACGCTGTCCGGGCTTGGCCTTGAAGGTTACAGTCGCCTGCTCTTTGCCCTCCAGACAGGCAGCCGGAATTTCGGCATTGATGTTGTAAAATTTGTCGGCTTCATCAAAGCCCTCCCTAAACTGCTCAAGCAGATGGCCGTTCACTAAAATATCAAAACCGCAGTTTGGCATTTCCAATGCAGCCGTGTAGGTAATGACGAGCAGCATCGGAACAGACGGGTCTGTCTTCAAATCGAAGGAAAACCAGCCGTCAATGCCCGCATTCCGGTAAGGTCGGTTATTCACATATCCTTTACGGGTCGAAGCATCTCCCTGGAAATTATGATCCCGCTCTGGCTGCATTTCTCCAGGCTGGGCATAATCGATGGTGCACTGCTCCAGAATCGCCAGCTTTTCACGTGCGGCAGTGTATTCCTTTTCCGCCTCCTGCCACCCTTCCTCCGTAAAAATGTCCCAATATACGGAATACGTACGGTCATGCATTTTATAAAAAGGAGATAATTCCACATCCCGCGGATGACCGGCTCCGTAAGTGCTGAACGTATTCATCTTCCCCTCCACCGGCTGTATCCAGTCCTCAATTTTCTCTGTTTGGGGAATGAATACAGGGGTATAGAGAAACTCCTTGGCCTTGGGATCATCAATCGGGCCGAGGTCACCCGCCAGCACCAGCGGTCCATACATGACAGCCGCCCGGTCCGGGTTATCCGGCATCGCCTCCAATCTCAGCGACATGGGCATCGTTACCTCTACAGCATCACCGTCAAACCACGTTCTGGCGATAGGGATGAAGCTGCCCGGCTCCGACACAACCTCCTGTTCTTTGCCGTTTACACGTACGGTTATGCCTTGAACAGCCCAATGCGGATAACGAATAAGCAGGGTCAATGACACAGGCTGATCACATTGCATTTCCAGCAGCGTATGATCCGTTTCCGGATAAGAGGTGCTTTGCTTTAAAATGATTCCCGCTTCTTTCCATTCCAAGGTGGACGCGATAAACTGGTTGACATATAGCTTGTCATGATCATGAAAATAGATGCCGCTGCCGTAGCTTGCATGGTTTTCCATTCCTGTGCCGACACAGCATGTAAAACCGTCAAATTTGCTTTCAAAATGCTTGTGTCCACCCATGGCCAACGATAGATAATACGTCACTCCACCATGAACCGGGTCTTGTGAGGCCAAAATATGATTAAACAAAGCCCGTTCATAAAAATCCGCTTCCTTTGCAGAGCCATTCCATTGAAACAGATGATTCGTCAGCTTAAGCATGTTGTAGGTATTGCACGTTTCCGTCGTATGAGGCCCAATACGGTCATTCAAGCCATCCGGCGCTCCAAAATACTCTCCAAAGCTGTTGCCGCCAATGACATACGAATGATGCTTCACCACCCGCTGCCAAAAAAACTCTGCCGTTGCCCGCCGCTTCGGATCATTAGTCAGCTCATACTCCTTGGCAAGCCCGATCAGCTTCGGAATTTGCGTATTGGCGTGTATGCCCTGCAAACAATCTTCCTGCGAGCTCAACGGGTCGAGCACCAGCCTGTGCCAGAATTTTTCCGCCAGCCGCAAGTAGCTTTCCTCTCCGGTATCCGCATACAGGTCCGCCAATACTTCGTTCATTCCTCCATATTCGCAAAACATTACCTGCTGCATCTGCTCTTCATTCAAGGGCTGCAAAATCCCGCCGAGCCAGTCAGCCAGCTTGCGCTCAATCTCTAATGCCTTGTTGCAGCCTGTCAAATGATACGCATCGCGCAATCCGGCGAACAGCTTATGCAGCGTATACAGAGGAGCCCAGGCACCGTTCAGATCAAAGCCCTTGGAGCGAATATTTCCGGCAGACACCTCTGCGAAAAGCTCCCTTCCCCCCGGAATACCGGATACATATCCGTCTCCATGGGCCTCCTGGCAAAGCTCCAGCTCATCCGCAATGTAATGCGCGATTTCTTTAAAGCGTTCATCTGCTGTCGAAGCATACATCATGGAGCAAGCGGACAAATAATGTCCCAACGTATGACCGGAAATGGACATGGCCTCCCAACCTTCATATTGAGGCGCTTTAGGGGCAAGCCCGGCATATTCACGAAAACGCGCCAGCAGCCGGTCAGGCACCAGCTCCAGCAGATAGGAGCGGTTCAACTCCATCGCGTGTTTAAAGGGGCCTTCGCCCAGAGTCACCTCGTTTAACGCGAATGGTCTGGCCTGCATGCGGGCCTTTACTTTTACTGCCATGCTTCTGTTCCTCCTTTTTAGGATCAAAGCCGAAATCGGTGCTTGACCAGGGGATAGGTGCGAATGCGTATAAAAACACAAAAATTCTAACGGTTGTAAGCGACGCTATTTGGGTAAAAACAGAGGATTATAAGATGTAACGGTTGCCAACGAGCTTATTTCCCGTTTTTCGCAGGCAAAGAGGCTGTCTCTCCTAAATAAGCGCGCATATAACCGTTAGCAAAGAAACCTTCGTTTTTCCGGCCAAATAAGCGCTATGACAACTGTTAGCAAAGAAAAAAGCTTCTTCAGTTTCACGAGCATTAATATGCGCCGCCAGAGGCCTGCTCCCATTGCCGGTACAGCTGTGTTCTTGCCTCCGTAATGTCGGGATGAAACTGAATTAACGCATTTGCCCGTGCAGTTTGGACCTCATGGATGGCCTCCTGTACCCGCCGTTCCCCATCGGCTCCGGCAAGACCGGCGGCATGGATAATGGAGGCGGCAGCCAGACGCCCTTGGGACATGGCTACCAGACCGCTTTCGATGCCGGTAATATTTCCGGCCACGTACAGCCCCTTGAGCGTGGTTTCCATGCGTTCACTATGCAGCGGAACATGCCCGCCCAGCCCCGGGCTGTAGATAAATTTGCAGCCCGCCACCGCCGCAAGCTCGGCGAGCGGATACAATCCGCCGCTCAGCGCGACGAAGTCGGCGGGCTCGACACGCTCGCTGCCGGGAATCGGCGAGCCGTCCGGTTTGACCTGGACCAGGGTCACAGACTCGACCCGGTCCCGCCCGTTCACGGACAGCACCGCCGTCCGCAAACGGATGGGAATATCCCACAGGCGGAAGCCCCTGTGGGGATAACAGCGCGCGATGAGGCCCTCCAGCCGCAGCGCCGCTGCCAGCCTGCCGCCTGTGCGCATCCAGGCGGCGGGGGCGAGCCCCGAGAGCTGCAGCAGCAGCTTCACGGCCGCTGCCGGAGTGGCCGCCGAGCCTGCCAGCGGATGGGCGCACGGCAGCGCAATCGCAGCGATCTTGACCCCGGCGACGGACAGTTCACGGGCAATCGCCATGGATAAGACGTTCATGCCTACAATAATGCCACGTTCCCCCGGCTTGACATAATGAACGTTGGTCAGCACCTGCGCGGCTCCAATAGACATAACGCCCGGCAGGGTCCAGCCCTCCAGCGGAACGGGAGCTTCGGCGGCCCCCGTCGCCAGCAGCACGTAATCAGCGGTGAATAATCCGCAGGAGGTGTAAATCCCCCATGTGGCCGTATATTCCATGCCATGTACAGATACACCGCAGCGGATGTCCACCCCCAGGTCCCTACAGCGGGCAATCAGCTGATCCGCAACATGCTTTCCGACCCACCAGCCTTTGCCGCCTTCCTCATGATACTGCCCAGGCATACGCCCACCCGGCTCCGTAAATTCATCCAGTACCGTGACCCGCATTCCGTGCTCGGCAGCCACTGCCGCAGCGGACAGCCCGGCCGGGCCTGCGCCAATGACGATGAGCTGCACGCTGTTACTCATGTCACCATTCTCCCTGTGATTTCATTCGAAAGCTGTCGCCCGCTTTCCACGATCATGCCCTCCTCCAGCCTTGTCAGACAGGAGCGGACGGTACCGAGCGAATGAACCGTCAGACGGCATTCGCTGCAGTGCCCGATCGCACAATAAATGCCCCTGGGCGTGCCGGATTCTTCATGTCTTCTCAGCAAGCGGACACCACCCGCCAGCAGCGCTGCCGCCAGCGGTTCTCCGGCCAGTCCCTGCATGGGACGCCCGTCAAAGGTGAAGGACACCTCATGTCTTGCAGGCTTTGGCCCGAGAATAGGGTGATTTACAATCCGCATATCACTCATAGGGGACCTCCCTCCGCCAGTTGGCCGAACGTGACCGGACGCACCGGTGGCCTTTGCGATAACAGCTCCGCCTCCCGGCGGGCAGCCGGATACTGGCTGTAAAACCACGACTCCACCACCTGCCGGCAGACCCTGCCCTGACATGCCCCCATCGTCACCCGTGTCGCCATTTTAAGCTGCCGCACCGTGTCCATTCCCTCGCGGCAAGCTTCCTCAAGCTGTGCCAGGCTCACTTCCTCACAGCGGCAAACAATCAAATGCATTGACCCGTCAGACGTCCTGACATCCATTCCAACCGCCCCCTTTGCTCCGCTGCCCGCTTATCCAAAATTAATCGCACAGGTTTTAAGTGCTGAATAAAAATCAAGCGCCGCCTGACCCTGCTCCCGCGTATGCGAGCTGGACTGCTTCAGACCGCCAAAGGGAGCCTGATATTCGACACCGGCCGTTTCCTGATTTACCCGTACCATACCGGCCTCCGCCTCATCGAGAAAGCGGTGGGCCAGACGCAAATCGCGGGTGAACAGCGAGGCGCTTAACCCGTATACCGTCTCATTGCACAGCCGGATCGCATCCTCAAAATCGTCCGCTGGCAGGACGCCGATCACGGGTCCGAAAATCTCCTCCCGAATCAGCGGATGTGACGAATCCAGCCCGGCGGCCACCAGCGGACGCACGTAATAGCCGTGCTCCGTCCCGGCAGCAGCCCCGCCCTCGGCCAAAATATCGGCTTCCCGGCGGGCCATCGCCACATAGGACATTACCTTCTCATACTGGCCTGCGGACGCGACCGGTCCGAGATACGCCTCAGGGGCCAGCGCCGGGGCAACCTGGATGCTGTTTACCGCCTGACGCAAAGCTTCCGTAAACGTTTCATAGACTGGCCGCTCCACGATTACCCGGCTGGTGGCCGTGCATTTTTGCCCCGCTGAGCGGAAAGCCCCGCTGATGATCGCCGCCACCGCCTGGGCCACATCCGCATCCTTCAGCACGATGGCGGCATTTTTACCGCCCATCTCGGTCTGGTACTTAAGGTTACGCCGCGCACACCGCTCCGCAATGCCCAAGCCTGTAGAAGTTGAGCCTGTAAAGCTGACGGCATCCAATTCCTTATGCGCCAGCAAAACATCACCTATCGCGTGACCCTGACCGATCACCAGATTCAGCACGCCAGCCGGAAACTGCGCCGACGCAAACAGCTCAGCGATCCGAACTGCCGTGAGCGAAGCATGCTCGGCAGGCTTCCATATGACCGTGTTGCCACACAGGAGCGCGGGCGCGATTTTCCACAGCGGGATGGCGACCGGAAAATTCCACGGTGTAATGACAGCCGTTACTCCGAGCGGAACGCGCTTCGTATATTGCAGCACTCCGGACTCATTGGAGGGAATGACCGCACCGATGGAACGCACGCCCTCTGCCGCGTAGTAGCGGAGCAAATGGACGCCCCGCATCACCTCGCCCCGCATCTCGGTAATGGGCTTGCCCATCTCGCGGCTGGCCAGCTCGGCGACCTCCGCCAGACTTGCCTCCAGCAGACCGGCAGCCCGGAACAGATAGGCCCCCCGGGCTGCCGGAGTTAATGTCCCCCAGCCTGCTTGAGCCCGCCGCGCCGCTTCCCCGGCTTGAGCTATATCATCCTTCGTAGAAAAACGGACAACTCCCACCTCTTCCTGCAGCGCCGAAGGGTTGCACACGACCATCTCATCGCCGGAAGGGTCCTGCCACTCGCCGCCGATCCAATTCCTGCTCGCTATCGTCTTCGCCTTCATTCAGGATGATACCCCGCTCGGACGAACCGCCGCCTCAAAGACTTCACGAATACGGTCATACTCTGCCTGCGGCAGCGCCAGTCTGGGCGGGCGTGTCGGGCCAACCGGAAATCCGGCCAGCTCCATCATATATTTGATGGACTGCACCAGCTGCGGTTTGGCATCATAATGAAACAGCGGCAGCAGCCTGCGGTACAAGGCGGAAGCCTCCGCTATATTTCCTGCCCGTGCAAGCCGGAACAGCTCCACCCCTTCCGTCGGCAGGGCATTGGGCACTCCCGAAATCCAGCCTGTCGCGCCAAACAGCGCTCCCTCCATCGCCAGATTATCCACACCAACCATAACTTCAAGGTCTGTCGTCTCCAGAATGGTGTGCATACGTCTTACATCGCCGGAAAACTCCTTGACAGCTACGATATTATCCAATCGCGATAAGTCTGCAAGCACCTCGGGGGTCAGGTCCACCTTGTAATCATGAGGATTGTTATACACAATGATCGGCAGGCCCACCTCCGCCAGCGCTTCATAATGGGCAGTCACTTCATGGGGCAGCGGATTGTAATTAATAGGCGGCAGTGCCATAACACCTGCTGCCCCGGCATCCTTCGCATGCTGAACCCAATGCACTGCCTGCCTGGTGGATGGAGCCGCCGAGCCAACAACGACCGGGACGCGTCCCGCCGTGGCGTCAATGACGGTATGCACAACCTGCGAGCGTTCTTCCGGGGATAAAGCCGCATACTCGCCCAGTGATCCCGTGGAGACCAGCCCGTCAATACCATTCGCAATCAGATGCTCACACAGCTCGGTCAGACGCTTGTAATCGACCTCTAGTTCGGCCGTAAACGGTGTAACCAATGCCACATATACCCCTTCAAAACGTGCCATATACTCACCAACCCTTTCCCAATCAAATTTTCTTACTTACAAAAAAACGGCTACATCAACAGAAACCCTTCCCTAAGCGGATCCTCCGGGTCCAGCACAAATTGATGATGTCCCGTTACCCAGGCTGAGCCTGTAATTTGCGGAATCACCGCCGGATAGGGACCCACCTGCGTTTCGCCCACAATTTCCGCGCGGAACATCGAGCCCGTGATGCTTTCATGCACAAACAGTTCATGCAGCCCCAGCTTCCCCTGGGCATGCAGCAGCGCCACCTTGGCCGAGGTTCCTGTGCCGCAGGGCGAACGGTCGATGCCTCCCGGCGGGATGACAACGACATTGCGGCAATGGGCCTCTGGAACGGTCGGTTCCCCGTAAAATTCAATATGCGTCATTCCGCGAATCACCGTGTTGTCGGGATGCACTACCTCTACCGCTGCATTCACCGCTTCCCGAATCTGCACCGCCTTCCGGACAATCTCTGCCCCATTACGCCGCTCCAACACAAGACCGATGGAATCAGCCTCGATAATGCCGTAAAAGTTGCCACCATAAGCAATATCCAGCGTCACTTTACCAAGACCTTCGACCTGAACCACCACCCCGCGGCGGTACACAAAGGAAGGAATGTTCGTAAACGTCACCTGCTTCACCTTGCCTTCATCCACATCCAGCCGCACCTGAACGGGGCCGGCGGGAGTATCCAGCAATATGGACTTTTGGTCCGGGGTAATGAATCCGATTTCCATCAGCGCCGTGCATACGCCAATCGTATCGTGACCGCACATCGGCAGATAGCCGCCTGTCTCCATAAACACCACTCCGATATCGGCATCCGGATGACAAGGCTCTGTTAAAATACAGCCTGACATGACCTCATGCCCGCGCGGCTCGAACATGAGCAGACGGCGAAAATCATCATGATGCTCTGCCATGTAAGTCATCTTTTCCAGCATCGTACGGCCAACCAGCTTGGGGGCGCCGTGAATGACCGTTCGTGTCGGGTTGCCTCCGGTGTGGGTATCAATCGTCATAATTTTGCCAAGCTCACTCATCCGGTTACCTCCCCTTGAATCCCATGACTGGCATCATCCTTTTCAAACCGGTCATACCGAAGCGGCTCCAGTGGAACACTGGCCGGCTCGCCGCGTATCATTTCGGTCACCAGCTTTCCCGTCACCGCAGCCAGGCTGATCCCGTCCCCTTCATGACCGGAAGCAATAAAAAGTCCCGGCACTTCCTCCACGGCCGATATAATCGGCAAATGGTCCGGTGTCCACGGACGCAGGCCGGTATACGCCCTCATCAGCGGCATGTTGGCCAGCACCGGAAAGAAGCGAATCGCCCGGCGGGCGATCAGGCGGATCACCTGCTGATCGACACTTGTATCCATCCCGACAAACTGGCGGCTGCTGCCAATCAAAAAGTTTTGCGATGCGGTAGGCTCGAATACCATCGCTATGCCGTATGTTTCATCCTCTTCATCCACGCTCCGTGTTCCGCCAAACTTGCTCATCAGATACCCGAACTCCATGACCTTCCGCTTCCCGATGGAGGGTATGCGGGCAGATACCAGGATATGTCCCTTGCGCGGTATAATAGGCAGGCTTAGGCCAAGTAACTGACCGATGGCGCGTGTCCATACCCCTGCCGCCAATACCACCGCACCCGCAGAGATAACGCCGCGGGGTGTTTCCACCCCGCAGACATTGCCTCCTGCATCCTTCAGGACAGACTGTACCGGCGTGTGCGGCAACAATCTGGCTCCCATCCGGCGCGCGGCTTTGGCCAGCGCATACGTCATCAGCACCGGATTCACGGTGGAATCTGTCGCACACTCCAGCCCCCCCGGCAAATCCTTGGCCAGGTGCGGCCATTCCCCCTGCAGGTCGCGGTGATCCAGCATGCGGAACGGAAGCCCCTCCTGCTGCTGACGAGTGACCCACTGCAACGCCGCCTGCATCTCCTGATCATTTTCACAGACAAGGATGCTACCCGGCGCGCGGTACTCGAACTCATCCTCCAGTTCCCCGGCCAGCTCTGCCACCAGCTGCTGCGACAGCAGCGACATGCGGCTGTCCAGTCCCGGCTCCTTGTCGATCGCCAATATATTTCCGTCACAACGCGACGAAGTGCCGCCGGCAATTTCTCCCCGCTCAACAAGTACGACCTGCAAGCCGGATTTTGCCGCATAATAAGCGATAGCCGCACCGATGATGCCGCCGCCTACAACAAGCAGATCCGCCGCATCGTGTTTCATTCGTTGCCCTCTCCTTCCACTGCTGCAATGGGACTACAGCTTGAGTGTGTAGCTCCGTGTCACAGGTTTGCCCAGTTCATCATAATCCCGCAGTTGTACGGTGAACGTATACGTTTTATTTCCTGTTCCGCTGGCCGCCGTTCCGCTAATCGTTCCCGTGAAGCGATCCAGCTTGAAACCGGCGGGCAGCTCGCCTTGCGTGACCGTCCAATCATAAAACGGTACGCCACCCTTTGCCTCCAGCTTGACCGAATATGCCTGCCCTTGAACAGGTGCGGGCAGCTCCTTCGTCACAATCTCCGGCGCGAGGAAAGGAGTCAAATTTTTGCGCAACGGCCAGCCTGCTTTTTCGGCTACGAGCAGCGACAGCTTGGTGTTCATCCAGCGCCGGGTCGGGAACAGATGGTTCCAGCCGCCATTTTGTCCGCTCAGTCTGTCCACCTCGGCCAGCGCTCCGGAGAGATGATAGCTATTGTCCAGCAGGGCCGGTCTATTTTGATAAGCCAAAATGACCGGATCATTGCCTCCCGACTCCTTCAGCGCTCTCACGCCAGGGAATGTGTCGCTGAACACCACCGCATGGCCGAATTCGTGCATCATCAGTCCATACACATCCGTCACCTTGGACAGGTCAGACAGATACCATTCTTCGTCATTCACGGACGTAAATGGAACCGCATCATCATAGAAATCCAGAATCAGACCGTAAGAACGGTTCAAATTGCCTGGCACAGTTACACCGTTCCGGGTGTGATATTTGCCGTTCGCAGCCGGATAACCCGTGGAATACGGTCCGTTCAACCCTCTGAGGAACACCCACATGCCGTTATAGGCTTTGTTATTTGACACCTGTATCGTATTTTGCCAGTCGTCTCCGGGAAGATGGTTGGCTTCCGCCCCGGTCGGAACCGTGTCGAAGGGCTTCAGATCGAAGAAATAAAACCAGTCCTTTATCGCCAGCTCTGTGGCTTTTCTGGTGGCAGCATCATTGAAATAAGGCTTGATCGTATCGAAGCGGTAGTCAAAATCAATCGGGATGGACGGCTCTGCATTATCATCCTGATCCAGTACTCGAATCGGAATAGTCTGGTTAGTCGTGCTCCCATCCCTTCCCGTCACGGCCATGGACAGCGTGTACTTCTCAATTTCGCCGTTCCCGCCGATCCGGTCAGGATGAATGGCCAGCAGGAAGTTCTTCTCCTCCTGCGCGCTGTTGAAGGTCAAGGTTTTGCTGGCTCCGTTCGCCGACAGCGTGCTTGGCAAATCCATCATCAGGCGGGATGTGCCCTGTGCTTTCAGCGTTACGGTTACCGGAAAAGAAGCGTCCGCCGGCGGTTTGACTTTTAACTTCACATACGGATTTGCCAGATATCCCTGCCAATCGACCAGTTCAATGCCATAATCGTTCACTGTCCGCTGAAAAATGTCGATAACCTGGGCACCCGATGGCGCTAGCGCTTGCAATTCCGCTTGTGCTTGCAATTCCTCTTCGGCAAAAGCCTTCTCACCCGGAACAGCCGGTGTTAAAGCAACGATCAGGGCAGCCGCAAGCGTGGTCAATCCTACTTTTGTGCTTCGTTTGTGCATCTTTAATCCCTCCATCATTTTTTTGGATGACTTGCGAAATAACTGCGTTCCTACAATACAAGCAGTTCCTTCGGCGAAGAGGTCAGCACTTTGACACCATCGTCTGTTATGAACACATCATCCTCAATGCGGACCCCGCCGAAACCCGGAATATAAATCCCCGGCTCCACCGTAAGGACATGACCCGGCTCCAGCACCGACTTGCTTTCGCGGGACAGCCGCACCTGCTCATGAATCTCAAGGCCAAAGCCGTGACCCAACCCATGGCCAAAATACTCGCCATAGCCGTATGAGGCAATCACATCCCGCCCCAGGCTGTCCCCCTCGCGCCCGCTTAACCCCGGGCGAAGTCCCGCAATCGTCTTCTCGTTGGCTTCCAGCACAATGGAATATAATTCTTCATGCCGCTCTGACGGTGTTCCGACAAATACCGTGCGTGTCAGATCGGATAAATAACCGCGCAAGTTGGCGCCAAAATCCATCGTGACAAACTCATCCCGGCCAATTTCCTTATCACTGGCCAGCCCGTGCGGCAGCGCAGAACGCTCGCCCGAAGCGACAATGAACGCAAAGCCGCCCGCATCCGCGCCCGCCAGCCGCAGTCTGTACTCCAGCTCCGCCGCAATCCGCCGCTCTGTTACACCAGGCTTGATCGAATTCAGCACTTCTGTAAAAGCGGCATCCGTGATGCGCACCGCCTCGCTGATGGTACGGACTTCTTCCTCATCCTTCACATCGCGCAGCCTTTCAACTACATCCACAGTCAGCACATATTCCAGCGAGCCCAGCGCCGCTTGAAGCTCGCCCGACTGCTGAAGGGAGACATGACGGCTCTCTACGCCCAACCGCTGAACGCCTAACTTTCTTGCAAGCTCCGCCACGGTTTGGAAAATTGGCCCCTCATGCTGCTGGATGGAATATTCCGGCGCCTGCTCCGCTGCTTGTATCATGTAGCGAAAATCCGTGACCAGGAAAGCTTCCTGCTCTGTAAGGAGCGCTATCCCCGCCGAACCGGTAAACCCGGTCATATAACGGCGGTTGGGACCATGTGTAATCAGCAGCGCGTCTATACCGAGCGCGGGGAATTCCGCGCGCAAGCGGGCCAATCTCCCCGGTACACCCTTCATGCCTTCTTCTTTCATTCGTTCGCCTCCTTTTCTCAAATCATGTATTCTGACTTCCTGTCAGCCTTTTATCCCTGTCAAGGTGATGCCTTCAATAAAATAGCGCTGCCCGATAAAAAAAAGCAGGACAACAGGAGCCAAAATCGTGCTGGAAGCCGCCATCAGATAAGGCCAATTTGTATTGTTCAGCCCGCGAAACGTCGCGAGTCCCAGCGCCAGTGTAAAATTCCTTTCATCGCTTAGATAAATAATCGGACCCAGAAAATCGTTCCACACGTCAATAAAGGTAAAAATGCCGATCACGATCAAGGCTGGCGAACACAGGGGAACGATGACACGCCACAGCACAGTCAGAGGTGTGCCGCCATCCATATATGCCGCTTCATCCAGATCACGCGGAATCGTCAGCATAAATTGACGCATCAGGAAGATATTAAACGCTCCGCCGCCGAACCATGCGGGAACAATGAGCGGCAGGAACGTATTCAGCCCTCCCAGCTCACGCCACATGACGAAGGTGGGAATGAGCGTCACCGCGTAAGGCAGCATCATCGACCCGATCAGCAGGGAAAAAATCAGCTGCCGTCCCGGCCAGCGCAATCGTGCAAAGGAAAACGCCGAGATCATGGAGGTTAACAGCACGCCCGCCAGCACACACACTTCAATGATGAATGTGTTCATGAAGTACCTGCCGAATGGCACCGAGGTCAGCGCTTCCGGATAATTGCTCCATTGAAATGGAGCAGGGACCCACTCCGGCGGGAACACGAAGATTTGCGAGGTTCCCATCAGTGAGCTGCGAATGAGCCATACAAATGGCAGCAGCATGAAAACACTGCCTGTGATTAAAATGATGTACAGCAGCACACGGGTAACCCGGAAGGGTTTGGCACGGGTGACGGCAGTAGGACTGCGGGACCATAAAACCTGATTCATGAACGTCCACCCCCTTCATAGTGAACCCACTTGCTGGCCGTGGAAAAAATAAGGGCAGTCAATGCCATGATGACGAAAAACAAAATCCAGGCCAGTGCTGAAGCATAACCGATTTTCGTTTCCGTAAAGGCTGTGCGCCACAAGTAAAATACATAGAACAAGGTCGAATTGTTGGGTCCCCCCAGAGTCATGACATAGGCCTGATTGAAGGATTGAAAGGTAGAGATTAAAGACATTACGAGATTGAAGAAAATGGTTGGGGTCATCGAAGGAATGGTAATATGAATGAATTTATGCCACATATGGCCGCCGTCTACCTCAGCCGCTTCATACAAATGGGCAGGCACCGACTGCAGCCCGGCTAAAAAGATAATGACCGTGTTCCCGATTCCCCACGTGCTCATCATAATCAGGGAAGGAATGGCTGTCCGCTCATCATAAATCCACTTGCTTCCCGGCAGTCCGACTTGCTCCAGCAATGAATTCAATAAACCAAAATCCGGGTTAAACATCCACAGCCACAGCATGGTGTTGGCAATACTCGGTACAATGGTAGGCAAATAATAAATGGTGCGGAACACCGACAGGCCCTTCACCTTCTGATTTAAGAGCAGCGCAATGATAAAAGCCGCCGCCAGACCAAGGGGGACACTACCCAATGCATAATAAGCAGTTACAAACATCGATTTGGAGAAGGTGTCGTCTTCGGTCAAAATGGTCCGGTAATTATCCAGCCCAATAAAGCTCATTTGTCCGCCTATTGTCCAATCAGTGAGGCTAAAGATAAACGAGGCCGCAATCGGTCCAATCGTAAAGATCATGAGTCCCAGGATAGCAGGAAGCGCAAACAGCAGACCCCAGTTTCGCTCCATGCGCATCATCCCTGATTTTGGCCTCTTCATGGGCTGTTCTCCTTTCCCGGCTGTCCTGCCGGATTATTCATCCGGGTATACGCCTTGCAGCAAGGGCTGAATGACAGGTTCAAGTTCATCCAGCGCCTGCTGCGCCGTTTTCTTGTTCGTCCAGATCAGATCCAGCCCCGGGGTCAGCTTGGAACCGATATCAGGCCAGTTGCGCAGGGTGGTGGTCAACGGCTTGATCGCATAATCTCTGGCATACTTGATGCCTGCCTCCTGAAATTCCGGCGGATGTGCGGCATTATGGGTCCATGACTGGATAGCCTGCTCATCTGTATAATATTTTTCCTCGATAGGCATCCACAGACCGGATTTAAACAGCTCCACCTTCTCCGGGTTGTTATGGTACAAATAAAATTCAAGCGCTTCCTTCGGATGCTTGGTCGTCTGGAAAATTACCGTCGCTCCTGCAACAATCATCGTTTTGGGCTCCTTCAGCTTCGGAAGGACGCCGACGCTCCACTGCAGCTGCTTGTTGTTGGAAAAGTCCAGCAGGGACCATGTTCCGTCTACCACCATGGCAACCTTTTTCGTCTGCAGCCGGATCGTATTGGAAGGCATATCCTGCTGCTGAATCAAATCCGGGGACACATGTTCCTTGAACACCAGATCCTGCAGCTTCTGGAATACCTCCACCGACTCGGGACTATTCAGGGTATACTTCATGCCTGTCTCGTCGGTTAAGCCTCCGCCGTTGCTCGCCAGAAGCGGGCCCCAGGAGCTGCGGTCGTTGCCAAAGGCAAAGCCGTATTGCACAATATTGTCCGGATCAAATCCGCTTTCACCCGGATGCTTGCCGTTCTGATCCTTGGTCAGCTTTTTCGCAATTTCCAGAAACTCATCCCAGGTCCAGGCCTGTTCGGGATCCGCAGGCGGGACGGGGACTCCCGCTTCCGTAAACAGCTCCTTGTTGTAAAATAACTGCATGACTTCCAGTGCGGTGTAATTGCCGATTGATTTGCCGGGTTCGCTGTAGAGATAGGAGGATTTAAGCTTGTTGGTTAATTCGGGATATTCGTCATAATAAGAGGATAAATCCAGGAGCTTACCTTCACTTGCCCATTTCATCGTGAGTGAATCGCCCAGATAGGCGATATCCGGCAGCTGATTCGCGGCCATTAATGTGTTGATTTTGGTCGTGTAATCACCAGGAACATGCTCGCCCTTCACACGGATGTTCGGGTGGGAAGCATTAAAGCTCTCGACCATTTTTTCCATCGCCTGCTTCTCGTCATTGCTTCCCCAGTACATGAACCTGAGCTCGACCGCATCCGAATTGGGCGTTTCGCCTGCGTTTCCGCTGCAAGCCGTCAGCCCTGCCAGCATCGTCGTCAGCACAAGAGCCATCCATGTCCGTAACCGTCGTTTCACAATATCCACCGGCCCCTTCCTGAATCGGATTCTCCTTACAAGTCCATTATGCGCGGAGAGCCCAGTGCCGACCACGCGACAAGTCCAGACTTTCTTTGTTTTGGTATGATTTTTTTAACAGAAATTTAACATTTCACAAAAATGTTTTTCGGAACTCTGTAGGGGTTAGTCCAGTATGCTTTTTGAAGGCGATGCTAAAATAATTCGTATCCGCAAATCCCACGAGTTCCGCCACCTCCGCCACCTTGCGCTTCGGGTCCAGCAGCAGCTCGCGGGCACGCTCAAAGCGGGCGCGGGTCTGGTAATCCGCAAAGCTTTCCCCCGTAACCTGCTTGAAACGGACGCTCAAATATTTGGGGCTCATATTCATGTAAGCCGCAAGACTGTTCAGACCGCCGTCCTCCTGCAGATGCTCGCGAATCCATTGCCTGGCCTGTTGAAATTTGCGCGGAATCCCTTGCTCGCGTGTTTCCCGGATATGGCGGGCCATCCGGATAAAATAACGAAACACATAGTCGATCATCTCGGGTCCATGCCGTAAGCGCGACAGCTCCAGCAGCGGGTCCTGCTCCTGCGCCGTCCCCTGACGAACCGATGCGTCGCTGTGAACGACACGCATGACGAGCAGCATCAACTGAGTGAGGATCATCTTCACCTGCTTCACAGGCAGCCCGGCCAATTGCAGCGACCATTCCTGTAAAATCGCATGCACAGCAGCATCATTGCCGGCCCGCAGCTCCGTAATCATCAGCAGCTCCTTCTCCAGCAAACCGCTGTTGTCCAATGCATGGGTCTGAATGCTTGCAAAAGGGATGATCTGGTTATAGCCGACCCAGGCCCGGTGCTCCGCAGCCAACACAGCCTCCTCATACGCTTCCGGGAGCTGCTCCAGCCGCTGCACCGGGCGGCTGATCCCGATGGAGACCGCCTGGCTCAGCCGCTGCTGTACCGCCTGCCGGATTTGCTGCGCCGTCCGCTCCGCCGCGCGGCCGGATGCAGCCAACAGCAGCACGATACACCGATTCCGGGACACCGCGGCTCCGTATGTCTTTACGCCAGCTTCAGCAGTGATGTCGCCCCAAGCCAGTCCGGTGAAGCTAGAACCGCTGTGATTTTTGCCGTCATGCAGCTCACCTGCAGAAGCCGCTGCCTCCTGAGACGGTTCCTCCAGCTCGCAGCAAAGTACGATATAAGGCAGACTGCCGGTCTCGCCGAAGAAATTCAGCCTCTCCATCTCGCCAATCACCTCCTCCGCAGGACGCCGCTGCTGCAGCAGATCCAGCAGCAGATGCTCCCTATACCATGGCTCAGATGAGCGCTGGCGGTAAATGGCTTCCTCTCGCCCTCTGCGTGATTCGGCAATCCGCTCCCCGGCCCTTCTCAAGGCTGCTTCAAATTCCTCCCTCGTCACGGGCTTGAGCAGATAGTCGGTCGCCTGCAGCGACAGTGCCTGGCGAATATAGGGCACGGATTCGTAGCCTGTCAGAAATAACAGAGGTGTCTGCTTGTCCTGTTCCCGAATCGCCTGAGCCACCTCCAGCCCGCTTGCATCCGGCAAATGAATATCCAGCAAAATCATGTCCGGTCGCCGCTCCGCATACAAGCGTAATGCGGTCTCACCGTCACCCGCCATGGCGCTGACTTTTATGGACAGCCCGCTTTGTGCCACCATGCGCTTGAGCCCTTCCCGAATATGGTACTCGTCGTCCACAATCAGCAGCCGGTACATGCCATCCTCTCCTCTCTTTATTCAGATCGAATCGGCACGAGCAGAGTCACCGAGGTATAATGCCCCGGCTCGCTCGTCACAGACAATCCATACTGTGGACCATAATGCCGCAAACGCTCATGTACATTGCGCAGCCCAAAACCCAGGGTACTGCCCTGCCCGGATTCAAGGGATTTCCTGATCTTCTCCAGACGTTCTGCGGCCATCCCGTGCCCATCATCACTGACCGTTAATCGTAATGCCCCCCCTTCCTTTGTACCGGATAACATGATATACCCGGGATCGGTACGGCCTTTGAAAGCGTGGTAAATGGCATTTTCTACAAGCGGCTGCAAAATGAGCTTGGGGACGTAAAAGCCGCAGATTTCTTCCTCCACTTCGCAAATCCATGCAAACGAATTGTGAAACCTGAACTGCTGCACCTTCACATAGGCGCTTACATGCTCCACCTCCTGGCCCAAGACGATTTCCTCCCGTCCGTAGCTTAAAGAGATGCGAAAGCATTTGCCAAAAGCTCCGATGACCTCCGCCATATCCCCTTCTCCCTTCGCGAGCGCCATGCCTTTGAGCGACTCCAGCGTGTTGTACAAAAAATGCGGGTTAATCTGCGCCTGCAGCGCCCGGAACTCCGCCTGCTTGCGGGACAGCATAGCTTCGTACACTTGCCCGTACAACTCATGATTTTTTTGCAGCATATGCAGATAGCGCTCCCCGATCTGTCCTACTTCGTCCTTTGGATTAAAAACCATCGGAGCGGGGGGCCTCGGGACGGAGGGGTCTATGGCGCTTATCCCCCCATCCGCCGCCATTAATCGCCTGAGCTGCAGCAAAGGACGGTAAATGGTATCACTCATGCGATAAGAGAGAAACCAGCCCAGTGCCAGCGCAATCCAGAACGTCCAGATGGTCCAGACGCCCACCTTGCGCGCATCCTCAAACAGCACGGAGGCATCGACGGTTTGCAGCAGCGTCCATTGTCCTTCATTTAACGGACCATAGGAAATCATCGTTTGCCGCCCGTTCCATGTCCTCCAATCCTTGGCGAGCTCAGGCCGGTCAACAGCGGATTCTGAAATCTGCCGCAAAAGCTGCCGGTCAGCCGCTCCTTGCTCCGGCAAGCCGTACACGGCTTCACCCTCCCGATCCAGCACCCACATCTGCATATTGCTGTCTGCTTCATGGAAAGAAAGTCCCCGGAACAAGCTCTCCTTGTCCATTTCCAGCAGCAGAAATCCGAGTGGTGCATAATCTCCGGTCGTTTTTCGCAGCAGCTTGCCGACATAGATGCGATCCTCCGGCAGCCTGCGCCCTGATGCGAACGGTGAATGAGTCATCCATATCATGGGCTGCTCCGTGAGCAGGCGGCGATACAATTCGTGGGCTTCATTTAATGTAGGAATACCGCCAAAACGGACCGACACATTTCCCTGATAGAGAAAATGCCTCGGTCCGCCATTGGCGGCATAAATAAGCGAGGATATGATATACGGCTTGCTCTGGGTCTGCGCCCGGACAACCATGCTAAGCGTTTCATCATTCCGCAAGTAGGCATAGTCGTCCTCCGGTTTGCTGTCCAGCGTAACCTGCACATCAGGATTGCTGAGAATGGCATTGGTCAGATCGTTCAAATCGGAAAGGGTCGAATTCACATAATTCACACTCATTTTCCAGGATTGCATAGCCAGCGCCTCCGACTTCTCGCCAAGGGAATGAGCCGCGATCCGGGAAAAAGTAAACGTCAGCACTGCCATCGGAACGACGGTAAGCACCAGTGTCAGGACAATAATCTTCCCGCGAATTGTGGGAACTCCGGTGAACCTGATACGACCCTTTTCCCCCATACATCCTCCTCCTTACACATCGTGAAAGTCATGTTCTAAAATACAAGGATACCCGCCGCCACGCTTTCCTTTGCGGGAAAAGAGTGACGACGGGCAACGTTAATAACAGCTATTTAATATTTCCTCTCCCCATCAGGGATTTCCTGCTGACTTGCCGGAACTGATGGGCGAAATCGGCAAATCAGATGTCACCGGGGGAACCGGGGCTGCCAAATTCGGCTGGCTATCCGGGCTTTCCATCTGAACCTCTGCCCCCGCTTCAATAACGGTTACCCTCGCTATGGCCTGCAACAGGGTGCCCTCTACCGTACCCTTCACTTCAAATGACCCGGGAGCAGCGTAGAGTGCAGGGTCTATATCCTCCCATTGCACGTCCACCCATTTGCTGGAGCCTTCTCCTTCTCCATACGTAGCCTCCACCACGCTCGGGAGCTCCGGCTTGATACCCGCAGATGTCGTTACACTTACTTCCTTCAGAGCCGTGATATCTCCCATCGGCAGCAGGCTCTGTGCGGTCGCGGTGGCCAGATTCAGCACCTCGGCTGCACTCAAAGCACGGCTGTAGATGCGGAAATCATCCACCAGACCGTTGAGATACGGGTCAGGGTATTGAGATTTGCCGATATAGTTGTTCTTGGTCTGACCCAGACTGGTCGGATTCAAGGTCAGGCTGGTATTACGCCCTACTTCCCGGCCGTCCACGTACAAAATTCCTGTGGAGCCGTTCAGCGTGACTGCAACATGCTTCCATACCCCTGTCGGCAGCACAGGGCCGGTGATCGTTTGTTCCTGCCCTGCCCCGTTGCCATTGACCGTAATAGCAAACAGCATCCGGTTCCCGGCTTTGGGGGTCAGGAACATGTATTCATTCGTCCCGGAGCCGAAATCAAAAATCCGCATATAATCACTGAGGCTATTCGCCTTAACCCAACCGGATACGGTCAATTGCTGCGCCCGGCTCACGATGCCCGCCGGAAGCTGCACATAGCTGTCCGTGCCGTTCAGGCTGACGGCATTGCCTTTGATCCCCTGAGCCCATGCAGCCGTTCCCTTCACAGCAGCATTATTGCCGCTGCCCGAGGAATCCGCAGCTACTGTGCCGCTCGTTTCATCAAGCTTGTATAGCGCAAGCTGCTCAGGCAGCGGTGCCGCTGGCTCTACCACCACGCTGACAATGTCTTCTGCAGACAGTAAAGAGTCGCTGGCGGTCAGCTTGAACTGATACGTTCCTGGCGCGGATACGTTCACCTTTGTGCGCAGCGATGTTTTGCCGGCGAAGGTGACATTCGCCCCCTGCGGAGCATCAACAAGACTCCACTCGCTGGTCACCTTGCCTTGCGGGAGCCCGTCATCCTCAGCCGTTCCTTTCAGAACGATCGGATCAGGCAGCTTTACTGTGACATCCTGGCCGGCATTGACGGCCGGAGCCTGGTTCGGGTCCGGTGTAGTCGGTGTCAGCTCTACCGTGTAGGAAGCAGCCGTACCGATCTCCAATTTAAGCTTGTTGACTGGCGCATATGCGTTAAATTTTCCTTTCGCTTGACCATTCACCTTTACCAGGTACGTGCCTTTCTCCAAGCCCTCAAAGGTAACATACGTGGTGTGAGCTTGACCTGTTTGATTCTTCAACTGGAACCATACATAGTCCTTGGATGCGGACAGCTTGGCTTCGGTAAATTGATCCTTGCTCAGCTCCATGTACAGCTTCTCCGTAATCAGATTGATCCGCTTGTACAATCCATCCAGCGGCTTGATCGTATAGATATCACCGCTTTCGCTCACCTCTGCACCGTAACCTGTCAATCCAAAAATCGGATCAACCGCGACATCTGCGCTCAGCGTGTGCAGCGCACCGAACAAGCCAAGGTCCGCCTCGCCGCTCATGCCGCGCCAGCCATTCAAGAGCGGAATATTTCTGCCGCCGCCGGTGCCGTTCGTTCCGTTATTGCCCTTTTCCGCCTGATACGTCCAGGCAACCGCCCCGATGTTCGCAGGGTCTGAGCTGATTTGTCCGGAGTTAATCGCTCCGACGTTGGCAATCTTGGCCGCATAGGACAAACGCTGCTGTTCCTCACGGCGATTGCTCTCATGGTAGCGGATCCAGTCATCCATCGCGTAACCTGCCAGCGAGGTCGTATACTGGAAGTTAAACCAGTTCTCCCCGGTAATCGTGACCGGATCGGCGTAATAGTACCATACAGGCATATGCCCGCGTGACGCCCGTGTTTTGGCATTGATTTTGCCCATCATTTCCAGCGACTTGCTTTCCTCTTCACCGGCATTCGCTTTCATTTTAGCCAACGTATAGACTGCCTCTTCGCCTGTATTATCGTAGCTGTATTCAGAGCCGTAAGGATATTTCGTATTTTTGAAATTGTTAAATTTGCGGTCCATTTTTTCCTTGAGATCACTCGCCTCATCCACGAATCCCTCTTCTTCAAGCGCCTGAATAATATCCGGTGTGGTCAGCTCGCCCATCAGACCTGTTTCCCAGTTGTACGCGACCGGCCCTTCATACAAGGCTTTGAAGATGTTATACGCCCGCAGCAAATACGTTTCCTTCGGATGCTTGTAAGTCACAAGATTCGGGTACTCCTTCGCAATCTTGTACATGCTGAAATAGGTATTGTATACGTGCGGATATGCATATCCGCGATAGGTCGGTGTGTCGTTGGGCTCCGGCATCAGGAAATCATGAATCAAATAATCCTCATGATGCCCATTCATCAGATTCGTCCAGATGGCCGTCTCCAGATAATCATCCACCGCCTGCACTTCCCTGGCGACCGGAGTCAGCACATTTTTCTCGGCCAGGAACTGTCCGTGGGTCAGACCCCAATCATCCCCCCAGCCCCAATAGCCATTGAAAACATTGCGCTTCGACTTGGTATGCATCATCCAATCGTCAAATACCTTGTCGCGCAGATCCCCCGGCACATTCCACTGCGTCTTCTCGACCATAAAGGTAGCGTGCCGCTGCAGGGCCTGATCCACCGGCTCGATGGCGTAGAACTGTAACACCGTTTTGCTGCCATTTCCATATTCCACGGTAATATTGTTCGGCCCCAGCTTGGTGAGCTGCAGCTCATAAATGTTATGCCCGCCAGCCTTGCTTTCCTTCACCGGAATGACGGTTCCATCCGGGTAAGTCACCTTGTTAATCGTCTGCTTGGTGCGCAGGTCCACCTTAGCCTTCTGATTCGTAGGCACAATCATGCCCGACACCACGGTCACATCCAGCAAATTTTCCTCGTACAGCTTCTCTTTCATGTCTTGTTCGTCCTTTACCGCCAGAAACTTGAAGCCATAATTGCGGTTTTCAGCGGGATTCAGGGTCAGGCTCGTGTTGGGCAAATACCCACGGTTGGTAGACTTGATGACATTGGAATGAATATAAAAAACATTCAGCCCCTCGATCCATTTGCCTTCATTTGCCGGATTCCAGGCCCACTTGCTGCCCGGATGCTCCTCGTCCCGCCAACGATCCTGGTATTCAAAACCTGCGCTTGTCGCGGCATCCGGAATCATCAGCAGGGAAGAGCCAATACCGCTGGGACGCCCGGCTGTAATATAGGAGCCGTTATTGCCAACAAAGGAATGGGTCACCACTCTCGTTTCATAAATCGCGTCACCATAGGTCCACTGCTCATTGAAAGGCAGCGGCAAGCCAAAATCGCCAATTTCCAACTTTTTGCCACTCGTATTCTGCACCTCGATATTCCACCGCACCGAACCATCCGGCTCCGCCGAATAGGTCTCAATCACTTTAAAATTGCGTATGCCTTCCGCATTGCCCGAATTCTCATACGTGACGGTGACACGATTGCCACTGTTCGTGATCTTGCGCACGTCTGCCGACTTGTTCGTCGATGCCTTGGCCCAACTGCCTCCATCCAGTCTGTACGTGAACATCAGCTCACCCAGCCATTGATGATCTGCGGTGTTCTGCTCCGGGGATACCGTGGCGTTCATTACGTATTCTGTCGGAAAAGCGTCTCCCTTGATACGAATGGATGAAATTTCGCCATGCTGGCCGGTCTGAATGGTCAGCTTGTCATTGGCCAGCTCATAGGCCGCCGCCGTTTGCGTCTTCAACCACATGGATGCAGCGGTTAAAGCTAAAAAGGCTGTCAGGATCATCTTGAATTTCATCTGTACCGCCCCCTTCCTGAATTGAAGTTCCTGCCTGGACTACCCATCGCCTGAAGATTGATCATAACGCCGCAACCTCCTTTATTGAGAATGTAAGCGCTTCACAATCATTGTACAAAGCTTGGCCTATGTGGAGAATAAACAGTTTCAACCGGTTTATGCAGAATTTCAACCTCTATCAACTTCTTCTTGCCATTAAATCCTGTTGAATGGATGCCTCATTCATTTCAAATCTCTTATAGAAAAACATAGGAATGATGCCCACCAGGAAAATGATAAACGGCAGCCAGATAAAGCTGAACTGAATGCCGGACAACGCGGCAGGCGTTTGCACGCCACCGGCAATATAGCCTGTCCGATCCATCACCCACGCTGGCAATAATCCGCCAATTCCGCTGCCCGCTTTGATACAGAAGGCGCTTCCTATAGAGGTCAGAAATCCGCTGGCCCGGATGCCATTTTTCCACTCCCCGTAATCTACCGTATCGGACAACATCGCAAATGGCATGGAACATGCAAAACCGGACCCCAATGCCCCTATGATCCAACCTGTGATAATCAGGGTCAGATTCGCGCTTCCCGTTAAAATCACAACTTGTCCCAATGCAGCCAGAATCAACCCGATGATCATGATCTTATGTTTACCCATTTTCACAGCAAACAACGGAATCAACACCATCGAGATTAACTGTAAAGAGGTTAAACCATTGATGAAGGGCACCAATTCCTTACTGTTCAGATTGTACTGCAAATAGTAGACAAGCGTTGATGAACGAATATTCAGACCAATCCAGTAGCACAGGTTGGCGGTGACAACAAGTATCCAGGGCCAGTTACGTTTGACTGCGGCAAAGCTTTTGGCAATGGGAACGGGTTTGGCTTTAACGGCCGTATGTTCTCGCAAGTTGGTAAAAGCGATGAAAAACATGATGACAGCCATTACACCAAATAAAGAGAGCGTGAACGTGAATCCTTTTTGATCATTGCCTTGTCCAAAGAGCGTTACCAGTGGCAGTGTAAACGTCGTAGCTATGAAAAAGCCCACATTGCCCCCGACCATACGGAAAGAGTTCAGGACAACACGCTCATTGGAATCGGTGCTCAGATTCGGCAAAATGGATGTAATCGGCGTACTGATTCCCGTATACAAAATACCTGCAATGATGTAAGTAGCAGCAGCGTAGGCGATTTTTGCTGTACCGCTCAAATCGGGAGTCGTAAACGTCAGGACCATGAATACGGCAAACGGGATCGCTAACCATAGAAAATAAGGTCGGCTCTGGCCGTATTTTGATTTGGTGCGGTCAATCAGGATGCCCCAAAGCGGGGCATCGATAGCGTCGAGCAAACGGGTAATAAACAGCAGCGTTCCGGCTATTCCCATGGAAAGCCCAAAAACATCTGTATAAAAATACAGCAGATAGCTAGAAATGACGCAGTATAACAAATTGCCAGCCGTATCGGTCAATGAATAACTGATTTTGCGATGGAAAGGAACTGCTCCTGCAGCTTTTCTGGCCGGTTCCGTACTCTCAATTCTTGTACTCATGGTACTTCATCTCCTCATACGACTGAATTATGATTCATAGATCCACACACGCATTTCCCCTTTAGTCCGGTTGCACCAGGCGTAATATGGGATGGCCGTGATCGTCTGAGGAATCCATTCCTGCGACTCGGAGCTGTATAATGCGGCAGTACTTTTTACCCGGTAACCCCCTGCGATCAACTTGGCAACTCCACCCAGCAGGCTTGCATCGAACTCCTCCCTGATCAGGCTGCACTTAGGCAATCTTAGCCCTGCCAGGTTGGGCCCGTTATCCACTTCCTCCAGGCAGTACACGACCGGACCGCGCTGAAGAGCTACCTGCTGCTGATTCATGGATACTAGCGGATGGCTCCGCATGCGTTCCACAGGCATAGCCAAATGCAGAGTAACCACATCCCCATCCTCCCAGGTGCGCTGAAGCACAACATAACCTTTATCCAGGTGATCTAATGAAACGGATTCCCCGTTCACCTCTGCTTGCTTGCACCAACCCGGGATTCGAAATGCCCAGTTAAAGGAAGCTGGCTTTGTCGTATGAACAGAAAAGCTCAAGTCCGCATCCCATGGATAATGGTGAGTTTGTGTGATTTCAACCTCTTGCCCGGATAAAACCAGGCTCGCCTTGCCTGCGATATATAAGTGTGTATACAGGGTGTCCTCCGTCTGGGTGTACACATGATCTTCGACCGACGCGATCATTCGGGCCAGATTGGGTGGGCAGCAGGCGCAGAAGAACCATTTTTGCCGCTCTGTCTTGACATGCTCCTGATCTTTTCTGGAGACTTGGAAAGGATTGACCTCCAGCGGATTGACGTAAAAGAAACGTTTGCCGTCCAGATCCATTCCACTGATCGTTCCATTGTACAACGCCCGTTCCAGCACATCGGCATATTTCCGGTCAGGTGTTAAGCGCAGCATCCGATTAGCCCAGAAGACCAGCCCCACCGAGGCGCAGGTTTCGCAGTACATGCTGTCGTTGGGGAGATCATAACTGGAGGTAAAAGCCTCCCCATTCACGGCAGAGCCGACCCCGCCGGTAATGTACATTTTATGATTGGTCACATCTTCCCAAAGGGTTTCGCAGCTCTTCAGCAGGGAAGCATCTCCCGTCGCCGCCGCCAAGTCCGCCATCGCAATATACAGATACATCGCTCTGACCGCATGGCCGACAGCCTCCGTTTGCTCACGAACCGGCCGGTGCGCCTGCTGGTATTCGAAGCCCAGGCCAAAATTGATATAGTTATCATCATTCCAGGTAGGCGCTGTCTGAATATGCTTTCTCTTTTCCTGTTCCTCTATAAAATAAATGGATTTCTGCCCGCGCTGTTCAATAAAATATCGGGCCAGCATAAGATATTGATCCTTTCCGGTTACACCGTATAATTTGATCAAGGCCAGCTCAATTTCTTCATGCCCCGGATAGCCTTTTAACTTACCGTCCTCTGTGCCAAACGTCTGCTGAATAAGTGATACATATTTCTCCATGATGTGCAGGAGCTTGGTCTTGCCTGTCGTTTCGTAGTAAGCCACAGCCGCTTCTATAAAATGCCCTGCACAGTACAGCTCATGATTGTCTCTTAGATTAGTCCAGCGATTGGCGGGCTCCTTCAACAGATAGTAAGTATTCAGATATCCGTCTTCAGCCTGGGCTCTTCCCAGCAGATCAATCACTTCATCCGCCTGTGCCTCAAGCGCCGGATTCGGATGATCTCTCAGACTAAAGGCCACCGTCTCCAGCCATTTGGCAATATCACTGTCCTGGAATACGGTTCCATAATATTCACCGCTTGATTCCCCGGCAGCAATTTTAAAGTTTTCAATGGCATGGCTTGGTTCTGCATCCGGCAATTCATCATTCAATGCTTTCCATTGATAAGGAATGACCTCTTCCGCTACCACCTGCTTGTACTTTTTCCAAAATGAATCCTCCACGATGACACCCTTGACTGGCTTTGCTGTTTTCATTGAACCAACATTCCCTCCTTGATAATAGAACGCTTTCATTTTCCGTGAAATCACGATAAAGTAAACATCATACCGACCAGATTAACCTGAGCTCTCCTTGCACAGTGCTTATTTTATCAACCTGAATCCCTTAAAAAAACCGCCATCTTTAACTAAAACTTATACGATTTCACACTTGCCTGCATTTTGCGAATGGCAATTGGCTTGCGATTCCGACTGTAAATATGCACTCATAAAGGAGCTGGCTATCATGAGCAAAACGGACTTTCTATCCTTTCTTGTTCCTCCGCTTCCTTATTTCATTGAGGGGAATTTTACGACATACCAAAAAGGGGATTGGCATCCGAACCGTTATAACCTGGGTTATTTTGACGTGATTATCATCAAGGAAGGAATGCTGCACATCGGGGAGGAGGATCAGGTGTGGCGGGTTACTGAAAATTTCGCTTTAATTCTAGAGCCGGACAAGCACCATTTTCCCATTGAGGCCTGTACAGAACAAACCTCCTTTTACTGGTTCCACTTTCAAACCAACAGCACCTGGTGCGCACAAGTCTTACCCAACTTCATTACACCCAGCGCGCCCATTCCGGAGCTGCATTTTCATTCAGAGCATACGACCATTCATTTGCCCAAATTCCAAAAAGTGGTCAATCCGCAAGAGCTGTTTGCCAAATTGGACTATTTGTTAGCCTCCACTTTAAAGCCCAGAAAGCTGGCGCTTTGGGAGACTCAACAAACTTTTGTTAATATTTTCAGCAGCCTGGAGTATGATCAAAGCAGCAAAAACAGCTCTGCCAAGCTGGCAGAGCAGATCGAAATCTATTTAAAGCAAAATTACAAAAACACGGTCACCAATAAAGATTTGGAGGCCCATTTTCACGTGCACCAAAACTATCTGGCCCGCTGCATGAAAGCCGCCTTCCAGCGTACACCGCTTGAATATTTAATGGATTACCGGCTCGAGCAGAGTCGCAATCTTTTGCTGCAAACCGACTTGCCCATTCAACAAATTACAGAAGAAACCGGGTTCTCCCAGGCCAGCTATTTCTCCAGATGCTTCAAGGAAAAATTCGGGGTGTCACCGAAAAATTACAGACAGCAGTATTGGAGGCCAAGCCACTAGCAGGATAAACAAGGGATGGGCTCGCCTCGAATGATCGATATTTCCGGTGCATTTCTTTGCTAACGGATGTCACCGAGCCTATTCGGCCGAGAAAAACAAGGTTTCTTTCCTAACGGTTGTGCGCGCGCTTATTTAGGCGAAACAAGCCCCTGACCTGCGGAAAAACGGGAGATAAGCTCGCTGGCAACCGTTGCATTTTGTAACCACCCCGTTTTCACCCAAATAGCGCCGCTCACAACCATTAGAATTTTCGCGCTGTAAATTCCATGTTACTACCACCGATTCCTTATGTTAAATGTCTTTAACAGATAAGAGACTCTCTCTGTCCATTGTCCCTCTGAGTCTGCCAGAACTGCGGTCCAGCCCAGCTCTTTGGCCGGTACCAGATTCTTCTCCTGATCATCCACATAGATCATTTTACGGCCTCCTCCCACCCGACTGTGAAACTGGTCAAATGCTTGTATATCCGGCTTCTTAATGCCCGCCTCTTCCGAAATTACAATCACATCGAAGCTACTGCGTTTTTTTCTTTATACCCGTCCTCATCCAATTCGATTATCCTTTTGACCAGCCCTTCCCTGGACGTTATATGCTGAAAATATGTATCGGCAAAAGAGCGGGCAAAGTTGGTAAACGTGGTCGTACGCTCCACAAGCGTATTGTCCAGATCAAATATGACAGCTTTAATGGTAACCATAATTGCCTCCTGACCGTTTCAAGTATGAATCAATCTTTCAGTGCCGCTTTACCGCTGAATACGATTTTGCCCCCTATACTCCGTTGGAGAAAGGCCCGCCCATCTGCGAAAAAGCTTGGAAAAATACAGCGCATCCTTAAATCCGACCGCGGAAGCCACTTGTTCTACCGTCAGCGTTCCTTCGAGCAGCGTCTTTGCCTGCTCCAGCCGAACCTGCATCAAATACTGCTTGGGAGAACGCCCTGTTTTCTGCTTAAAAGCCTTGGAAAGGTGTGCACGGTGATAGCCCAGGCTTTGGGCCATGCCTTCAATGGTTATGGGCTGATGATACTGCAGCGTAATCCAGCGGATTGCTTGCTCGACCTGACGGTCTATATCAGACAGATCGTCCCGCCCGAGCGGGATACGTTTCCCCTCTTTGCCCAGACGATGGAGCAGCAGCCGCAGCCAGCCGGACGCCTCCAAATCCTGCAGCCGTGGTTCGCTGGAATCCTCAAAGCAGCGCCGGATACGCCGGTACAAGCTGACTAATCCGCGGATTGAGGTTTTATGTATGACCGGATGCCGGGGAGTCAGACCCATATCCTCCATTACATCGTGTGCCGCCTCCCCTTGAAACGCCGTCCAGATATAATGCCAGGGCTGACTGGCACTCGCTTCATAGCTGAACAGAACACCCGGGAAAATGATAAAGGTATCCCCTTCCCGGCAAATGAGAGACTGTCCGCCGCACTCAAACACACCCTCTCCGCTTAATACCGTATGCATCAAATAGTAGCCGTGGACAGCCGGGCCAATTTTGTGGGCAGGGTAAGGCTTGCCTTCCCCGCTGAACAGCACAGCCAGACTTCTGTCCCGTGGAGACAGGTTGATGCCAACGGTAAACTCCTCGTGATCCATAGCGCCCCCCTCCTGTTCCATCTGCTTATGCAACAAAAGTCCATATGCTTCTTGTATTCTTCCATACTCATCACCGGGGACTTTCTCTATATTATAGCTTGAGCAGAGCAGCTTGGGAGCGCTTTACCTCAACAAAAAAACAGTTGCGCATACCTTTTAAGAGGAGGAAACAAGCATGGCCAAAATTACATTTCTCGGAGCAGGCAGTACCGTATTTGCCAAAAATGTACTGGGTGACTGCATGCATACCCCTGCCCTGCAGGGCTTTGAGCTTGCTTTATTTGATATCGATCCGCAGCGGCTCGCCGATTCAGAGCGTATGCTTAACAATTTGAAGCGCAGCAGCAGCAGCACCTGCATTATAAAATCATACTCCAATCGCAAAGAGGCGCTGCGCGGGGCCAAATATGTTGTCAACGCCATCCAGGTAGGAGGTTATGACCCCTGCACGATTACCGACTTTGAGGTTCCGAAGAAGTACGGCCTGCGGCAGACGATTGCCGATACCGTCGGAATCGGCGGAATCTTCCGTAATCTGCGCACCATCCCGGTTATGCTGGATTTTGCGGCCGATATGCGCGAGGTCTGTCCAAACGCGCTGTTCCTAAACTACACCAACCCGATGGCGGTGCTGACCCAGGTCATGATTACCCAGGGCGGTGTAAATACAGTCGGCCTCTGCCACAGCGTGCAATCCTGCATTCCGGATCTGTTCAGAGATCTGGAGCTGGACCCCACCGGCGTCCAGTCCAAAATCGCCGGCATCAATCATATGGCATGGCTGCTGGAGGTAACGAAGGACGGGAAGGACCTGTACCCGGAAATCAAGCGGCGGGCGGCCGAGAAGCAGAAGGAACAGCATCATGATAGGGTGCGTTACGAAATGCTGCTGAAGTTCGGCTATTATAATACCGAGTCCTCCGAGCATACGGCTGAGTATCATCCATATTTTATTAAGCAACGTTACCCTGAACTGATCGAAAAATTGAATATTCCGCTGGATGAATACCCACGCCGCTGTGTGAATCAGATCAAGCGCTGGACGGAAATGCGTGAGGAAATAGTTAATAATGCGGACTTGGAGCATGCGCGCTCGCGCGAATATGCGTCTTACATTCTTGAAGCGATTGAGACTGGTACTCCTTTCAAAATCGGGGGTAACGTACTGAACACGGGCCTGATCCCAAATCTGCCGCGAGAGGCCTGTGTGGAAGTACCGTGCCTTGTCGACAAAAGCGGTGTAACTCCAACCTATGTCGGAGACCTCCCGCCGCAGCTGGCCGCTCTTAACCGTACGAATATCAACACCCAACTGCTGACGATTGAAGCTGCGGTTACGGGCAAAAAGGAGCATATCTATCATGCGGCCATGCTGGACCCTCATACAGCGGCTGAGCTTTCCCTGGATGATATCGTTGCTCTCTGTGACGACCTGATTGAGGCGCACGACGACTGGCTGCCCGAGTTTCACTAATCTACCTGTAAAAAAGAGGCTGGCCGCATTGCGGCCAGCCTCAACTTTTTTCAGACAGCAAGCTTCAACTTTTTCAGACAAGAAGCCTGCTACTGTACGCTTGTTCTTATTGCTGGTTCAAAATTTTGATCATGGCGTTGATGATGCCTTCATGAGAGCATTCATGTGTATTGCTTAAATGGATAAGTTCGCCAATTGTCTCTGCTTGTCCAAGGTTATCCTTCTTGGCTACAGGTTCATCCAGTATTCCTGCAAAGGTATCGCGGAGACGGGACGGCTGCTCATTTAACAGCTGCATAAGCTCTTCCCAGGACGGCGGTTCTCCGATCCAATCTGCCGGCTTCGTCCCCGGCCAAAAGAAAACGGTATAGCTTTCCGGAAGCGGAATCGGCTTACCCGCAATGCCATAGATGATCCCGTCCGCAAGGGTAACGACATGACCAAGCTGCCAGTGGATACTGTTGTTAAAGCCCTGCGGAACCACGTTTCGCTTGGCTTCCGGAAGCGTCTCCAGTTGCTTCAGTAATCTCTGGCGGGTGCGGTCCATTAAATGAAAAGCGTAGACGTCAGACATTCGTTTTCTCCTCCTGTTCACGTTAGAAATTGTTCAACTTCTCAAGAAGTAATCACTGCATTCCACCTTCATTATTCGCGTTTCATTCCTGTATTCAATGCTCTGGAGCATCATTGAAACTCCGCCCCTTGGTTGATTCAGAATAATGTTGCTATCAGGAATAATTCTACACACGATGGATCACACTATAGAGCAACAAATTTCCATTAGACCTTGTCCAAATGACCCAGGGACATGCAAGCAGAACTTTTGATAAAATACGCTAAGCTAAAGTTGAAGTAATTATAAGGGGGTGTCCAAGCAGCCATTTAAGGCTGTTGGTACACCCTTCTTTTTTATGCAAAATAATGCCCTTCTTCGAGATCAGCGATCAGTCCGGGCTGCATCGGTTTCCAGCCCAGAAGCTCCCGTGTTGCCAGACTCTCCTGCGCAGTGTTGAACGCGCCTGCGATGTCGAATGCCGCAATGGGCCCAAGAAAGCCGAAATGGGCAGTTGCTTCTTCAGCTGTGATGCTGACCGCCGGCACGTTCAATTGCCGCCCGATGACCTCGGCGATCTCGCGGAACGGAATGCCTACTTCACCGACGCCAAGCAGCCG
>NZ_JBHHMI010000104.1:0-308 GCF_042136365.1 Paenibacillus enshidis | reverse complement strand
GCTTACGGCTACTGGCGCAACCCGGACACCCGGAAGCTGGAAATCTACGAGCCAGAGGCCGGGATGGTTCGTTATATTTTCAAGCTGTACCTCCGAGGTTTGAGTTGCCGCAAGATTGCCGACAGGCTCAACGGGGATGGCCTCAAAACCCAACAACTACATGACTTCCTGCCCATAACCATCCAGCAGATCCTGCGCAATCCGGTGTACAAGGGAACCCTGGTGTTCCACAATCGCCAGCGAATCAAGAAAGGCCAGGTGTACCGGTATCAGATCGTGGAGACGATCGTCACGGAAGATGCCCATCC
>NZ_JBHHMI010000103.1:0-313 GCF_042136365.1 Paenibacillus enshidis | reverse complement strand
AACTCGACCAAGTATGTGTCCTATAAAGACCTCAAGCCGATCATGGCGGATTTAAAAGCGATTTACCAAGCACCAAGCGAAGACGATGCGCTGTATCACCTGGAAGTGTTTGCAGAAAAATGGGATTCGAAATATCCTCAAATTTTGAAGTCCTGGAAAGAGAATTGGGCCGAGTTATCGACGTTCTTCAAGTATCCGAATGAAGTGAGACGATTGATTTATACCACCAATTCCGTCGAAGGATTTCATCGGATGCTGCGAAAATATACGAAAACGAAGACGAACTATCCCTCCGATGATGCGCTCAAAAAAT
>NZ_JBHHMI010000102.1:0-315 GCF_042136365.1 Paenibacillus enshidis | reverse complement strand
TTGGATGATGCCTATCAGCGATTCTTTCGCGGCGATGCGGGTTTTCCTCACTATAAGTCAGCCGACCGATATCTCTCCTTTACGTATCCTCAGCCTAGTGCGGTAGGCAAGACCTTCGCCCAGGATGGATACGTCTATCTGTCCAAAATCGGCTTTGTCCGCATGCGTACACATCGTCCGTTCGACCGGGCGAAGGTGACCCAAATCAACGTGAAACGGCATGCAGACGGGTGGATGATGGGGATCGGCGTGAACATAGAGGCAGCGGAAGCAGGCCAGACGGCGGAAACAGCCGTGGGCATCGACGTCGGGCTA
>NZ_JBHHMI010000101.1:0-318 GCF_042136365.1 Paenibacillus enshidis | reverse complement strand
ATCGTGGAGACGATCGTCACGGAAGATGCCCATCCCGCGATCATTCCAGAAGAAGAGTGGGAACGAGCTAACTGGTACAAAATGGAACGGGGGGGCAGACCCTTTCACCCGTGAGAGACCAGCAGATAAAACGGGAGACACCCTGCTCAAAGACCTGTTATTCTGCGGGATTTGCGGAAGAAAGCTTAAGATCGATAGGAAGAACAACGGTACTTTTCTCATCATGCCTTGCCGAAAAGTGCTACCTGACAGCGGCATAACATGCAACAATCAGGGAGTGAAGCTGCAGTCGCTGGAAGAAGAGGTACTGCAACAGCT
>NZ_JBHHMI010000100.1:0-322 GCF_042136365.1 Paenibacillus enshidis | reverse complement strand
TTCAGGTTCAAGCGGCAACGAGGACCAGGGTCTTTTTATTTTTTTCGGTGCCTTGCTCCGCTCCCTCCTTCTCTCTCTCGGTCGGTTTCATCACCTAAACGCTCTGCTTTCTCCGAAGAACGTCTCATGACCTCGAACCGATCTGCTTCTCCATAAGGCACAATCCAAAAAGATAATAGACCCATTCGATGGTTCTGAATCGCGTAACAACAGGCATTTTCGTGCCTCATTTGATCCGTTATTTGCTTTAACGTGCCTAAAGTGTATTTTCGGTTCCCGGTTTTCTGTTTTTCTGTACCTGATCCAACGGGATAATCGTGCA
>NZ_JBHHMI010000099.1:0-328 GCF_042136365.1 Paenibacillus enshidis | reverse complement strand
TGAACGAGGAAATCGAAAAAATTCAGGTTCAAGCGGCAACGAGGACCAGGGTCTTTTTATTTTTTCGGTGCCTTGCTCCGCTCCCTTCCTTCTCTCTCGGTCGGTTTCACATCACCTAAACGCTCTGCTTTCTCCTAAGATCGTCTCATGACCTCGAATCGATCTGCTTCTCCGTAAGGCACAATCAAAAAAAATAATAGACCCATTCGATGGTCCTGAATAGCGTAACAACAGGCATTTTCGTGTCTCATTTTGATCCGTTATTTACTTTAACGTGCCTAAAGTGTATTTTCGGTTCCCGGTTTTCTGTTTTTCTGTACCTGATCCA
>NZ_JBHHMI010000098.1:0-330 GCF_042136365.1 Paenibacillus enshidis | reverse complement strand
GAAGAGTACGTATGTAGCTTTGGGTCCGAAGCATCTGCAGGCGTACCTCAACGAGTACACCGGACGCCGCCGACTGCACCTGTCCGAAGGGGAAGAAACGATGTGGCAGAAGTTGCTGCACATGGGCGTGGCGATTCCGGCGATCCCTTACCGCCGACTGATTGCGCGCCAACCGGTTCAGCCTCTTGCGGCTGCGTCCTGATCGCAGGGATTGAACGAGGAAAGGTGAGCCTGATGTGCGTGGCTTGAACGGTGTGGGTTAGCATGAACGAGGACAGCGGAAACATTCAGGTTCAAGCGGCAACGAGGACCAGGGTCTTTTTATTTTTT
>NZ_JBHHMI010000097.1:0-332 GCF_042136365.1 Paenibacillus enshidis | reverse complement strand
ATATTCGTTGCCGTTGCCGGCAGCTTGCTGCCATTGCCATCTCCGTTGCCGGAGTCGTCTCCGTTCACCGAGTCACCTGAGGTGCCGGATTGGCCTGTACCTCCAGCTCCACCTGATCCACCGGATTGGCCGGAGTCTGTGGAACCGGAATCAGAATCTCCCCAGCCCGAGTTGTTCGTGTTGCCGGAAGAACCATTGTTCGGTTCTCCTGGTACGCCGGAGTTGCTTCCACTTCCGCCGCCAACGACGATGTCCTCAGACGGCTGATCCGGGTTGTTCAGGTTATCCCCGGTTACTTCAGCGGTGTTGCTGATGGTTTGGCCGTTCTGTCC
>NZ_JBHHMI010000096.1:0-340 GCF_042136365.1 Paenibacillus enshidis | reverse complement strand
CCAATTCAAACGTCCTGAATATGATCTGGTATGGCATCGAGATTACTCTTTGAACGTTGACAAGTTTAGCGTAAATATACTGGACGGACGAGTGAAGCTTCGTTACAGAAAACGAGGCATGCAGCACTTCTTTGACGGCACGTGGAAATGGGGCACGGCCAAGCTCGTGTATAAACACAAGAAGTGGTTTTTGCATATTTCCATGACCAAAGAGTTCCCTGAATTGGATCTTACAAAGGTCAACCACATTGTAGGAATTGATTTGGGAATCAACTTTCTCGCCACCACCTACGACACTCAAAACCAGACGACGTTTTATCCTGGACGAACAGTGAAACAC
>NZ_JBHHMI010000010.1:0-192494 GCF_042136365.1 Paenibacillus enshidis | reverse complement strand
GATAGGCTGGGGGTGGAAGTGCAGCAATGCATGGAGCTGACCAGTACTAATCGGTCGAGGGCTTATCCTAATGAATAGAACGCAATGACGTTTCGGATCCGGTTTTCAGGGTGTAAACCCTTGCACGTCTGGTGGCGATAGCGGAGGGGTTCCACGCGTACCCATCCCGAACACGACCGTTAAGCCCTCCAGCGCCGATGGTACTTGGACCGAAGGGTCCTGGGAGAGTAGGACGTTGCCAGGCAAATCCCCTCGGGGAAGGATACATATTAGGGCCCTTAGCTCAGCTGGTTAGAGCGCACCCCTGATAAGGGTGAGGTCGGTGGTTCGAGTCCACTAGGGCCCACCATACATAGATTTTAATAGAACAATTATTTTCATATGGGGCCATAGCTCAGCTGGGAGAGCGCATCGCTGGCAGCGATGAGGTCAGGGGTTCGATCCCCCTTGGCTCCATTTAGGTATGAGCCGGTGTAGCTCAATTGGTAGAGCAACTGACTTGTAATCAGTAGGTTGGGGGTTCAAGTCCTCTCGCCGGCACCATTTCAAGTGAATGCGGAACCGTGGTGTAGAGGCCTAACATGCCTGCCTGTCACGCAGGAGATCGCGGGTTCGAATCCCGTCGGTTCCGCCACTTTTAGAAATAATGTCAGGGATGGAAACCCAAGAAGGGTTTATCGAAGCGAAATTGATTATTGAGAGCCATTAGCTCAGTCGGTAGAGCACCTGACTTTTAATCAGGGTGTCGAAGGTTCGAGTCCTTCATGGCTCACCAGTTTCCAATATATGCGGTCGTGGCGGAATTGGCAGACGCGCACGGTTCAGGTCCGTGTGGGCTAACCCCCGTGGAGGTTCGAGTCCTCTCGACCGCATCTTTTTAAAATGAAAAGCTCTTGGGTTTCCTTACGTGGAGATTCAGGAGCTTCTTCATATTTGTTACAATTAAAGCCGGTTCCCAGGTTAACCCCGAGGAACCGGCTTTACATTTTTCTAGGCAACCTGTTTAAGGAGAGGTTTATAGATAATCGCACTTGAATTTTGAAAACTCAGCCATAGAGCCTTGCCCATAGGCATATAAACCGATGAGTACGCCTGTAAACCCTCCCGCAACTTCAGAGGAAAGGTGCCTGGTTTAAGAGGATGTCTTTCCCGTTTGCGTGAATGAGAGCTATAGCGCTCATGACTTGCCGTTTTACTGGGGGGATAAAGGCATCCTTGAGACCCGGTTCCCGCGGTGGCCTGCTTTAATGTGTTATATTACATTACATAAAAACAGCTATAACCTCCCCTAATCGAAAAAAAATTCACAAATAAAATTGATTATCGTTCAATATGTAATTTACAACTACATAATATGTGATATTATTGAGTATAAGATGTTATATTTTTCTGGAAAGGAGGTTTTCGGCATGTACATTTCAAATCTTCCTTTAAACCAAGCCTATTCCGTTTCTTCTTTTTACGATGAAATGTACGACGGCACCGGTGCGGTCCGCGGGCATTACGAGCGGCTGCACGAGAGGCTTCAGCGGATGAATGCCGAAAGCCTGGAGAGACGGCAGCGGGCGATGAATCGGCGAATGCTGGAGGAAGGCATTACTTACACGCTTTACGCCGACGGGCAGCAGGATGCGTTGGAACGGACGATTCCGTTCGACATTTTCCCCCGCATTATTCCGCAGCACGAATGGCTGGAGCTTGAGCGGGGAGTTATTCAACGGACGAAGGCGCTGAATCGGTTTTTATACGACTTGTATCACGACCAACATATTATAAACGACGGCATTATTTCTCGGAAAATGGTCGTGTCGAACCGGTACTTCCGACCGGAGATGATGCGTCTGCACGTACCGGACGATATCTACGTCACATGCTCCGGCATCGATCTGATTCGCGACGAGCACGGCCAATTTTTCGTGCTGGAGGATAACCTTCGATCTCCGTCCGGCTTCTCGTACCTGTTCACGACGCGTATGATGATGAAACGTTTTTTTCACGATGCGTATTTCTCTTGTACCGTGGCGGAAGTCGAGCACAGCCTGAGCACCTTCTTGTCCGCCTTGAAGCGGATTGCGCCCCGCGACCGGGCGAATCCGACCGTCGCGCTGTTGACTCCGGGCAAATTCAATTCCGCCTACTTCGAGCATACGTATCTCGCCCAGAAGATGGGCATCGAGCTGGTGGAGGGCAGCGACCTCGTCTGCATCGACCATAAAATTTATGCCCGCACGACGACGGGCCTGAAGCGGATCGACGTGGTGTACCGGCGCATCGACGATGATTATCTCGACCCGCTCGCCTTCCGGCCGGATTCGGTGCTTGGGGTCGCCGGGCTGATGAACGCATACCGCGCCGGCAATGTGGCGATCGCGAACGCACCGGGCACCGGCGTCGCCGACGACAAGGCGATCTATACGTTCGTCCCCGACATGATCCGGTATTACTTGAACGAGGAGCCGATTTTGCCGAATGTGCCGACGTACTTGCTCGAGCGTCCCGACGAGAGGGAGTATGTGCTGGAGCGGCTTGACCGGATGGTCGTCAAGGAGACGTCCCTGTCCGGCGGATACGGGATGCTGATCGGGCCTTCCGCCACAGAAGAGGAACTTATGCGTTTTGCGGAAAACATTCGCATGAACCCCAGCAATTATATCGCACAGCCGACGATATCGCTGTCAACGGCGCCGATTATGGATCAAGGTCGGTGTGTGCCCAGGCATATCGACCTGCGCGCCTTCGCCCTGTTCGGACAATCCGTGCATGTAATCCCCGGCGGGCTGACCCGCGTCGCCATGAAGGAAGGATCTCTCGTCGTCAATTCGTCGCAAGGCGGCGGCTGCAAGGACACTTGGGTGCTAAGAGAATAGCCTATGCTTCCGATGCGAGTTTTGCTCGAAGTTGATTCAGGAAGCAGTCTCACAAAACTTTTAGGAGGAGGTTCGCCATGCTAAACCGAATTGCCGAATCGTTGTTTTGGATCGGCCGCTACACGGAGCGGGCCGAAAACCACGCCCGGTTGATCGACGCGTTCTATCATATTCGCGAAGAGACGGCGGACGAAGACCACTTGTGGATCCGTATGGTGCGGGCGGTGGGAGACCCCACACAGTTCGAGACCGCGCAACTTGCATATCGGGAACAAGACGTGCTCTTCTATGTGGCGCTCGATGCTAGTCACTCGAACTCCATTCACTCATGCGTTCAGTCGACGAAGACGAATTTAAAGACGGTGAGGGAACGGCTGCCAGAGGAACTGTGGGACATTGTGAATGGGTTTGCACTATGGCTGAGAAGCGGCGAGGCGAATGAATTGCTGTACGAATCCCCGTTTCTGTTTTTGCGCAAAGTGAAGGAGAATATGGGGATGTTTTACGGTGCCGCACAGCATATGATGTTCCGCGATCAGCAGTGGCTCATCATGGAGAGTGGCCGGTATTTGGAGCGAGCGGAAAATACGACGCGGCTGCTGGAGTCGCTGCACCGTTCTATTGCCGACGACGAGTCCCGCGTTTCCTATTACTTGTTTTCCGCGGTACGAGCGCTTGGCGGCGTCGATGTGTACCGGCGCCTCTACTCCGATCATTTCACGCTGGAGCATACGGCATCGCTGCTCATCATGAACGAGTTGTTCCCGCGCTCAGTTCAGCATGGGCTGAGCGGGTTGGAGGCGAACCTTCATACGATCCGCGGCATGAACGGAGCCGATCCGGCGCTCGACAAGGCGATTCGTCTCGTGGTGAAGGCACGGTCCGAGCTGTCGTGGTTAGACACTTCCGAGCTTGCAAAAGGTTCGCTTTTGAACGGTATGGAGGCAATCAATCAGCTCGGCGCGGCCGTGGGTGACGCTTTTTTTCGCGCGAGGCAGGGGGTTCGAGCATGAAGCTCAAAATTTCGCATACGACCAAATACGGCTACGAGGAGCCGGTGGCGGACAGTGTCAATGAAATTCGCCTGTCGCCGCGGACGAACTACCGCCAGGCGTGCTACCACCACACCATTTCGGTGGAGCCGAACGCTTCGCTGTTCACGTATGAAGATTTCTTCGGCAACCGGATCCACGCGTTCACCGTGAACGCCCGGCATCGCGCACTCGTCATTACGGCCGTATCGACGGTCGTTACGCACAATAACGACGGCGTCCGCAATCAAGTGCTGTCTCCGAAGGACGACTGGCGGACGCTTGCCGACGAAGCGCTGCAAAACAAATTCGCGGAATTTTTACTGCCGACGCCCTACACGTCTGTCGGCGAAGACGTTCGGGCGTATGCAGACGAAATATCGCTCCCCGGCGCGGGAGTATACGATCTGGTCATGGAGACGGGCGGGAAGGTATACCGCAATTTTCAATATCAGCCGAACGCCACGGTCGTCACGACGCGAACGGATGAATTTCTACGGCTGAAGAAGGGGGTCTGCCAGGATTTCGCCCATCTGATGATCGCGGTGTGCCGGGCCAAGGGCATTCCCGCCCGTTACGTGAGCGGTTACCACTTCATCGGCGATCTGCAGACACGGACGGTCGACTTCGAGCAGGCGTCTCATGCCTGGGTCGAAGCGTACATTCCCGGCACCGGCTGGCTCGGCTTCGACCCGACGAACAACAATCGGGTGGATGAACGGTACGTCAAGCTGGGGCATGGGCGGGATTATTTTGATATCGTCCCCGTCAAGGGGATTTATCGCGGCACGCCGCTGCAGAACATGTCGGTCGAGGTAGACGTGCAGCAACTGTGACCCGGATGCTGCCGTCTTTCCGCGGACTCTGGTCAGAGCCGAGAACCGTTCGAGTTGGATTCACGCTAAGTTGAACAGAACAGCCATAAAGAGCGTTGAGTTCAATTTTAAAAATCACCTGCATAAGCCCGTTATCTGTTGTTTATGCAGGTAATAAGCTCTTGAATTTCCTCTTGTGGAGATTCAGGAGCTTTTTGCATATTCACAAATAGTTCAGGTGGGCACCTAATCCAAAACCGCCAATGCTGATCCATGCTGACGCTGCGGTAGGTCCGTCCCTTTCTCGTTACGACATAGCCTGAGTAGTTGAGAGAAGACCAGCCGAATCCCTGACTGGCAGGCAAAAAACTTGGGAGCTACGGGAATCCTGCTAGACCGGGAAGTACGGGGGAAACGACGGTTGTGAAGCAAAATGAACTGTAATACGACACGAATAAAACCTGGCATATTCAACGCGAAATTGAGCACCAGAAAGCTCACCAATTCCACAGGGATTAATGGCCGGGCGCTTCCTGTTTGCGGGCAAGCAGAAATAAATGTCTTCGTTCGGCCGCATCCAATCGAAGCATTCTTGCCGAGCTCTCCAACAAGTCCACGGAAACTTGAATGCGCCGGCTCTGCTCCAGGTAGGGCTTGAATTCCTTTTTCTTGACTTATCTTCCGCTTATGATAAAATGACGTAGTCGCTTCAGCGCGAATATATTGCGGACGTGGCTCAGCGGTAGAGCATCGCCTTGCCAAGGCGAGGGTCGCGGGTTCGATTCCCGTCGTCCGCTCCATCCTTTACCCTAATTGATAATTGACTGTTAAAGCAACTAGCAGTATGATTATATACACATCGGGACGTAGCTCAGCTTGGTAGAGCACCTGGTTTGGGACCAGGGGGTCGCATGTTCAAATCGTGTCGTCCCGATATCCTTAATATTTGTTATTAGACCTAATACACGCTATTCTGAAGACAGCTTTTTCTTCGGGTAGCGTTTTTTTAATTTATTGATTTTTTTAAAAAATATTGTCCTTGCGGCGTATCCTTTTTACGCCTCTAAACGTCTTCCTTATGAAACCTTTAACAAGGACCTAACAAAGGGGGGCCCCATTTATGGCCTTTGTGAAATCCGTACAATCTGATTATCTAAATAAACAGACGCATGCCGAGCTTCTGAAAGCTCTGCCTTCTTTGCTTAAATACTGCCTCAAGCTTACAGGCTCTACATGGGAAGCGGAAGACTTGGTGCAGAGCACCTGCCTTCAATTGCTTGGAAAGCTGCCGCTGCAGGACACGGATTTAAACTGGGAGGCGTATCTCATCCGTTCAGCAAGGAATATTTGGATTGACCGGATTAGACGACAAGCTGCAGGCCAGCGCGCTACCTCACGTTTAAACATAAAGACCGCGTATCAAGACAGGTATGGGATGGATATCGAGCTGGCTCTTTCCGCTCTGATTCAGTGGTTGCCGTCGTGGCAGCGGACTGTCTTTCTACTTCGGGAGATATTGCAGTACAAAACCAGTGAAGCCGCTGAATTGTTGGGTACGACTGAAGGTGCCGTCAAGGCTGCATTGGCAAGAGCACGTGCATCCCTGGCGAACAGCAAGCAGCGGTATTCCGAAAGGTTTCCTCTTCCCGAGAATCAGGAAGGCAAAGAACTGCTGAAGGCTTACTTATCCGCTTTCCGATCCGGTGACGCCCAGCGTCTCGTTGAGCTGGGACTGCATGATGCGGCAGAGCCGCAGGCGCTTCTTCCCGTCATTCTCGAGGGCAGTATTCGGGCGGGCAGAGCAGGCTCACGACGGCAGCAGCCGGACGAAACGAGGGCTCTATTGGCAGCGTAGAAAAGGAGAATGCAATATGAATGCTATACCGTACGTTGTGGAGCAGACCAGCCGTGGAGAACGCAGCTATGATATTTATTCAAGGCTGTTGAAAGACCGTATCATTATGGTGTCCGGTGAGATTGAAGATCATATGGCGAACATCATTGTGGCCCAGTTGCTGCATTTGGCTGCCGAAGATCCCGAGAAAGATATTCAAATGTACATTAACAGCCCAGGAGGATCGGTGACGGCCGGGTTTTCCATTTATGATACGATGCAGTTTGTGAAACCCGACATATCAACGATATGTACCGGTATGGCGGCAAGCTTCGGAACGATCCTGCTGACCGGCGGTACCAAGGGCAAGCGCCTTGCCCTGCCCAACAGCGAGATCATGATCCACCAGCCGCATGGAGGGGCTCGGGGTCAGGCTTCCGATATCCGGATACAGGCGGAACGAATTCTGAAAAGCCGGGAAAAACTGAACAAAATTTTGTCCGATCATACGGGTCAGCCGTTAGAGCGCATAGAGAAGGACACGGACCGGGATCATTTTTTCTCGGCTGAAGAAGCGGTGGAATATGGTTTGGTGGACCGGATCGTGACACGTGTTTAGCTGAAAACCAGCCTTTAAAAATGGGAAGCGAGAGCTTCCTGTTTTTTTTACTGGCAAGACAGTATCTCCATTATTTTTCGTCGCAAATCATTTGCAGATATTTAATAAGCTGTGAGCATAATCACATGCGAGAAAAATAAAAATGTATATAATATTTTATTGATAATGATTATTATTATCGTCAAAAAATCACCACTTCTTTGTCTGGTACATTATGGGTCAAGATAGGAGGGGTGAACTACATACCATGGGCAAGTACTCGAGGCTGCAGAATGAATTCTATGGAGGTGTATACTTTGAAGCCCGTATATGTCGGATTGGGTTTGTTTTTCTTCGCTTTAGGAGCAGCCGGGGCAGTTCTCCCTTTATTGCCGAGTACTCCCTTTTTGCTACTGTCCGCTTTTTTCTTTGCACGGGGTTCTGATCGTTTTAATCAATGGTTCATATCGACAAGGCTGTACAAAAATCATCTGGAGAGCCTTATACGCACCCGTTCAATGAAGCTGCCCATCCGAAATTTACCGGGGCAGGATGGGGTAACATCAGCTTTGCTTATGACGGAGCAGCGGTATTGGACAGCATCAGTATACCTGTAACCCGCGGCCGCATTCTGGGTATTACAGGGAGGAGCGGATCAGGCAAATCAACATTGCTCAAGCTGCTGATGCGATTCTACGACCCGCAGACCGGGTCGGTGCAGATATCCGGCCAGGATATCCGTATGGTCAATACAGCTGCACTGCGCGGCCTGCAAAGCTATGTGACGCAGGATACCTTCCTGTTCAACGATACAATTGAAGCCAATATTCGCATCGGACGGGCGGATGCCAGCCCTGAACTGGTAGAAGCCGCAGCGCGGAAGGCATCCGTGCATGAGTTTATTATGTCACTGCCGGAAGGCTACCGTACAAAGGTCGGGGAGCTTGGCGGAAGACTGTCCGGCGGTGAGAAGCAGCGAATCGGGCTGGCACGGGCTTTTATCCGCCAATCCCCGCTAATGTTGCTGGATGAGCCGACAAGCAGTCTGGATGGATTCAATGAGGCCATCATTCTGAAAGCGCTGGATCAGGAACGGGAAGGAAGGACAATTGTGCTGATATCCCACCGTGAATCCACGATGAATATCGCGGATGAAGTGTATCATATCAAACTTTAACAAACCTGACATTGTATTTGGCCAGCAAGAGGCGTATAATTCGTTTGGATTTTAAAAAGGAGAGGATATTGAAATGAAATCAAGCTGTGTTATTGAGGTGGAGGAAGACAGTCTGGTGATCGATTTGCCGGTAGAGCATTCCGATTTGGAGGCTTGGCTGGGCGATATTGAAAGCTGCGGCGGTGACGCTGCTCCATGGGTGAAGCTGCTGGATAAGGTGATTGGCCAGGTTCAAAACGACAGCAGCGATGAAAGCGAAACAGAGAAAGAACATACTTCAGAGACTGTGCGATAATCATAATCATTTACTTCATAATAGTAAGTGCAGACGAACTTTAACTGTCCTAAAAAATAACCCGCTGTTATAGGCCAACAGCGGGATTTTTATTGGCATTATTATTTTTTTACAGCATGATATAAAGAATGGCTTCAAAGGCAGACAGGCAGCCTGTTTTATCAAAAATTATTTGAGACCGAACGCGTCAGCGAGCAGGCGATAGGATCGGACTCTTTTATCAAAATCATGGATGGAGGACACAATGAGCAGCTCATCGGTACGGTATTGCTCTGCAAGCCGGTTAAGCTTCTCCAGGGCCTGAGCGGGGGTCCCCACTACGCGCCAGGCTCTTGACTGTCTGACCCGTTCGCGGTCCAACCCGGTATAAGGATAGGATAAGGCCGTTTCAACAGAAGGGAGTGAATTCAGTTCCTGACCGTTGTGCAGCTGTAAAAAGAACAGGTCGGAACTGGAGGCCAATTCATCTGCTTCTTCCTCGCTCTCCGCACACACCACTGTAACCGCGGCCATGGAACGCGGACGGTCCTCCATCAGGGAAGGCTCGAAATGTTCATGATAATGACGGGTTGCCTCAACACCTCCGGGTGTGCCGAAAAACTGGGCAAATGCAAAGGAAGTGCCTATAATGGCGGCTAATCTTGCGCTTTCCCCGCTGGAGCCCAGCATCCACAGCTCGGGGACCGTTTCAATGGAGGGGGAAACTTTAAGGCCGGCAAAACGGTGGTTTTCCATAATAGAATCCTGCAAATACCCGATCAGATCTACGATCTGCTGCGGATAACGGTCTGCCGTCTGGTACCGGTCCTCCTGCAGTGCCCGTGTTGCCAAAGGCATTCCGCCAGGAGCACGCCCAATCCCCAAATCGATCCGGCCGGGATAGAGCGCCTCGAGCAGCCTGAAGTTTTCTGCGACCTTGTATGCGCTGTAATGCGGCAACATAATTCCTCCAGAGCCGACCCGAATCCGTGAAGTATTCGCTGCCAGATGGGCAATCAGCACTTCCGGACTGGAATGAGCGAGCGCCTTGGAGGCGTGATGCTCGGAGACCCAGTAGCGGCTATAGCCCAGCCGGTCCGCCTCCTGTGCCAGCCGTGTTGTCTGGGAAAGGGCATCTATCGCTGTTCCGCCCTCGGGAATATGAGATTGGTCAAGTATACCAAGCTTTGTCAGCATGTTAGCAATCACCTCAAACAAAACTGTATCACACACAATCAAATAGGTCAAAATAATCAAACGGCGGAAACCGTAAGGTTCCCGCCGCATTCAGATTACGTATTCCGCTGATGTTTGGCCTCGTCCTTTATTTCCTCACGCATGCCGCGGATACTGGCTTTACGGCGGTTATTTTTTTCCTCAATCGTATTCCGCTCCGTAGTTGAAATTTCATCGGCATGCTCGTTGAGATAATCTTTGGCTTCTCTGAAATTTTCGATCGTATCCTGTACGGTATCTTGCAATTTTCCCACATTATCGGCACGGTTGTCCGGTTTTGCCATGCTGTACACCTCCTTTTTGCTCTGACTGCATGTGCCCGAGAAAACGATGGATGTCTGCTCTGCACAGCTTCATTTTCCCAAAGCAAATGTTTTATTATGCATGCGTGGGAATCGTCTGGTTTGGCCCCGTATAAAGGGAGAAGCAGGATAACCGCGGCTTATTGGAGTTCGCCCCCCTTTTCGTTATAATGGACTTATCATGAAAGGGGATCGAAACCGTGCTTAAAACACCTTTAGGCCGCTTCCGGCTTACAGCCTGGATTCAGGCTGTCGCTTATTTACTCATACTGTTTGTGGCATATCCGTTGAAGAGCGCAGGGATGCCGCAGGCTGTTACGATATTTGGCAACATCTATGGAGCGGCCTTTCTGCTGCTGGTCCTGACCCTGATCTATGCAAGGTCTGCGCTGGATTGGTCCTTGAGCCGACCCATTATTATTTTCTTCGTGTCATTTATTCCATTTGGCCTGATCGTGATGGATTTACTGTGGATGCGAAAATGGGAAGACGGGAGTATATCCAGGTCAGCCTAAAAGGTTCAATAGATGAATAAAACCGCAGGGAGAGCAAGCTGCTCTTTTCCTGCGGTTTTTGGGTTATTAGGTATTATTGAAATTATTGAAATGATTCAGAATAAATTCAGCCGTCATCCGCTGCTGACGAGCGCCAACGTCGTGTCCGGTAAAGGGATAAATCTCAATTCGCTTTTGTGAGGTAATCCGGTTATAGGCGGCAAAAACCGTTTCCGGCATACATACCGTATCTTTGAGCCCCACGGAGACCATGACCGGAATGGTGATCCGGCTGCCGAGATTGAGCATATCGAAATAGCTGAGTGTTTCAAGCACTTTGTCAAAATGCTCCGGGAAGCGGTGGATAAACTCCGCCGCTTCAGTTAGTGAGCTGGTGGAGTGCAAAATGCCGAAATCCATGTGGCACATATTCGGAATGTTGGCTACAGCAACAGAAGGCTTGCGGCTCAGCGCCGAGACGATCAACGCTAACCCCCCGCCCTGGCTGGAACCGCACACCGCGATTTTGGCAGAGTCGACATCAGGCTGGGTGGATACCCACTCCACAGCTTTGATCGCATCGATGGTGATCGCTTTGTAGTAACATGTGTCTTTGTTTAGAATCCCCTGGGTCACCCAGCCTTTCACCGTTCCGTAGCCGCTGTTCAGCCTGTTCCCGGTCTCTCCTCCCTGACCGCGCACGTCCACCGCCAGCACGGCCATTCCGAGCATGAGCCATGAGGCATACTGCTCAGGATAACCCTTGCCGCCAGTATAACCATGAAACAGCACAACACAGGACAGCTTCTCCTCCTTCATAAAAGCAGGCCGAATGTACCAGGCGTGCAGCGGGGTATCATCCCAGCCTTCGTAAGTGAGGTGAAAGACCTCCATATACGCATAAGGGGTAGGGACAGGAGTTTTAACGGCTGAGACCGGTATGGTGTACGCCTCTTGCAAAGAACGCTCCCAGAAGGCATCAAGATCAGCGGGGGCGGTCAAGTCAGGATAATATTTGCTTAATTCGTTGATCCTCTTTTCAATTGCGTTCACGATCCTATCCTCCTTCAAGCGATTGCTGCAACTTTTTTTTCATCATACCAGAACAGGGGATTGGAACGAACATGAAAATGAAACAAAAATTGGTATTGTTATCTACAGCGGCGGCACTTTCCCTGTCTTTATTGCCGGGAGCTCTTTCAAAGACCTGGGCAATGTAGCTGGAAAAGAAAAAATTGAAGCTCTGAGAGAGCAGGGCTTCATTAAAGGAGTTAGCAGCGGCCAGTTCCTTCCGGGACAGGAAATGACGGCAGCACAGGGGATTCAACTAATCAGCAATGCCATGGGGCTTAGCTTGGCTGCTATTGATTTTACGGAAGGACCCTATGCAGAGGATACATTTGATCATGTCAAAGACGGTCAATGGTATACGGACGCTTTCCTCGCGACTTATTACAATGGTGTAGAGATCCCAGTCACTATTGAGCCGGGACAAGAGCTGACGAAGGAAGAGTTTACCTTCTACCTGATGCAGGCAATGGAAAAGAAGGGACAACTTCCTATGATCAACATTCTCCTGCGGAAAATCACCGATGAAGCGGAGATCAATCCGCTTTATCAAGGTAGCATACAGCGCTCGCTTGCATTGGACATCAATACCTTGAACGGGGAGGGAGGGTTAGATCCGAAGCAGCCGATCACCCGTGCTGAAGCCGCAGTGATGACCTATAATGCCGTCTCCTTTTTGCAATCCCTCGACAGCGGTACTCCAGCCCAATAAACATGGATAATGAAAAAGCCTTAACCCATTAGTCTCACGGGTTAAGGCTTTTTGTTTAATCACTGCCGATTGCGATCCATGAAATCACGCCGAAATTTTGATCCGTTTGTCTCAGCTTTGCAATTTCCAGTACGGCGCTTACAGAGGATTGGGATTTCAGTACAGCGTAAAACGCGGAATGATTGATCATGGCCACAAGGATATAGTTCGGGTTTGAAAAAGGCTCATCGAACGTAACGGTTGCTTCCGTTATGTCTGAGTTTTCGTGCATCAGGAATGGGATTCGACCGAACTGCTGCAGAGCCGGCTGATCCCCGTCGCACCGGATCGGTGTAATGGCTGGCTGCCGGACTTCATTTGCCTGCTGTAAAAGCTCTACCATCTCATGAAGGGACTGAATGGAGGCCTGAACATCATCCGTAAAGTGGAGCATTTCGACAGTACCTGGAAGCAGCATGCTGCCGTCAAGTTCCTTTGCAGGGGCCAGGGTATCCTGAAGCTCCTCGCTAAAATGATCCCAGGAGAGTGCTCCTGATTTGATCTGGCTTCCGTCGACTTCGCCGGTAATGAGGCTGCCTTGAAGCTCACCGGCCAGATGGTCCCAGGAGACGGCTCCTTTTTGCAGTGCGTCTCCTGTTATTGCACCCGGAGTGACATGGTGTTCCAGCACGGAGGATGATTGCAGATGATTGGAATCTACCGAGCCTGGCGCGAGGTGTTCGGCTTGCACGGCTTTATCGGCCAGATGCTCAGCTTGAACAGCCCCTTCTTCGATATGGATCGTTTGCACCGATTTCCGGCCAAGCTTGAAGGAGATGGCGTTGACATCGGCAAGCTTGCCGGACGTGACGTCTGTAACTCTTTTCGCTTCCCTGGAGATGGATTGGGCTCCCCAATTATGCGCCAGTACGGCTTTGGGATGCAGATGCTCCGTATGAATGGCATTGTGGGCTACATGCTCTGATTGAACTGCTCCCTGAGCAAGCGCAGCGGACTGAACCGAACCGGGGGTTAAAGGACGCCCCAGAACAGAGTGATCCGCCAGTTGCTGCGACTGGTCTGCAATTTCAGGCTTGGAATACTCTGCCGCTTCGGCTTGTACGGTCGAAGGGGCGAAAACTGCCGGAGTCTTAGGCACGGCAACGGCATGAACTTGTATTTCTGCTTTCTTGGCGGGCGTCAACCAATCCAGCTCATTGATATGAGGATTGTCAACGTAATAGGTCCTCTTTTTTCTTCTGCTGCCCGGAGTGCGCCTGTTTTTTTTCAAATAACTCTCTCCTTCCTGTAGTCATCGTCACTGGCATCATATGCAGTGTGCTAGGCCCTTGTCACCGGAACAAGCAGGGAAGCAGGATTTCCACAAAAAGAAAAAGACCGCTCCCTCATGGAATTCAGGGAGCGATCGCTGCTGGCATATAATCAAGTGATTCAATTCAAATGTTCTGGCATCCGCTCAAGCTCTTCTGCGCCGGGATGAATTCAACCATCCTGGTGTCCACATCTGTTCTTTGTCGTCCAATCTTTTGCCGGGAGGCACGATGGTATCGATGGCATCCAGCACATCCGGGCTGAGCCGCAAGTCTGCGCCGGCAATAAACTGTCCCAATTGCTCCGATGTGCGCGGGCCAAGAATCGTTGAAGTGACAGCAGGGTGGCTTTGGACAAATGCGACTGCCATATGAGCAAGCGAGATACCTGCCTGGTTCGCTACCATCTGCAGCTGGTGGATAACATCAAATTTTTGTTTATTTTCCGGCAGCTCCGGATCCAGGGCAAGGGCCGCAGATCCTCTTAAACGCGCTGCCCGTGAATGGCTGTCTGCTGCCTGGCCCGCTGTATATTTACCGGTTAGCAGTCCTCCGGCCAGCGGTCCATAAGTCAATAATGCCAATTCATAGCGCAGTGCCATTTCTGTAATGTCCTGCTCAATACTTCGATTGATCATAGAGTAGGGGGACTGTTCACTGACAAAGCGCTGCAGGTGATGACGCCCGCTCACGGCCTGTGCTTCCATCAGCTGCCATGCCTGGTGATTGGAGGTTCCGATATAACGAACCTTGCCTTCTTGAACCAGATCAGTCAGTGTACCCAATATTTCCTCAAATGAGGTGTCTGAAAAGGGCTGATGGAGCTGATAAAGGTCAATATAATCCGTCTGCAGCCGTTTCAGGCTTTGTTCGACGGCTTGCCGGACCCAGCGCCGGGAACCGCCGCTTTGATTCAGTCCGCTGTTAGCTTCAGCTCCAAATTTTGTTGCCAGGATCACATCTTCGCGTCTGCCCTTGATCGCCTGGCCAATGATCCGCTCAGATTCGCCGTCAGCATACCGGTTGGAGGTGTCTATCAAATTAATTCCGGCATCGATAGCCTGGAGAATGATTTTTATGCTATCCTTTTCACTTGTGAGCGCCCCATACATTCCTCCGCCCAAGGCATACTGGCTGACCTTTATACCTGTACGTGCAAGATTTCGATAGTGCATAGTCACAATTCCTCCATTTCAGTATTGAACACACGTGTTGATTGGTGTTCTGTGGTCAATTATAATAGTCCGTAATTTGTTGGAACCATCATCAGTGTGGGGAGAGTGTTCCATAAAAGACACATCTCTGATATTGTTGATTAACGCATTCACAGTTTCCGAAAGGAATCCGATAATGACAAAAAATACGGATCTGCGCGTAGTTCGAAGCCGGAGGCTCATAGAGCAGGCGTTGTTGGATATATTGGTTAGTCAAGGAATAAAAAATCTGAATGTTAAAAATGTGACGGAAAAAGCCGGTGTGAACCGTGGTACTTTTTATCTCCATTACAAAGATATTTTCGACTTGATCGAGCAGACTGAATTAATGAAGGGGCTGCTGGATATTTTAACGCCCATTCAGTTAAATGAACTGCTGCGGCACCCTGATGATAACTCGCCTTTTCCCGCAATAACCGAAGCCTTTGAATATATGCAGCGTCAGGATTACTTTTTTAGGGCGGTATTCCATTCATCCGCTCCTGTTGAATTAAAAGACAGGCTGCAGTATTGGGTTGGAACCCGTATGTATGAACATTTGAAGCAGGAACATCCGTATTCCGACTGGTCTGCTCAGCCGGCCGGCTACATTGTGGCATATCTTGGTTCTGCCCAATTTGGTTTGATCCAGCACTGGTTTACGACGGACAAGTCACTTCCTCCGCAGGAAATTGCCCTGCTGCTGACCCGGCTGATCCGGACAGCCCCCTGCCTTTCAAATCATTTTTCTGTTCCAGGCCATAAAAGCGTATAGTCTATGCAAAAGCAACCCCGTCAGATATCTGATCGGGGTTGCTGCATTATTCAATTGGGCTGTGTCAGCTTTTCAAGCTCTGCCAGAATTTTGTAAGCTTCCTCGTCCGTAGCCCCGCAAATCTCCTCGGATGCATGCAGCGCGCTGCAGACTGCCGGGCGTTCCGGCCGGCCAAACAGCCTGCATTTCCCGTTCTCCGTGAGCTGAACACACGCAACTCCTGCAGGCTTGCCATGAGGCATGCCGGGAATGGGTGATGAGATGCTGATGACGATGCAGCATGCGGCGCAGCCTGCTCTGCATTCCATGGCCTTCCCCCTCTTTTTCACCGGATTTTCCGCAGCGTCTTGGAATTGGTTCAAGTGTAACAGAAGTCAGGAGAAGGTCAACCGCTTTATGCAGGGCAAGGTGATGCCGGAATGGTAAATTTTAGGATGACGGCATTTCGCGTGTTACAAATCCTTGTGTTTGGTTAATAATAAATCACAACGACAAAAAAATTAAATGAGGTGGGACAATATGAGTTGGTTATGGGCATTGATCGTAGGCGGTATCATTGGTTGGCTGGCAGGCATGATCGTTGGCCGGGATATTCCGGGAGGGATTATTGGCAACATTATCGCCGGCTTCATCGGCGGCTGGCTGGGAAGTCTGATTCTGGGCCATTGGGGTCCAGTCATCGGCAGCTTCTACATCATTCCGGCGTTGATCGGAGCGATTGTTCTGGTTGCCATCGTAAGCTTGATTTTCCGTTCCATGGGAAGAAGCAGAGGGTAAACCTGTCGTTGCCACATCGTACCACAAACCGCCAATGTATTTTGTTGGCGGTTTTTTGCTGATTCAACAGGTTATAGGTTTTACTGAAAACGGCGTATGGAAGGGATGCACAGCACGCCTGCCACGATCGCCATTCCGATGAGCGCAAACAACTGAATCGTCCAGATGCCCCCAATCAGATCAGCCAGGGCGCCGACGGCAAGATAACCGGCAGGAAGCAGGGCAAAGGAACCGAGCATATCCAGGCTGGCAACCCTGCCGAACGCTTCCGGAGGCACAAGCTCCTGCAGGCTGGTCTCCCAGATGATCGCAAACATCATGATGCCGAATCCTTCAAGAAACATGATCAGAATCAAACCAGGCATCCAATTGATACAAGAGAGCAGAAAAAGAGCCAGGCCGCTGGCAAAGGCTCCGGCGTAGGCAATAAGTCCGCGGTGCTTCCATGTGCGCTTTGCTCCATAGACGAAAGCTCCGATGATGGCTCCTGCGCCGGTGCCGGTCATGGCCAGTCCGTATACGATAGGGCTGTAGCCGTGATGAACCTTGAACAGCCATGGCACAAGTACGGAAATGATGCCGGTGTAGCATATATTGATGAAGCAAAAAGCCAGAATCGTGATCCACAGCCATGGCTCCTTTTTTAAAACATGGAAACCCTCCATAAATTCAGAAATAAAGCTTCCTTTCCCGACTGTTGAATCCCGGAATGAGGACGGGATGCCTGCAAGAACTGAGGACAGCAGCCAAAAGCAGAGAAAGGAAACCAGGTAAGTCAGCGAGTCAAGGGCGAAGCCGATTCCGGCGGAGGTAACGGACACGATGATGCCGCCCAGCGGCGGTCCGAGCAGACGTACGGCCTGCACACTGATCTGGGAGAGGGCGTTAGCCGCGTTCCGAATGTCAGGCGTAAACACTTGTGCCCGCAGCGCCGAGTATGCGGGATTAAAAATCCCGTCCATCAACCCGTAGACAGCAAGTCCCGCAAACAGAAGCGGCAGATTCATACGGCCTCCCAGCATGGTGAGGCAGGCGCCAAGCATGAGCAGAAAGCGAGTGCCGTTCGTGAACAGGATCAGCCTGACCCGGTCTACCCGGTCAACGATCCATCCGGAAAAGGGAAGAACCAGTACATTGGGCAGCATATAAACCGCCATTGCCATACCCATAATGGTGGTGGAGCCGGTAACGGAATAAATCACGATCGGCAGTATGACGGTAGTGACGGAGCTGCCGAGCACGGCAATCCATTGTCCGAGCCAAAGCAGGGTAAATGCCCTGGACTGCTTGATCGGTGTAATAAAATTGCGCCAGCCTGAGTCTGGGGGCTGTGATGCCGCAGCAGCTGTAGCAGCGGAAGTTTCTGAATTCATCGCTAAAATCCTCCAATTTACATCTAAGTAGCATTCCTTCGTAGCAAAGGCCAGGTCGTAAGCGGAAGACTCACTCATTCTGTTCAGACGAGATGCGGGCTACACGGATGCTGACTGCAAATTCGTCGCTGTCTCCTGTGCGCTTTTCCCACTTCTCAAGCAGGGTGATCAAATCGCCCCGGAACTCCTTGAATTCCGGGGCGGACAGATGTAATCTGCTGAACCAGTCCATGACAGACTCGCTATTGTGCATTCCATCCTCTTTGGCACCCGGATAATGAAAGCGGGTCCCTTTGGCCTTGTAATACTTTTCCACAATACCGGCCTGGGTCCGGGTATCCGCCAGCTCCAGCAGCCCTGCCTCATAAAGGCGTTGAATATGATAATGGACGTTTCCCGGAGTTTTGTGAAGCTGGTCTGCCACCTGTTTGGCCGTTTTTGGCTCATTGCCGAGGGCATGCATAATAGTGATGCGCAGGGCACTTTGCAGAAGCTTTTTCTGCTGCTCGTTGATGACGAGCATGTCGTTTGGGCCGTGTGATTCATGAGAATGCTCGTACTTCAATAACCGTCACCTCTTTTGGTCTGAAAATTGAAATATTCTGGATTCCAGAATGATCTGATTAACAGTATATATGACTGAATCTATCCGGTAAACAACAAATTCAGGGCAGGGTATCCGATTGCCAATTTCCTTGATTAGCCCCTAAGAGTAACTGAACGACGCATCGTAAATAACAGCGGGAAAAGGTATAATAAAGTTTGTGTGAAAATCCAGATTGTTACCCATTATTGCAGGATAAGTAGGTTGAACGTTATGGAAAACGAGAAGCAGAGGTTAAGCATAGAAGCCGCCCGCCTTTATTATTTGTCGGATTACAGCCAGCAGGACATTGCCGAGCGCTTGGGCGTATCCCGTCCTACGGTGTCCCGCATGCTGCAGTACGCCAAAGACCGCGGGTTTGTCAGGATCAGCATTATCGATCCGCTGGAAGACCTGAACGCCCTTGCGGATGAGCTTAAGCAGACCTACGGTCTTGATCATGTGCTGGTCTGTTACTCGCCTGAGAATGAATACCGGGTCATTCAGCAGCATATCAGCAAAAAGGCTGCCGATTTCCTGCATGAGACGGTACAGGACTCGGACATTATCGGTGTAACCTGGGGAACAACGATGCATGCGGTGGCACAGCAGCTCGAATCCAAACCGGTACGGGGAGTTGAGGTAGTGCAGCTCAAAGGGGGAGTCAGCCATTCGCATGTCAATACCTATGCGGCCGAAACCGTGCAGCTTTTTGCCAGCGCCTTTCATACGATTGCCCGCTACATGCCGTTGCCGGTCATCTTCGACAATGTTGCTCTGAAGCAGATGGTGGAGGAGGACCGGCACATCCGCCGCATTATCGAATTGGGCAAACAGGCCAATATCGCGGTGTTTACAGTGGGAACCGTCAAGGAGGACGCATTGCTGTTCAGGCTTGGCTATTTCAGTGCGGAAGAGCAGGCTTATTTGCAGCAAACCGGTGCAGGGGACATTTGCTCGCGTTTTTTTGACAGGGACGGACACATATGCAGCGAGGAGATTAACAACCGTACCGTGGGCATCGACCTTGCCGAGCTGCAAAAGAAGGAGAAGTCGATCCTGGTGGCAGGCGGACAGCGTAAAATTGACGCGATCCGGGCAGCGCTTGTCGGCAGATACGCCAATATTTTGGTGACAGATCAGTTTACCGCTCAAGCGTTGTTATCCTGATCGGCAAAGAGCCGCAGCAATGCTGAACAAAATTTCATGACTGAATTTACTTACGTTCAAACGCGTGTTAGTATAGGCTTGAGCTGATCAGGAAATGATTTGCAAAGAATTGTATAAAGGAGCGGTTTAAATGAATTTGGCAGGAATGATCGACCACACACTGTTGCGGGCGGACGCAAGAGAAGCGGAAATCCGCACATTGGCCGAGGAAGCGAAAAAATATAAATTTGCGTCTGTGTGTGTCAATCCGGCAAGGGTTGCTCTTGCGGCTGAGCTGCTGAAGGGCACGGAAGTGGAGGTGTGCACCGTAATCGGTTTTCCGCTGGGCGCTTCCACGCCAGAAGTTAAAGCTTTTGAAGCAAGTGACGCGATTGCCAAAGGTGCGACCGAAGTGGATATGGTCATTAACATCGGCGCATTAAAGGACGGCAATGACGAGTTGGTTGAACGGGATATCCGGGCGGTTGTGGAAGCTGCGGCAGGTAAAGCGCTCGTGAAGGTCATCATTGAAACATGTCTGTTGACGGATGAGGAGAAGGTGCGTGCCTGCGAGTTGTCTGTTAAAGCTGGTGCAGATTTCGTCAAGACTTCGACCGGTTTCTCTACAGGCGGGGCTACTCCTGAAGATGTGGCGCTGATGCGTAAAACGGTTGGTGACAAGTTAGGGGTCAAGGCGTCTGGAGGAGTGCGCAGCCGGGAAGACATGGAGCGTATGATCGCAGCGGGTGCGACACGTATCGGAGCCAGCTCGGGTGTGAAAATTATGGAAGGCGGACAATCCACCGCTTCCTATTAATAAGGGACGAATAATAGGAAACGGGACTCTATTCGGACTGGTGCGGATGGTATCCAAAGAATTTGTAGCAAGTAGACTTATCCTTTGCTTTATTACAATCCCTTGAAGGAGGAACTGCAAATGAGTGTGCATATTGGAGCTCAAAAGGGGGACGTGGCGGAAACGATTCTGCTGCCCGGCGACCCGCTGCGTGCCAAGTACATAGCTGAAACTTATCTGGAGAACGTGAGTTGCTACAACGAGGTGCGCGGTATGCTTGGATTCACGGGAACTTACCGTGGCAAGCGGATTTCTGTGCAGGGCTCGGGGATGGGCATTCCGTCTATCAGCATTTATGCGAATGAGTTAATCACCGAATACGGTGTGCGCAACCTGATCCGTGTTGGTACGTGTGGTGGCATGCAGCAGCATGTGCGTGTGCGTGACGTGATTTTGGCGCAGGCATCCTGTACGGATTCCAGCATGAACCGGCACGTATTCGGCGGCTACGACTTCTCGCCAATCGCTAGCTTCCATCTGCTGAAGGAAGCGTATGAGCGTGGGACGGCTAAAGGCTTGAACATGCATGTCGGCAACATTTTCAGCTCCGATATGTTCTATCGTGACGATAAATCCGTCGTGGAGAAGCTGATGGCTCATGGTGTACTGGGCGTAGAAATGGAAACGACCGCCTTGTATACGCTGGCTGCCAAGCATGGGGTGAATGCACTGACGATTCTCACGGTAAGTGATCATCTGCTGACAGGAGAAGAGACGACTGCCGCAGAACGGCAGACTACATTTAACGATATGATGGAAGTTGCGCTGGAAACTGCGATTACGTTGGAATAGCGCAAAGCATACGGATTGATCTGTCCATTTTTTGGTGCAAAGTATTGTGCATAGTGAGGAGAATTCATGATGAGAATGGTAGACATCATTGAAAAGAAGCGGGACGGGAAGGAGCTTGCCACCGAGGAAATCCGTTTTGTCATCGATGGTTATACAAACGGCCAGATTCCTGATTATCAGGTAAGCGCATTGGCCATGGCGATTTTCTTCAGGGACATGACGGCCCGTGAACGGGCGGATCTGACGATGGCCATGGTAGAGTCCGGCGAAACAATCGACCTGTCCGCGATTGAAGGCATTAAGGTGGATAAGCATTCCACCGGAGGTGTAGGTGATACGACAACGCTGGTGCTGGCTCCGCTAGTAGCGGCGCTGGACATCCCGGTGGCCAAAATGTCGGGGCGCGGGCTGGGACATACTGGCGGCACGATCGACAAACTGGAATCGATCGCAGGCTTCCATGTGGAAATCACCAAGGACGAATTCGTCAAGCTGGTGAATGAGCATAAAATTGCGGTCATTGGCCAGAGTGGCAACCTGACGCCGGCTGACAAGAAGCTGTACGCGCTGCGCGACGTAACGGCAACCGTTAATTCCATTCCCCTGATTGCCAGCTCAATCATGAGCAAGAAAATCGCTGCCGGCGCAGACGCCATTGTGCTGGATGTAAAAACAGGCGCAGGCGCCTTTATGAAGACAGCCGAAGAGGCCGTGGAGCTCGCCAAAGCGATGGTCAGCATCGGCAACAACGTCGGCCGCAAGACGATGGCCGTCATTTCGGATATGAGCCAGCCGCTCGGCTTCGCAATCGGAAATTCGCTTGAGGTCCAGGAAGCGATTGATACGCTGAAGGGACAGGGGCCACAGGATTTGGAGGAGCTGTGTCTGGCGCTTGGCAGACAGATGGTCTATCTGGCGCAGAAGGCCGATTCGCTGGAAGAAGCGGAAGAGAAGCTGAAGGAAGCGATCCGCAGCGGACGCGCGCTGGAGAAATTCAAGGAGTTCATCGCCAATCAGGGCGGAGATCCGTCCGTGGTGGATCATCCCGAGCGGCTGCCGCAGGCGGCCTACCGGATTGAGGTTCCGGCACGGCAGGGCGGAGTGGTAGCCGAGATGGTGGCCGACGAAATTGGCACGGCAGCGATGCTGCTCGGCGCAGGTCGCGCCACGAAGGAATCCGAAATTGATTTGGCGGTCGGTATTATGCTGAACAAGAAAATCGGCGACAGCGTGCAAGTGGGAGAATCGCTGATGACCATTCATGCCAACCGGGAGAATGTGGATGAGGTGTTGGAAAAAATTTATGCGAATGTGCGCATTGCGGAGCATGCGGAAGCTCCCGTACTGCTGCATGGTGTCGTAACGGAGTAATGCAAAAGACAGGCCTTTAGGGACTAAATTCCAGGGGCCTGTCTTTTTCGTAGTATGTATGGATTTATGTAATTCTTACTAAATTCATTGGAATTATAATAAATAGATTGACTCGGATAATTCAATAGTGTACTATTCATTTTGCCGGGATTGTCCCGCATTTAAAATATAAAATTAAGAGAGAAGTGAAGGATATGAAGAAATTCAGTTTGTTGACCTTGATGCTGGCATTTACGATGGTTTTGCTGGCAGCTTGCGGCGGCAATGCCAATAATGCTGCTTCCAATAACACAGCTAACACAGCTGCAGGCAGCGAGGAAGCGGCCAATAATGAAGCGCAAAGCGGGCTTGAAGCTGTTAAAGCCAGCGGCAAGCTGCGGATCGGTACCGAAGGTACATACGCCCCCTTTACGTTTCATGATGAATCCGGCAACTTGACTGGCTTTGACGTGGATATTGCCCGGGAAGTGAGCAAACGGATCGGGGTGGAGCCGGAGTTTATCGAGACACAATGGGACGGCATGTTCGCCGGACTGGATGCCAAACGTTTTGACGTTGTGTTCAATGAAGTATCTATCAACGATGAACGTAAGGCGAAATACGATTTCTCCGATCCATACATCGTATCCAAAGCCGTGCTGATCGTACATCAGGACAACAATGATATCAAAGGTTTTGCTGATCTGAAGGGTAAAAAGTCCGCACAGTCGCTGACGAGCAACCTGACAGAAATTGCAAAGAGTAACGGCGCTGAAATCGTAGGTACAGAAGGCTTCAACCAGGCGATTGATCTGCTGCTCTCCAAGCGTGTTGATGCAACCGTCAATGACGGGTTGTCTTTCCTGGATTTGAAGACACAGCGTCCGGATGTACCGCTCAAATCGGTTGCGGAAGCCGACAATGCTGCAGAGAGCGCAGCATTGTTCAACAAAGGCAGTGATGATCTGGTGCAGGCCGTGAACAAGGCATTGGCCGATATGAAGGCTGACGGAACCTATCTGACCATTTCCAAGAAATATTTCAGTGAGGATGTTTCCAAATAAGGTCCGGGTCATCCCTGGATGATCCTCAAGGGACTGCGAATTGACTGTAAAAGGATGTCTGGCTGATGGACGATCGCAAAATACAGATATTAATCGATTCCTTTTGGCCCCTGCTTAAAGCAGGGGTTGCTTTTACGATTCCGTTGGCGCTTATTTCCTTTGCGCTCGGCTTGATCTTAGCTTTGGCTACCGCACTGGTACGGCTCTCCAATTGGAAGATCCCCAATCTGATCGCCCGCTTCTACGTATGGGTCATCCGCGGCACGCCGCTGTTGGTACAGTTGTACATTATTTTCTACGGTCTTCCTTCCATCGGAGTTGTGCTGAATCCGTTTCTTGCCGCCATCATCGGTTTTACGCTGAGCGTGGGGGCTTATAATTCGGAGATTTTCCGGGCTGCGATCCAGTCCATTCCGACAGGGCAATGGGAGGCGGCCTCCTCATTGGGCATGACGAGGGCGCAGGCGTTGCGCCGTGTCATTTTGCCTCAGGCTGCGCGTGTATCGGTGCCACCACTCGGAAACTCATTTATCAGTCTGGTGAAGGATACATCACTTGCAGCCACTATTACCTATATAGAGATGTTTCGCGCGTCACAGCAGATTTCGGCGACTACGTATGAACCGCTGCTTGTATACACTGAAGCCGGTGTGATTTATCTGGCATTCAGCTCGGTGCTGTCTGCGCTGCAGAATTATCTCGAAAAACGGACAAGCCGTCATGCTGTCAAATAAGGAGAGGGTGCCGATGATCGAGATCCGCAATTTGCATAAATCGTTCGGCCCGCTGCAGGTGCTGAAGGGAGTAGATCTGACGCTGGAGAAGGGCAAGGTGCTTGTTATTATCGGTCCCTCGGGGTCGGGCAAAACAACGCTGCTGCGCTGTCTTAATCTGCTGGAGGTTCCTGATCAGGGGACACTTGGACTGGGAGGGCTGTCGCTGAGCTTTGGAGCGAAGCTGAAGAAAGAAGATGTGCTGGCTTTGCGCCAGAAAACAGGCATGGTGTTCCAATCGTATAACCTGTTTCCACACATGACTGTTGTACAGAATGTGATGGAAGGGCCTGTGACCGTGCAGAAGAAGGATAGAACGGAAGCCCGGACACGTGCTCTGGAGCTGTTGGGCAAGGTTGGGTTGGCTGAAAAGGCCGATGCCTACCCGCATCAGCTGTCCGGAGGGCAGCAGCAGCGAGTCGGTATTGCCCGGGCAATGGCAATGGAGCCTGAAGTGCTTTTGTTCGATGAGCCGACTTCAGCGCTTGATCCTGAGCTTGTCGGCGAAGTGCTGAAAGTCATGAAGCAACTGGCGTCCGAAGGGCGGACGATGGTGGTCGTGACCCATGAAATGAAGTTTGCCGCCGATGTGGCGGATAAAGTCATTTTTATGGACGAAGGTCACATCGTTGAACAAGGGCCGCCACAGCAAGTGCTCGGCAATCCGACCAGTTCGCGGGCAGTGCAGTTCCTGCGACGCATCAGCGGGCAGGAGGAGTAAATTGAATATGGTAAAAGGCTGTCTATCAAGCATTATTAGCTTGGAGGCAGCTTTTTTGTTCATAAAAGTGTTCATTAAAAATAAGTTCAAAACCGAAATCGGTTGAGCGGGGACAAGTGCGATAGCGGTTGAACGCTCCGAGAACGAACCATTCCGCCAATCGCAGTTGCCTTTCGTCAACTCGCAAGGTTCCTCGGACAGCCTCGATGGCTATGAAGTCCCAGGCTTACTCAGTCAGGCTTATTTCCCGTTCAGAAGATTGATCAATTCATCCCCGAGGCTGACGCCCATTTCTGTAAGCTGTTTGATCTCCTCGGCAGTAATGTCGTCCAAATGCGCGCCGCAGCAGATGGCGAAATTCCCGCGGAACTGCTTGCGCAGGCGGACGGCGATTTCCTCGGTAATGTAGAACTCCTTGTGGTTTTGCAGCTGCACCGTTTGCAGCGGCTCCAGCCGGGCACCTGCGGTGATGGTCCCCAAATGGGGACGGTCGCCCCCGGACAGCAGCACGACCACGTCCTCGCCCATAAAATAAGCATCCAGTACAAGCCTGATCCGGCCTGCCGTTCTCTCCAAATGAATCATAAAAGCTGCTCCCCTTCACTACAGCACTCAGGCCCATCCACCCAACCGCATTAGTTTTGTATCTGCTTATAAATCATATATTACCTTGCTTCTTTCACGGCAGCCAGCGGCTTGCATTCATGAAACGAAATTCCCTTTCTTTTCATATTGTGTAAAAATAAAAAAACCGCAGACTCATCGTCCGCGGCTGCAGGTCATTGCGTATTCGCCTCTTAATGACAATGTGTAGAAGATGTCAGCCCTGGTTATTCATTTTTTTGGTGTGATATAAATCACAGTGACATGCGGAGGTAAGTGCTATTTTCAAAGTTAGGTCTTGTGGGAGCCGGAGGCCGGTCCTTCGTTTTCCTGCGAAAAAAAGAGACAAAGAAGGTTATCCGGAATGAAGTGGACGGGAAGATACGAGAGCTTCAGCGCAACTGGTTTGCGCAAAGACTTGGCTTCAGGCTTGATCGTAGCGGTCGTGGCGGTGCCGCTGGGAATGGCCTTTGCCATCGCTTCGGGCGTGAAGCCCGAATACGGGCTGTACACCACGATTATTGCAGGCATTCTGATTTCGCTGCTGGGAGGTTCAAAGTTTCAGATCGGTGGCCCTACGGGAGCGTTTATCCCCGTATTGCTGGCGATCGTGATGCAGTATGGATATGAATATCTGTTAATCGCGGGCCTTATGGCTGGCGTACTGCTTGTTTTGATGGGAGTATTCAAGCTCGGAAGCTTGATCCGCTTTATTCCCCTGCCGGTCACGGTAGGTTTTACGAGTGGAATTGCGGTGATCATATTCAGCGGCCAGATCGCCAGCTTTCTCGGGCTGAAGGGCGTCGAGCGGCATGAGAGCTTTATTTTGAGCATGAAGGAAATCGCGCTGCACTTGCCTTCGTTTAACCTATACAGTATCTTGACGGCCAGCCTCAGCCTGACGGCCATGCTGCTTGTGGCGAAATATGCGTCGAAAATCCCGGCCTCCCTGGCTGGTCTGGCTTTATCGACCGCTGCTGCGGTCTGGCTGTTTCCGGGGAAGGTGGAAACTATCGGTTCCGCCTATGGAGCTATCAGTTCAGCGCTGCCAGGACTGTATTTTCCCGCACTGACATGGGAGACGATGCTGATGATGCTGCCCTCCGCGCTGGTAATCGCGCTCTTAGGGGGCGTAGAATCTTTACTGTCCGCCGTTGTGGCAGACAATATGACCGGTTCACGCCATAACAGCAACCGGGAGCTGATCGGTCAAGGGATTGCCAATATCGTAACCCCGCTGTTTGGGGGAATTCCGGCCACAGGGGCCATCGCACGTACAGCCACAAATATTAAAAACGGTGCTGTTTCTCCTTTTTCAGGCATCATTCACGGAGTAGTGGTGCTGCTTATTGTTATGCTCTTTGCGCGCTATGCGTCTTTTATCCCGCTGGCGGGCATGGCCCCGATTTTGATGGTGGTGGCATGGAATATGAGTGAACGGCAACATTTCATGCAAATTTTGCGCCTGCGGAATGGGGATTCTGTAGTGCTCTGCCTGACCTTTCTGCTGACGGTTTTCACCACATTGATCATGGCTGTGGGAACGGGCATCCTTCTGGCGGGAATATTGTATATCCGCGGACAGGGAAGCCTTGCGTCTGCACTGCAGGCTTTTCGTCAACAAAGCTCGTCACAGACGGCCGTGCAAGTGGAGAAACCCCGCACACACCGGATACGCTAACTAAAATTCGAGTTTGTTTGACGGTTGTTTTCGATGGAATGATGATGTTATAGAAAATAACGAATGAAGATAGAAAATTTCTATTCGGCTTCCATAGCGCACTGAGAATTTGCGTGAAGGGAGCCTTCTTTCGTCATAATTCCTACGAAAAATGAGAGTGAAGTGTAGAAAAACACCCCTTTTATAGGTCTTTATGATCATTATAAAATGAGAAAAAAGTATCAAAATCATATAAATTTCCAAAATAGAGCTTGCCTGGTGTCAACATGATAACTATACTGACTTTAGTGGTAACTGAATTTTCCAATTTCATCTTTTCATTTCCAAACTTTCACCTTTTCAACTCTTCTTTTTCTTCTCTCAGTATTTCCCTCCATGATCGGCTCTCAATGCTTCAACTCTATTTGACAAATTCATAGACTCTTGAAGGAGGTGATTCAGGCAAAGAATGACCTGCACGCCGGAACATGTCATTTGTCATAATCCAAGTAAAAGGAGTGGAGAAGTTTGTTTAAATTCCGTAAAAGAAACAAGCCCTTTACCGTTGGAGTGGCCATCCTCATGACATTTTCGCTGATACAGCCGGCTTATGCCGAGACGACGTCCGACAGACCTTATCTGAGCATGAAATCCGATTCCTCGGCTGCTGTGGCAGAACCCAAGGTTGCTTCCAAGCTGACACAGCAGTTTGAAGAGGACAAGTTCGTGACCTATCTGGTCAAAATGAAGGAACAAACCGATACCGCGGCCGTGTCCGAGAAGGCCTTGCAGAGATCGACGCTGACGCGTGAAACCCCGTCTGCGGCGAAGCTTTCCGTAAGAAGCTCTGTAGTCAGTTCTCTCCGAGAGACGGCTTCCCGCACGCAGTACGGATTGGAGGAATTTTTGCAGAAGGAGCAGGCCAAGGGAAGCGTTCAGGAATATAAAAGCTTCTTTATCGTGAATTCCATGGCGGTTACGAGCACCAAGGAAGTGATGGAGCAAATCGCCCTGCAGCCGGAAGTAGAGAAAATTTTGCCGAACGAAACCCGGTATTTGCATGCCCCGGCTCCCGGCGCAGTTGAAGTCAAGGACGAATCTGCGGTTGAGGCTGATACCAAGGGAGCAGCTGGTTCCGCAGAAGGGGTACCGGCTGTACTGGATGAGGACCGTATTTCAGCAGTTGATTCGGCTGGGCTTAAGACCACCGAGGTTGATCCCGAGACAGTCGAATGGAATATTGCTCAAATCAATGCCCCCGAGGTATGGGAAAAAGGCATTGATGGCACGGGGATCGTGGTAGCCAATATGGATACCGGGGTAGAGCTCTCCCACCCGGCACTGAGCAGCAAGTGGCGCGGATATGATGCTGCAGGCAATATTGCAGATGCTGAGCTCAACTGGTTCGATCCTCATAGCGGTGCTGATCTGCCGGCAGATACGAACGGCCATGGGACGCATACGATGGGCAGCATGGTCGGGGCCGAGGAAAACGGGCAGAATCATATCGGGGTTGCGCCTGGAGCCAAGTGGATTGCCGTACGGATATTCAATCCGTCTTCCAGCGATGCCATCATTCTGGAGGGCGGGCAATGGCTGCTTGCCCCTGTTGATTCCGAAGGCAATCTGCATCCAGAGATGGCCCCTGATGTCATCAACAACTCATGGGGCGGCGGGCCCGGGATAGACGAATGGTTCCGGCCGATTGTGCAGGCATGGCGGGATGCGCAAATATTTCCCGAATTTTCGGCAGGCAACACGGACCCAAGCAGAGGGATTGAAGGAGGGCCCGGCTCTGTAGCGAATCCGGCTAACTACCCTGAATCGTTCGCTACAGGAGCGACGGATATCAATGAAGATTTGGCAGACTTTTCACTGCAGGGTCCGTCTCCATACGGTGAAATCAAACCGGAGGTATCCGCACCCGGTGTCAATATCCGCTCTTCCGTGCCTGGCGGCGGATACGCGCTGAATAGCGGAACATCCATGGCGGGACCGCATACGACCGCTCTGGCCGCACTCCTGCTGCAGGCGAATCATTCACTGACCGTGGATGATCTTGAAGAAATCATCATGGATACTGCGGTTCCGCGCACGGATAGCCAATTCCAGGATGCTCCTAACAACGGATACGGGTATGGTATTATAAACGCGCTGAATGCGGTCAGTTCGGTAGCGGATGAGCTGGGATCGGTGTCCGGCAGAGTGATTACAGGCGGTGACGATCTGGAGGAGCCTGTGCTGCAGCATACACCTGTGGCTGCAGCCTTTAAAGGAGTCGATATATCCGTTACCGCTCAGGTGACGGATAATGTCGGGGTTACTGCGGTTGAGCTTTACGCGAAAACCAGCGGGACGGAGCATTACGTATATGTGCCTATGGAGCGGGCAGCGGGCGACAGCAAAGACGGTACATACATGGGCACCATTCCCCAGTTTCTTGTTGAGACTGCAGGTGTGGATTATTATATCCGGGTTAATGATTACGGCAATAATGGTTTTGCGTCTCCTGTGTATCAAGTGCCCGTGTCTTCGGGTGTTGTGCCCGGGTATGTTCAGAATTTTGAGGCGGATGTTCAGGGCTTTAACAGCGGCGGACAAAACAGCACATGGGCGTGGGGCGAGCCGGTTAGCGGCCCCGAATCCGCTTATTCGGGTGATAAGGTGTTTGCAACAAATCTCGACGGGACTTACAAGGCCAATGCGAACGCCTATCTGGCGGCCCCTCCGATAGACCTCACTGAAAGCTCTGAAGGCGCACTCCTGAGCTTCAAGCAATGGTATGATCTTGAGCAAAATACGGACGAGGTCACGCTATACATTGCATCCGATGACAGCGATTATGCATTCGAGCCTGTAATGTCCTTTACCGGCAGCAGCGGCGGGTGGGTTACACAATATGTAGATCTGCAGTCTTATGCGGGTCAGCATGTTTATGTTATGTTCAACCTGACCAGCGATACATCTGTCCAGCGGGCTGGCTGGTATCTTGACGACTTCTCCGTGCAGCTGCTGGATGATACGCCACCGTCTTCGCCGGAAGGGCTAACGGCAGAGGCTGATCCTATAGGCAATGTGAAGCTTAACTGGACAGCTCCGGCGGATGAGGATGTGAAGCAGTACAGCGTGCTGCGCTCCACCTATGATAATAACGATTATGAACAGATCGGCATTACTTCCGGATTGACATTTACCGATGCGTTATCCGTCGGAGCAGCAACGTACTATTATGCTGTTGCCGCCGAGGATTATAGCGGCAATTTGAGTGACCTGTCCAATGAGGCGGAAGTGTCCGTTCAGGTTCCTCCTACATTGTACAGTGAATCCTTCGACGGGCCATCGGATAACGGCTGGACACACTCAGGCAGCATGGACGAATGGGAACGAGGCATACCGGAGTTTGGTCCCGCAAGCGCAGTATCGGAGCCGAATGTGTGGGGGACCGATCTGGACAGCAATTATGAAAATAGCGCCGATTCCTCACTGTATTCGCCGACCGTTGATCTGACCGATATTGATAACGCAGTAGTGTTCTTTAACCACTGGTTTGAACTGGAGACCGGTTATGACCACGGATATGTTGAAATTTCAAATGATGACGGACAATCCTGGGCTGTTCTGGGACAGTTCTCGGACAGTAACAGAGGCAAACAGTGGAGTCCGGTGTATTACAATCTGGACGAATACAGGGGGAGCGAAGTAAAGTTCCGTTTCCACGTTGAGACTGACAACTCTGTTGTAAGGGCTGGCTGGTATATTGACGATTTCCGGGTGGTTGGTGCTCTGGCGGGCATTGAAGATACGGAAAGTGTTACCTTTGATCGTCCATCCGATAAGGAAAAAGCGGCTGATATGACCCCACTCTTCAAAATATCGGTTACTAGCAGCACGGATTTCAAACAGTCCCAGCCCAAAGCACCGGCGGAAGAGGCTGGAGGCATCAGCCTGCAAAGCCTGCCGGCCAGCGCAACCGTTACCGTACTTGAGACGCAGCGCTCCGTGAAGACCGATTCGGCCACAGGGCGGTACAGCATGCTTCACGCTTCCGGCGATTATACGCTGAAGGCGGAGGCGTACGGATACTATCCGCAGACGAAACAGGTGACGATCTCGAATGAGGCTCCGACACGAGTGAATTTCAGCCTTGAAGAAATTCCGGAAGGCTTTATCCGCGGCGTGCTTACGAATGAAGTCACCGGCGAACCGATTGCCGGAGCAACGGTAACCGTGCTTGAGGACGCCAATGTGGCACCGGCGCGCACGGGGGCAGACGGATCATTTGCCCTGGGTGTGCTGGAAGGAAGCTATACGCTGGCGATCAGTGCGCATGACTATTTCAGTACCTCGTTTACGATTGATGTGCCAGGCGGTGAAACAGTAGATGCATCGGCAGCGCTGAAACCGTTCATTGGCTATCCGGGTGAAATTGCCTATGATGACGGAACACCAGAGAACGCCCACTCATTTAATGCGGCGAATAACGCCTGGGCGGTCCGGATGACGCCTGAGACGGATACCGTACAGGTTACAGGAGCATCCTTCCGTTTCTGGGATTCGTCATGGCCTGTACCGGGAGGGACAGCATTCAAGTATGCGGTGTATGACGCTTCTGGTGAGGAAGGAAGTCCGGGACGCCTGCTTGCTGGACCATATGATGGCACGGCGCTTCGCAATGGAGAGTGGACAACGGTGGATATCCCTGATCCGGTTATCGTGGAAGGCGACTTCTACATTGTATACATTCAGACCCTTGCAGGTTTGTCGGCACCGGGACTTGCGACAGACGAGAACGGTCCCAATGCCCTGCGCAGCTGGTACCGTGTCAGCGGCTCCTGGTCTCCGGCCCCAGAGGACGATGGCAACTATATGATCAGGGCTATTATCAAAAATTCAGTTCCGGTTCCGGTGATCTCCACTCCGGTTACCGATACGTATACCAATGAAGCGCAACTGACGGTAACCGGAACTTCTCCGGCAGATGGCGTGGAGATCCGGCTGTTTAATGACGATGAGCCGGCAGGAACCGCCATTGTGGAGAACAAGCAATTCAGCTTGCCTGTGGAGCTGCATCCCGGCGCGAATGCGCTGACCGTTCAGGCATCCGTCTATGGCGGCGGTACGACGGATCGTTCGGAGCCGGTAGTCATTACATTGGATCAGGAGGCTCCTGTCGTCGCCATTATCTCGCCTGAAGATGGGGAACAAACCAATGCCGGGGATTTTACGGTAACGGGCACTGTACTTGACGAGCATCCGGGGACGGTTGTGGTGAACGGGATAGAGGTGGTCGTTGACAGCGATGGCAGCTTCAGCCGCCGCATTCTCCTGGATAGCGGTGAGAATCCGCTGACCGTAGAGGCAGCCGACTTGGCCGGCAATACAACCACCGTTACGCGAACCATCGTGGTGAATCGCTCGCTGCCGGAGATCGGGAATTTGTCACCGGCAGAGGATGTTCGTCTCACTTCTGGAGAAACGGTTGAGGTTTCCTTCGACAGCGAACCGGGATTGGACGCATCCTTCCGTATTGAGCTGCCGCTCTCGGTCAGCTCGACAGACCGGCCCGGAACCCCGCTGACCGAAACTTCAGCCGGACATTATGAAGGCTCTTATACGACGCCCTCTTCCCTGGTGCTGGATGGCGGAGTGATTGTCATCACCATCCGGGACCGCGCTGGCAACGAGACGGAAATTGAGACACCGGGCAAGCTGTACGTGGTGGGAGCCGGGGAAGAAGAACCGGAAGAGCCCCAGGAGCCTGGAGAGCCTGGAGAGCCGTCCGTGAATAAGAAGCCGGTTGCTTCCTTTGTCCTGCCGGCCTCAGCCGCAAGGAAGGAGAGAGTCCAGTTCGACGCGAGCGCATCTTATGATGAGGACGGGAAGATCGTTCGCTACCGCTGGAATTTTGGAGATGGTGATACGGCGTCCGGTGTAACAGCCAAGCATAAATTCGACCGTAGAGGAACATTTCAGGTCGAGTTGACCGTGACGGATGATCAGGGCGCGACCAGCTCAACGGTTCAGCAGATCACGATTCAATAATCGGACGAATTTAGAGTAATAAGGAAAGTGGTAGAGAAAAGAGCGAGTAAAGGTGGCCTGTTCCATCAGTACTCGCTCTTTTTCCTTCTCTATGGCCTTTTTTGGTGTTCGGAGGGGGGCTTCAATGTGTGCCTGTTTCGATCTATTCTGAGAGTTTCCGCGGACTGTCTTCTGTGAATGTCGTCGATAGACGTTTTTCTTATGCAAGAGTTAATGCAACGCTAGTGAAGGGAAGAGAAGCCGCATGGGATGGGGATGCACGCAGCAGTGGAAGGGACGAAGCAATTCCGGAAAAGCGGTAGCGTTCGCCTTTGTCTCCGAATTTCATCCGCTTAATCATAATTAGAAATTGGGGGACAACTGCGATTGGAGGAATGGTTCGTTCTTGGAGCGCCTCAGATCAAGAAAAAGGAGAGCGCCGAATCAACGGTTCTGTGGGTTACTTCGGACATTTTTTGTCCAAAAAGCTTGTTGCCCTTGAGCAGGAAAGCAGTGGCTCTACTACTGCAGCATAAGGAATCCGCTGTTCTTCGCAATCTACAAAACGGACAATTTTTGCCTGCAGGTCTGAAGCAAAAAATGTCTCTGTTCTGCCTGAAACAGCAGGTATAGAGTGATGGTATCGCAGCCAGAGGGAGGATGAAACGCATGAACTGGTGGACAGCGAACAAGCTGCGCCTGATCCAGAACAATCTCCGCGAAACGGACGCGGATCTGGATGTCGGGCTTTTAATGGAAGAACTGCAGCAATTCCGCGCAAACACATTGATGATCAATGCGGGAGGGATTTTCGCTTTTTACCCATCCGGCCTGGAGCACCAGGTTGTAACACCTTATTTGAAAAAGGATTTGCTGGGAGAGGTCATCGCCCAGGCCCACGCCCGTAACATACGGGTGATCGCCAGATTTGATTTCAGCAAGGCGTATGAATCGCTCTTTGCGGTGCATCCGGAATGGTTTTACCGGGACCGGGAAGGGCGCGAGGTCAATTATTTCGGCATCGTCCATACCTGCCTGAACGGGGATAATTGCTCCAATGTGGGGGCTGCTGTTGGCGTTTAAAGACTACAACCCGTTTCTTGGATTTATGGGAAGTAAATGGGTGGGAGTCAAGCATTTTGCCGATCTTTTCGCCAGTTCGAGCTTTTATATCATGCTGCGTAATACGCTGGCTATAAATATCATTGCGCTTGTCTTTCAATTTCCGCTGCCGATTTTGCTTGCGCTGATGCTGAACGAAATCCGGCATGAATCGTTCAAGCGGTTCTACCAGTCCATCGTTTATTTGCCCCACTTCCTTTCCTGGGTTGTAGTGGCGAGCATGACGTTTTTTCTGCTCTCCACGGACGTGGGCATTGTGAATAAGCTTATTGCCGCCAACGGCGGCGAAACCATCTCGTTTTTATCCGATCCCAATTACTTTTGGGGTCTGCTGACAGCACAGGTGATGTGGAAGGAGGCGGGCTGGGGCACCATCATTTTTCTGGCGGCCATGGCCGGGGTGGACCCGCAGCGTTATGAAGCCGCAGTGGACGGAGCAGGACGCTGCCGGCAAATTTGGCACATATAAGATCGCTATTGCCTCCAATATGCTGGGGGTATGCGAGGCTCTGGCTTATGCACAAACCTCCGGGCTCGATCCGGCCGCCGTGCTTAAGAGCATCGGGACCGGAGCCGCGGGCAGCTGGTCGCTCAGCAATCTCGGTCCGCGCATGATCGCCGGGGATTTTGAACCAGGCTTTTTTGTGAAGCATTTTATCAAGGATATGGGCATCGCCCTGGAGTCAGCCAAAGAAATGAAGCTGGACATGCCGGGACTTGCCCTGGCGCATTCCATTTATGAACGGTTATCCGCTCTCGGGTATGAAGATAAAGGAACACAGGTATTGTACAACTACTACATCAAAGAATGATCTCATCAATGCTTCTTAATTCCTGCTCCGTAAATTCAAGATGGTTCAGTGCGCCGACAGCATCCTCGATCTGCGAAACCTTGCTGGCGCCGATCAGGGCGGAGGTGACTCTGCCCCCGCGCAGCACCCAGGCAAGAGCCATTTGCGACAGCTTCTGCCCCCTTGCGGCAGCAAGATCATTCAGCTTGCGGATCTTGGCAATGCGCTCTTCGCTGATATCCTCCTCTCGCAGGAAGACACTCGGTCCGGCTGCGCGGGAATCCGGTGTGATCCCGTTCAGATAACGGTCAGTCAGCAGGCCTTTTTCAAGGGGAGAGAAGACGATAGAGCCTATTCCCTCTTCCTCCAGCACATCCTGCAGCCCGTCCTCAATCCAGCGTGACATCATGGAGTAATTGGGCTGATGGATCAGGCAGGGAGTTCCCAATTGGCGGAGAATGGCCGCAGCCTCTTTCGTTTCCTTCGGTTTGTAATTGGAAATGCCCACGTATAACGCTTTGCCTTGGCGAACAATGAGATCCAGAGCAGCCATCGTTTCTTCCAGCGGCGTGTTAGGGTCCGGACGGTGATGGTAGAAAACATCGACATATTCCAGCCCCATCCGTTTCAGGCTTTGATCCAGACTGGAGACGAGGTATTTCTTCGAGCCCCAATCGCCATAAGGTCCTGCCCACATATGGTATCCAGCTTTGGTGGAAATGATCATTTCATCCCGGTAAGGGCTGAAATCGCTCTGCAGAATCCGGCCGAAGCTTTCTTCCGCCGAGCCCGGAGGAGGGCCGTAGTTATTGGCAAGATCAAAGTGGGTAATGCCCAGATCGAAGGCCCTTCTTACCATCCTGCGGCCGTTCTCGTAATTGTCGATGCCGCCGAAATTATGCCAGAGCCCAAGCGAAATGGCAGGCAGCTTCAAACCGCTGCGTCCGCAGCGGTTATATTTCATGGTGTCATATCTGGAAGCAAGTGCGGAATATATCATCGTAAACGTTCCTCCCTATGAAAGATAAGGTTATTATAGTCTACTACGCGCTGCGCTCCCATGTCGGCATGGCTGATAAAGTTGTCATTTTGTCATATTCTTTTGATAGCTCTTGGGTGATATGCCCATCGTTTTTTTGAACATTTTGGAGAACAACGGGATGTCCTGATACCCGACCGAATGGGCTACTTCACCGACGGTGTAGCGCCCTTCTCTAAGCATTTCGCATGCACGATTCATCCGGTATTGAAGCAGATACTGACGGGGAGGCAGGCCGAGCTCCTTTTTAAAAAGGGCAGACACATATTTCCGGTCCAGTCCCAGCATGGAGGCAAGCTGTTCTATCGAAATCTGTTCATTGTAGTGGGCATGGAGAAATTCCAGGCTGCGCTGAATATACTCCGTCTGCGTTCGCCGCTGCACCCGTTCAGCCGGGGATGACGGGAAGATCTCAATCAAGGTGGACAAAAAATCCAGCAAAGCCATCTGGATGCGCAAATCCCCGGAAGGAGACTGCTGCTGCAACTGAACGAGCGCATCATACAGCTTGGGCATCAGCATGACATCCATCGGAAAAACAGGCTGTTCCTTGCTGAGTGCGGTTCTCGACAGAATTTCCTCCGCCTGCTTGCCCTGGAACGCAATCCAGGAATAGGTCCATGGATTCCCGGCGTCAGCCTGATAGTAGATCATCGTATCCGGGTAGGATAAAAATCCCTGGCCCGGGTAAACCTCAAACGTCCTGCCTCCTGTCCGTACAATGCCTTGTCCGGAATGTACAAAGTGAATTTTATAAAATTCGCGCATGCCGGGGCCGAAGGAATGTTTGGGCTCGCAGGTCTCCTTGCCCCAGAAAATCAGGTGCAGGTTGTCCGGTTCATGCAGAGGCCGGGCACTGTTATAATAGTCAACTCGCAAATAGATCACGCTTTCATCGTCTGGTATTAAAGGACATTATAACATTCCTGCTCTCCATTCGTTCAAAAGGCTTATTTTTCATGGGAGCTGGGAATGCCGTGTATTACGGGGAAGTCAAGGATGGCAAGCCGCATGGGAAAGGAACCATGAAATGGTCGAATGACAAGTCTTACTCGGGTAATTGGGTGGCGGGCCAGCGCTCGGGCAGCGGAAAATGTGTAAACCTGTATGAGCAAGGGGCAAAGTGTTGAAAAAGTACTCGATCATTCCGGAGGACAGCGCAGCCGCCCAGAAGAAAAACGAAGCCGCTCTCATCTATCTGCAAAGCATTCTTCCGCAAATGAAGCCGCATCTGCAGACATTCCAACGCTTGTCCGAGCAGGTTCCGTTAAAATGATTTGGTTACATTAATCCTCCTAACAGAAAAATACTTCGGAATTTAAACGATTTGAACTACTTTAAGGGGTACTTTTTATGGATAACTTAATTATTGAACCCAATATTGGAATTGGAAACATTAAGTTGGGCATGAGCCCGAAGGAATATGAGGAAGAGATACAAGAATATACAGTTCAATATAACAAACAACATGATTCTGAATATTTCTATTATATTTTTAAAGTCGAGTATAAAATTAATTTCATTGAAGTTGCTTCTCATGCTGACGATGAATTCAATTGTCTATACCGGGTTTCAATGTATTTAAAACAAAAGCTATTGAACTAGTCGACTCTATAGATAAAGATTTCCCTTATGATAGAACCGACCGGGAAGATGGGTATATATATTATTTCCCTCAATTGGGCTTGTCATTATGGAGATCAGGTATCTTCACAGATGAGATGAAAGATGAAACATGGTTCAAGGAATTGTCCAAGGAAAATCAAGAAGATGAAATGAAGTATGAGTATTTTCAAATTGAGATAAACTATTTTGATAGTATTACAAAATAATCACAATAGTTTTATTAGTGCAAAAAGGCGGTCAGGAGGATGCTCCCGGTCGCCTTTACTTTTTGCTGCACAAAAAAATCGAGAACAGGGGAAAACTGACCCTGTTCTCTACTACTTTCCTCACCCCGGAAGTGTAGGAGGCTCCCTTGGAGTGGCCGTTGCTTCAAGTGCTTTTCAGTAGGCTCACGCACGCAGTCAGCGAAGAGGACGAAGCAATTCCGGATAAAGCGGAGCGGTCGCATTTGTCCCCGAATTTCTACCGATAAATAATAATCAGGAAATTCGGGGACAAGAGCGATTGGAGGAATGCTTCGTTCTCAGAGCGCCTCAGAGCACCCCCCTACAACCCACTTGAAGCTTATCTTACTCCCGGAACCTCTACCTCCGGCTCCACATCCGCTTCGTAATCCACACCTTCAGTCTCAAAGCCGAACAGCTGGAAAAATTCGCGGCGGTAGCCCTCCAGATCGGTCAGCTCGTAAATATTTTCTGTCGTTACTTCAGACCACAGCTTTGCAACCTCTTCCTGCACGTCCGCGCGCAGCTCCCAGTCATCAATGCGAATGCGTCCTTCAGCGTCGACAGGGGTCTCACTTTGGTTATAGAGGAGATCGAACAGGCGGTACATCTGCTCAATCGTGCCTTCGTGCAGCCCTTTCTCTTTCATAACCTTGTACAAGGCGGATACATAAAGGGGCACGACCGGAATCGCGGAGCTGGATTGGGTAACCAGCGCTTTGCTGACCGTAACATAGGCCCGTCCGCCGCCTGCCGCAAGCTGCTCATTCAACTCCCGTGCGGTTGCCTCCAGATGATCCTTGGCCCGTCCGATCGAGCCTTCACGGTAAATGGCCTGCGTAATATCCGAGCCTATGTACGAATAGGCGACGGTGGTGGCATTCGGAGCAAGCACACCTGCTTCCCGCAGACGATCAATCCACATTTGCCAGTCTTCTCCACCCATGACGGCGACCGTGTGGGCTATTTCCTCTTCGGTGGCCGGTTCGATGGTTACCTCGCTGACTTCGCCGTTATGGAAATTCACCGTTTTGTTGGAGTACGGCTTTCCAATTGGCTTCAGAACGGAGTTTTTCGTTTCCCCGGTCTGCGGATCGGTGCGGCGGGCGGAAGCGACGCTGTAGATCACCAGATCAACCTGTCCCAGCTCGGCCCGGATTGTATCAATCGTTTTCTGCTTCGTTTCCTCTGAGAATGCGTCGCCCGTTACACTGATGGACTGCAGTCCTGCTTCCTGGGCGGCTTTTTCAAAGGCTGCAGAATTGTACCAGCCCGCCGATGCGGTGCGTCCTTTGACGGATTCGCCGTTACGGTACACCCCAATTGTGTTAGCGCCTGCGCCAAAGGCGGCTACGATGCGTGAAGAGAGGCCATAACCCGTGGATGCTCCGATCACAAGCACGTTGCGCGGCCCTTTGACGGCCGGCTGATTTTTTACATAATTAATCTGGTTTTGCACCTGCTGCGCACAGCCTGTCGGATGTGCCGTTGTACAAATAAAACCGCGTGTTCTTGGCTTAATAATCATGTCGATGGATTTCCTTTCTTAATCTCTGCTCATTTTGCTTGTAAAAACATATATGCACCTTCCTATTTTACCTATTTTTTAACCAAACGGAAACCGTTTCGCTTATATGGAATCCTGGCGGTGCTTTAACACAAAAAAAACGCCCGGCCCAACAGAGTGGGCCAAGCGCCTTGTAGTCAAGTTATTCTATATCAATACGTTTGCGCTGCGCCGTGGTGGGTTCTCGTTTGGGGACCTCCAGCTTGAGGATGCCGTCCTGCAGTGTGGCCTTAATGGCATCATCAACGATGTTTTCCACGTAAAAGCGGCGAACGAATTCACCTGTCCGGCGTTCTCTGCGGATGATGCGGTGGCTTTCGTCTTTTTGCTCCTGCAGTTCATTGCGTCTGGCACGGATGGTCAGATAGTTCTGGTCAACATCAATATCGATGTTCTCTCTGGTGACACCCGGAAGCTCAGCCTCGACAACGTACTTATCATCCATTTCTCTTATATCGATCCGGAATGGCTGGGTAGCACCATTAAACGAAGAGAACACGCTGTCGTCCATCGCATCGTTGAGCGACTTCGTCATCTGATCGAGCAGTTCTTCACTGCGTTTGCGGAACGGAACCAGATCAAACATACGTCTCAGTCCTCCTGTGTTAGGATTGTTTTCCTTACGCTTTTATTCTATGCTTCAACAGTTTGTGCAGCAAAAGCTGTAATTATGTAAATATCGCCGTTTTTCCTGAAAAGAGTCCGTTATAATTTGCTTCCATTAACGGTGTGTAAAATAAACTGCACCATTGCCGGTGAAAGAAATTTGATCTATTCAAATTGGGCTAAAACCGTTAATGTGATGTTAATTTAATTAACTCATTTCTAAAATGAAATTGCTTTCAAAATGGGTAGACCAAAATGAATCGCTTACATTTTTTTGATTATGTCATTAAATGTGACATTTATCATAATAAGCGAGGACTGCCATTTACAAAATTCAAGGAGATCATATCATGCAAAAAGAACTGACCATTCAAAATCCGCTCGGCATTCACTCAAGACCGGCCGGGGCGGTTACCAAAAAAGCGCTGCAGTATCCTTGCGATGTGAAGATCGTCAAGGGGTCCAGGGAAGTGAATGCGAAGAGCATTATCGGTGTACTTTCTCTCGAAATGAAATATGGAGACCAGATCCTGCTGATTACGGCGGGAGACCAGGAGGAGGAAGCGCTGAAGGAACTCGGGGTTTTGCTCCAATCAGACCTTGAGTAGGAAAAAAGCGGTCTGTACAGGCCATCGTCTGTACAGACTATCGGATACAACAGGGGGTGATGGGATATGACCATGGTGACCCGGACCCGTGCGCTGCTGAAAAAAATACTGTATACGCCGAATCCGGTGCGGATTAAGGATTGTGCCAGTGAATTCGGAGTCAGTGAGCGTACGATCAAATATGACATCGAAAGCATACGAATGTGGCTCGCCGGTGAAGGAGTCGAAATCAAGTCAAAGCCCAGCACAGGCATCTGGATTGAATGCCCGGAAGAGGAACGGGACCATCTGCTGCGCAAAATGGATGCGGATAAAGATCACACCGTATTGAGTCAGCAGGAGAGAATTCAATATGTGACCATGGAGCTGCTGCTGCGGGATGAAGAGACTACGATCGGACGGATCGCTTCCCATTTGGGCATCACCCGCAACACGGCTTTATCCGATGTGGCTCAAGCGGAGCTGCTGCTGCAGGAATGGCATCTTCAGCTTGAAAGATCGCGCAAAGGCGTAAAAATTATCGGTTCAGGCGCACAAAAAAGACTGATGCTGGAGCAGCTCGTTTACCATCTGCTCGATGGCAGCGATATGCTGCAAATTGTGCAGGGTGCAGCGTCCAGGCAGAAGCCGCGCATTCATTTCACCCCGATTCTGGAGCAGTTTTTGCAGCCGGCAGGCGACCTTAATGCTGTGTTTGCGGCGGTTGGGGATTTGGCGGAGGAGACGGAACACAGCATAGGAGTGCTTCTATCCGACCAGGCTGTCATCGGGATATTCATTAGACTGTGTATCGTCATATCTTCCGGCGGCGTTGGCGAAGCTTTCCGGGAGGATAACAGGACGCCAGGGAATGAAGCGGAGGTATTCGGCATCTTCAAGCAGGTGTTGTCCGGATTTTTTCACAAATCGGGCAAAGAAATTACCGATCAGGATATCTGGTTCATCTGTCTGCAAGCGGTCAGCAGAATCCCGGTAACCGAGGATTCAAGGGCAGGGCGGGAGCTGCTGCTTCCGGATGCGCTGGTCATTACCAGACGATTAATTGAAGCAGTCAGCCGTAGCATGGATCCGGCTTTGGCCAGGGACCCGGACCTGTTCAGCCATCTGCTGGACCATACCTCACGCAAGCTGACCCAATACAGCTACGGTATCGTGGAGCCGAATCCCATGCTTCAGGATATTATCAGCGCCTATCGTGGTATGTTCGAGGCTGTTAAGAGCGCGAGCATTGAGGTGTATGGTCCTTACCGTATTTATCTGACAGATTCGGATATCGGCTATATCGTTGTTTATTTCCAGCTCGCCTATGAGCGGTTGAATGAGCAGCGCAGCATTCGCGGACTGGTTGTGTGCGGTACGGGCAAGGGAACGAGCCGGCTGCTGAAGGCCGTGATCGAGAAGCAAATCCCGAATCTCAGGATCGATGGAAGCTGTTCAGTCATGGAATTGAACAAAACGTTACGGGAAGGGGAATATGACCTGGTGGTCAGCGTGTTCCCCGTTGAAGTTCCGGTATCGTCCGTTGTCGTCAGCCCCATCCCCGGGAAGCGGGATTTTGCGGCGATTCAGGAGAAGGTCGCCTCCATCGCTCCTGCCAAGGCCGATACGCTGCCAACTTCCGTCAACCCGCCGCCCCCTTCCACAGGGGAAATAGAAGACCCGGAAGCGCTGCAGTCCTGGTTTCAGGAATTGGTGTTCAGAGGTTTTGAGCTGGGCCGGCAAATTGCCGATGAGCTGGGAGGCCACCTGACACCCGACCGGCTGGAAGGGCTGAAGATGCATTTGATCTTCATGATGCAGCGAATTGCCCTGCACACCCAATATGAGGATCAGAGCGTCATTCTTGCGGCAACACCACCCCAGACAGACCGGGAACGACTGCTCAGGATTCTTGAGCAGAGAGGGCTGAAGGTTTCGGAGGCGGAGCTGCTGGCGATCCTCAAATATTTGGAGCAGCCGCCGGAGTCCACATTTAGCGGAAGTTTTTCTTACGATTAAAGAAAGCTTCAGCTCCGCTGAAAACTTATATTTTCTTCAATCTAAAAAAATCGGAGAGGTCTAACATGTTTATAACCAGCAGCGTCCTGAGGGACATAACAGAGAAAACGACTGTAGATCAGGGAGCGCAAAGCAAATTGGAAGATTGGCTGTGCCGGCTTCAGGAATGCGCTCCCGAGGCGGGACTTGATATCGTCCACGACAAGGCTGTCGTGATTGGCATCCACCTGCTTGCCTATTTGAAGCGGCTTGACCAGGGAGAACGCCTGCCGGAAATTCCGGACGAAATGCTGACGGAAATCAGCCCGCAGTACGAGCATTTAAGCCGCAAACTGCTGAAGCTGGTCCCCGGAGCGGAGTTGCAGGAGCCGGATACTGCGGAAATTTTTTACCTGGCAGTTCATTTTGAGGCCGTAAAGGCCAATATGGGAGGAAATAAATATGAGTGAAAAAGTGAAAGTAGTGATTGGTGACCGTCTCGGCAAAGGGCAAAACGTAGCCAAAGGAGTGGAGGCGGCTGGGGGAATCGCTATCGTAATCCCCGGCATTGGTGCCGACATGAAGCTGGGTGATGTCATGCATGAAGAGCAGGCCGATTTCGGCATTTCCTTCTGTGGCAGCGGTGGTGCGGGGGCGGTGACAGCCAACACCAAATATAAGTACCCGATGGAGTTTGGTCTCCGTTCTGTGGATGCGGGAGTAACGGCGATCCGTACCGGAAAGAAGGTGATCGGCTTCGGTTTTATGGACATTGAAGAACTGGGGCGCAGACTTACGGAAGCTTATATTCAGACCAACGGGAGGTAAGCCATGTACCTGGAAAAAGAAGTAACGTTAACGCTCACAGGCAGCGGAGAGAGTGAACGGGCCGCTTTTCAGCACATTTTAAATGAAATGAAAAAGCAGGTTACCACAAATGATGCGGACATGATGCTGCAGATTGAACCGCGAAATATGGAGGTGCTGTCCGCCGTCAAGACGGTACATACCGAGAAGTTTCTGGGAATTCTGTTTCCCCGCACGCGGACCCGCTATGAAATCAAGGCCAACATTACAGTTATGCTCAGGTATATGGATCTGTCCAAAATCGAATACAAGGTCCAAGAAGAAAAACAGACGGCAATCCAGCATGTCATGCGCATGCGATAGGTGTGTGCTGAATTAAGGGGGAAGCTATGGAGACGTTGGAAATCATTTTAAAATCGATTGTGATCGGCCTGTTTGTAGGTTTTGGCGTGGGGGCGGGCGCCGCCAGGATGTTCCACGCTCCGAAAGTGCAGGGGATGGGGGCTTTTCGCACCTTCGGTGAATTGAATGCCTGTCAGGGGGACCCGGTGGCTCACTTCTCGTTTGGTCTCGGCTTCCTGTTTAATGCCTGGGCGTCCGTCGTAGGTGCCGGCGGTCTGACCCAGGATGTGGATCACCGCATTATACCGAACTGGGCGGCGGCAACCCTGCTGTTCAAAAATAAAAACGTGGAAGAAACGCTGCATGATCCGCGCAAAATGGCATGGACCGGCGCTATGGTCGGCGCGGTTGTCGTCACGGTGCTGAACTCCACGGCAGCCGCCATTCCGGCTTCGCTGCAGGCTGTCGCTACCCAGGTGCTGGTACCGGCGGCGAACTGGCTGATCAACCCGATTATGCCGATTGTCTTCTGGACGGCGGCAATGGATGCGGGCAAGCGTACGGGGGTATGGGCGACCATACTCGGTGGCTTGTCACATCTTGTGATGGGCAATGCCGTGCCGGGCATCGTGCTTGGTATCCTGATCGGCAAAGGCGTTGATGACAGCGGCTGGAACCGCATTACCAAAACACTCGTTGTGGCGGTTGTCCTGCTCTTCCTGTTCAGCGGCTTCTTCCGCGGCTTTGACGCGAAGCTGATCGAGAGCATGCATATGACTGTTCCGCAGTGGCTTATTGATCTGCACGCACTCTTTGGATCTGAGGTGGGTTAATGATGGAAAATACAAAACTGCAAACCGGATTCTGGTATTCGGAATGGGCGTTTACGCTGTTTGTCGCACTGCTGGCCTCGGGCATTTTCGCCGGAACGCACTTGTATTATGTTTATCATGTAGGGGCTTTTAACGATATCGCGATTGTAGCCATGCTGGAAGCGGGGATCAAAGGTGGAAGCTATGGCGCTGCTGCTGCCTTCGGAGCGAGCTTTCTGTTCGCCCGTATTCTGGAAGGTCCGCTTGTTGGCATTCTCGATATCGGGGGCGCGCTGCAGACGGGTCTCGGCATCGGTGTGCCTGCGCTGATGCTGGGCGCCGGCATGACCGCGCCGCTGACCTCCTTCCCGCTGGCGCTGCTGACAGGGGCGGTTCTCGGCTTTTTGGTCGGATTCATTATCATCATGATCCGCAAATTTACCATTAATGCTTCCAACTCTACCTTCGGCGCGGACATTATGATGGGCGCGGGTAATGCGGCTGGACGTTATCTCGGACCGTTGATCATTATCTCAGCGGCAATGGCATCCATTCCGGTCGGAATCGGAGCTACCATCGGGGGAGCCGTGTTCTATGCGTTCAAAAAGCCGATTGCCGGCGGGGCGATTATCGGTGCGATGGTCATGGGCGCGTTCTTCCCGATCGAAATCCCCAAGTAAGCATTACTTTTTAAAAAAGAGGCCCACCCGCATTTCAAACGGCTGGGCCCCTTTTTTTGCTCTCATAAGTATATCAATATTTGGTTCACGTATCTTACGAGCCGTGTTATCTTGACTGTACGGACAAGTGTGGTAAAATTATTTGATAAATAATTATTCAGAATAAATGAATGTGAGTGATATAATGTCCAAGCTTCTGGAAGTTAAAGATCTGGCAATTTCATTTAAAGTGCGTGGCGGAGAGCTGCAAGCTATCCGCGGTGTAAGCTTTCATGTCAATAAAGGGGAAACGTTGGCGATTGTCGGCGAATCCGGCTCAGGCAAGAGCGTGACCTCACAGGCCATCATGAAGCTGATCCCTTCGCCGCCGGCTGTGTACAAGCGCGGTCAGATTCTGTTTGACGGCAAGGAAATTATCAGCAAGACCGAAGAGGAAATGCGAAGCATACGGGGCAACGAAATCGGAATGATTTTTCAGGATCCGATGACTTCCCTGAACCCGACGATCAAGGTCGGCAAACAGATTACGGAAGTTTTATTCAAGCATAAGAAAATGTCCAAAGAAGCCGCTTACGAGCGGGGAATTGAGCTGCTCAAGCTGGTCGGAATTCCGCATCCGGAGCAGCGCTTTAACCAATACCCGCATGAATTCAGCGGCGGGATGAGACAGCGGGTTGTTATCGCCATGGCGCTTGCGGCAGATCCGAAGCTGCTGATCGCCGATGAGCCGACAACCGCACTTGACGTAACGATTCAGGCGCAAATTCTGGAGCTGATGAAGGAGATTCAGAAGAAGATCGGGACGGCTATCATTTTCATTACCCATGACCTTGGCGTAGTCGCCAAGATGGCGGATCGGGTAGCTGTTATGTACGCAGGCCAGATCGTCGAGACTGGCACGGTGGACGAAATCTTCTATGATCCGAAGCATCCTTATACGTGGGGATTGCTGGCTTCCATGCCGCATCTGGAGAGCAAAGGCCAGAAGCTGACTGCGATTCCGGGTACGCCTCCTGACCTGCTTCATCCGCCTAAGGGAGATGCTTTTGCGCTGCGCAGCAGTTATGCGATGAACATCGATTTTGAGAAGGAGCCGCCAATTTTCAAGGTGTCTGATACACATTATGTAAAATCATGGCTGCTGCATCCAATGTCACCCGCTGTTGAGCCACCTGAAGTGGTGAAGAGCAAACTACGCAGGCTGGAGAATGCGTATGAGCAGCCGGTTATGGTGGACAGCTACGAGGCCTAGTCCGGAACAACAGCTAAATACCATGTATTCAAAGTGCCGAACCTGATTGAAGGTTCGGCACTTTTTTGTACTGTAACACAAGGAAAAAAAGAATCTAAAAAGTAAACTATTCATTGAATTACAGTTATTGACAAGGTGTGAAAGGAGGATTATATTAGTCTTGTAGAACTAAAAAAGGGAGATGGTAGAATGGTCCGGAGAATTATCGTGTTATTGGGTACCTTGTTTTTCTTGGCAGGTTTGACGTGGGCTTTACCGCTGCATGCAGCCTTTTCCTCGGATGATGGAACTGCTGATGGCATCAAACTGAAGGAGCTTGCGGATACAGATCTTGGCGGCATACATACATCAACAATTCCGGAAGCGTCAGCAAGCAAACAGAACAGCAAGTCTACATCTGAAATGGAAGAAAAAGTAGTTCTTCACAGTTCTTATAACAGAATGTTATCAACAATAAACGCGACATATAACAATTCGGTAACAGCCGCCACCTATGACAATACCTCACCAGACGGGGCAGTTTACATTGGGCCGGGAACGCAGACATCCGGTTATATTACGACCGAAGGCGAGAGCAGGTGGTTCCTGACTTATGTTGATTCTCCGTTGAAGCTTACCGCTTTGATGAATCCGGGAGCGGCTGTTGACTATGACCTGTCCCTGTACAAGCTTGACGAAGCTACGGGCACACTTAACCGGGTCTCCTATTCGCAAAGAGGAAGCGGGCAATACGAGCAGTTAAGCCACGTGGCCGGTCCAGGGTACTATTTTGTACTTGTTCAATCCTATGTCGGATCAGACACCGTTAACCCCTTCACGCTTTATCTTGGAGTGTCTGACACCTATGATGCCAATGAGCCTGACGACAATCCCTGGTTTGCGAAAAATCAAGGCTCAACAACATTCAGCAGCCGCCAGAATATAGATAACTTTCTCGATGAAGATTGGACCAAGATTAGTCTGCCCAGAAGTGCGCCTGTCCGTTTGCTTCTGAACAATACTTCAGCCTACGGTGTGTACCGGCTGGACCTCTATGACGGCAACCTTGGCAGTCTCGGATACCTTGATCAAAATACCCAAGGGCAAGTTCAGCTTCCGGCAGGAGACTATTACATTCGTGTCTGGGCTCCATCCTCCTTTGATCTGACGACGCCTTATACTTTATCCGTAAGTTATCAGGCAGCCGATGTGGCCCGTGTCAGCATCAACAATATCACGACAGACGGCGGAGTGCAGGGATTTATTGACTACGGATACGGAGACAAATGGCGGATCAAAAACAATATTACGATCTCCGGCCGGGCTTTTGATGCATCAGGCAATCCGGTTGCCAATGCGCCTGTGACGGCTGCCTTGAGAGTGACGATTAACCAGCAAATTTTCCAGGCCAGTACTACAACGGATAGTCTGGGTTATTTCTCGGTTTCGCTAAACAACCTGACTCCGGCGGCGGGCAATTATTCTTACTATAATAACGGGTTAAGCATTCACTATTTTGATATTATCCCAATCGTCTTCTTTAGCGGGGACAAGCAGGTCACCGCGAATATCAATTCATTGTATCATTTTGCCTATCAGATCAGAGCTTGAGCCATAAGCAGAAGTGAGCAGAGGCTGTTCCACACCAAGGAACGGCCTCTTTTTCATCTTTTAAAAAATAGATTGTAATCGCTTTATTTTAATGTTACAATAATCTTAATCTAAAGGATTGTGACCGGTGAAGCGGGCAATGCCTGAATTTATTTTAACGTCATGAGGCTCATGATGTTTTAATAAGCTCGGGCTTTTTTTGTTCACATTCGTATTTAAGGGTGATGGCAGATGATAATCGAGAAAATACTGAACAATAATGTGCTTCTGACCAAAAATGATAAAGGCAAAGAGGTTATCGTCATGGGCCGGGGGATTTCCTTTAATAAATCGATTGGTGACACCGTTGATCCCGGGAAAATTGATAAGGTATTCACGATGAGCCAGAGTCTGCTGACCGCGAAGCTGACTGATTTGCTCAGCGAAATTCCGGCAGAACAACTGGAGCTGTCCAATGATATTGTGGAGCATGCCCATTATATTCTGGGAACCGATCTGAGCGAGAATATTTATTTGACCTTGACGGATCATATCCATTTTGCGCTGGAGCGCCACAAGAAAGGCCTGGCATTAAAGAATGCAATGCTGTTTGAAATTAAACGATTTTACAAAAAAGAATTTATGGTCGGCCAGGATGCGATTCAAATGATTGAGGACAAAACCGGCGTAAAGCTCGGGGAAGATGAGGCCGGATTTATCGCTCTTCATCTCGTCAATGCACGCATTGACGGTAATGAAATGAAGCAGACGATGGCCATGACGGAAATGGTGCAGAACATTTTAAACATCGTCACCTACCATTTCGGGATTGTTCTGGATGAATCGGCGCTGATCTACTCCAGATTTTTGACCCATCTGCAGTATTTCGCGATGAGAGTGCTGCGGAATGAGGTACACAACGGCGGGGACGATTTTCTGTATAACCAGGTGAGAAAATCGTATGTAGCCGCTTTTGGGTGTGTGGTCAAAATCAATGATTATCTGGAGAAGACCCATCAACAGTCCTTGAGTAAAGATGAGTATGTATATTTGACCATTCATATACACCGGATTACGGAAAGAAATCAGGATTAATCCTAAACAGCATATCGATAAACCATCTGTTAACAGGGTGTTACTGGTCATGCAGGCAAAACCTGAGCTGATGGTAATATAGTCGCGCGGTGCCGAATCATGCGTCTATATTACCACGAGTTCAGGTTTTTCTTATTTGCGGGAATAATATGAACCTGTTGAGCGGCGCCACATCAGGTCTTTCGCAAATAAAAAATCTGAAGCTCAATTTTCAAAAAAGGATTGGTGAAATATGAGCAAGCAAAGCTTGTCCCAGGAAATTATCAGGCTTGTGGGCGGAGAATCCAATGTTAATTCCGTTTTTCACTGTGCGACCAGACTTCGGTTTAAGCTCAAGGAGCGGAGCAAAGCGGACAAAAAAGCGCTTGAAAACACTCCGGGGGTCATAACCGTTGTGGAGAGCGGTGGTCAGTTCCAGGTCGTGATTGGCAACAATGTTGCCCAGGTGTATGAGCAAATGATGAAGGAAACAAGCCTGCAGGATGCCGAAAAAAGCAGCAGCAATGAAGCATCCGAGAAATCAGGCTTGCTCGGATCGGCTGTCGATCTGATCTCCAGTATATTTTCACCGCTGCTGGGAGCTATGGCTGGCGCGGGGGTTTTGAAGGGACTGCTGGCTTTATTTTCGCAGTTGGGCTGGATTAACGGCGCGAGCGGCACCTATCTAATCCTGAATGCGGCTTCTGACAGCGTGTTTTATTTCCTGCCGGTTTTTCTGGCCATAACATCGGCCAAGAGGTTTAAAACGAATCAGTTTGTTTCCGTTGCGGTGGCGGGAGCGCTTGTATACCCGAGTGTGGTTGCAGCCATGAATGAACCGCAAAGCCTGGCATTTTTGGGGATTTCGATTATTTTTGTAACCTATAGCTCAAGCGTCATCCCGATTATTCTCGCGGTATGGGTTCAATCCTATGTGGAAAACTATTTCCGCAAGGTTATTCATGAATCTGTCCGGAACATTGTGGTGCCGATGCTGGCATTATTGATTGTGGTTCCTCTGACTTTTCTGATCTTTGGACCTGTGGGCAACTCCGTCAGTAACGCCCTTGCTGCAGGGTATACCTGGATTTATAATTTGAGCCCTCTTGCAGCAGGGCTTATCGCCGGGGGATTCTGGCAGGTGTTTGTTATTTTCGGTGTCCATTGGGGCTTTGTCCCTGTTATGCTTAGCAACCTGACTACAATCGGTTACGACACGATGATTCCTATGCTTGCGGCAGCAGTTTTGTCCCAGGCGGGAGCAACGTTTGGTGTATTTCTCAAGGCAAAGGATCAAAAGTTGAAGGCATTGGCCGGTTCTTCCACGCTGGCCGCCGTATTTGGCGTAACAGAGCCGACGATTTACGGTGTAACCCTGAAGCTGAAAAAGCCATTCATTTACGCTTGTATCTCCGGCGCGATTGGCGCTGCTATCATCGGGGTGGGGGGAGCACGCAGCATTTCCTTCGCCCTTCCCGGCTTGCTGGCTGTTCCGAGTTATTTTGGACCAGGATTCACGTACGTCGTAATTGGCCTTGCTGTTGCTTTTATACTCGCAGCAGTATTAGTGTATGTATTGGGATTTAAGCAGCCGGAAGTCCGGGAAGCCGAACCCAATGTTGAAGCGGTGACGGACGACAAGCAGACCGACACCACAGCCTTTGTAAAAGAAGTCATAGTAAGCCCTCTGACTGGTATGGTAAAACCGCTTCATACGCTTGAGGATGAGGCCTTCGCGTCAGGTGCGATGGGACAAGGTATCGTCATTGAGCCAACCGGCGGCCGACTGACCGCGCCGGTGAGCGGTATCGTAACGACGGTTTTCCCGACAGGGCATGCGATCGGCATTACATCCGATGGAGGGGCTGAGCTTCTGATCCATATTGGAGTTAATACCGTGCGTCTGAAAGGGAAATTTTTCGAAAAGCAAGTGCAGGAGGGAGACAAGGTGGAAAAGGGACAGCTGCTGCTGAAATTTGATGTCGAGCAGATTCGGGCGGCGGGTTATCTTGTGTCCACACCTGTCATTGTTACCAATTCAACCAGCTATCTGGACATCCTGAAAACCGACGAGCAGGAAGTCCAAAATCAGGATTATTTGATGACAACCGTAGTTTAGGTGAATAAGAAAGGAGCTTTTTTAAAATGAGTACTGTAAAAAAGGGATTTCCGGAAGGTTTTTTATGGGGAGGCGCTACGGCGGCAAATCAGTTGGAAGGCGCTTATAATGAAGACGGCAAGGGCTTGTCCAGCGCCGATATGGTGGTCTATGTGCCGAAGGAAAAGCGTACAGGCGGCCACGCCATTGAAATTACCTCTGAACAGATTGAGAAAATTTTGTCTGGAGAGCTTCAGGATGCCCGTTTTCCAAAGCGTTACGGCATTGATTTTTATCACCACTATAAGGAAGATATTGCTCTTTTTGCCGAGATGGGCTTCAAGGTATTCCGGTTGTCGATCAACTGGGCACGTATTTTCCCGAACGGTGACGATGCAGAGCCAAATGAGGCAGGGCTGCAATTTTACGATAACGTCTTTGATGAGCTGCATAAATACGGCATTGAGCCTCTCGTTACTTTGGCGCACTATGAGACGCCGCTCGGCTTGACGATGAAATATAACGGCTGGGCGAGCCGGGAAGTGATCGGCTGCTTCACCAAGTACGCGGAGACGGTGTTCAGACGCTATAAGGATAAGGTGAAATATTGGCTGACCTTCAACGAGATCAATATGATGACCATCAGCCCTTTTACCGGCGGAGGTGTTGTCATTGACCGTGTGGATAACAAACTGCAGACAATTTATCAGGCGCTTCATCATCAATTTGTGGCAAGCTCGCTTGCGACAAAATTATGCCATGAGATTATTCCAGATGCAAAGATTGGCTGCATGCTTGCCCGCATGGAAAGTTACGCCCATACCTGCAACCCGGAGGATGTGCTGAAGAACCAGCAGGAGAATCAGAGAAACCTGTTCTTCACGGACGTTCATGCACGCGGGGAATATCCCACTTATATGAACCGCTATTTCGAGGAGAATAATATCGTAATTCAAAAAGAAGCCGGCGATGACGAGATTTTGAAAAAGTATACGGTGGATTATATTTCGTTCAGCTATTATATGACGTTGACGATCTCCGCAGAACCGGGGGGCGACAGAGCGGAAGGCAATTTGTTCGGCGGTGTAAAGAATCCTTATTTAAAGGCCTCCGATTGGGGCTGGCAGATTGATCCGACCGGGCTGCGAATTACGCTGAATACAATGTATGACCGCTACAAGAAGCCGTTGTTCATTGTGGAAAACGGTCTGGGGGCCTATGATAAAGTAGAGGATGACGGTTCTATTCATGACACTTACCGGATTGACTACCTGCGCCAGCATATCGCCCAAATGAAGGAAGCTATCGCCGACGGTGTAGACCTGATCGGTTACACTAGCTGGGGGCCTATTGACCTGATCAGCATGTCGACCTCCGAAATGTCCAAGCGTTACGGCTTTATCTATGTCGATCAGGATGACGAAGGCAATGGAACCTTGGAACGCTCACGCAAGGATTCGTTTTTCTGGTATAAAAATGTCATTGCTGCCAATGGCGAAGAGCTTTAACAGAATATGAGGTGTGCAAGTCACGCCAAGAACAGGACTGCCTTTCATGTAATAAGTGAGGCAGTCTTTTTTTTGACCGGATTGTTCATAAGCAAATAATGGTCATTTTTCTCCAACTCTTTTTACATATTGCGGAATCCCAGTGATGATTATAAAATAAAACGCAACAACATTATAATGTTTGAAACTGGAAGCCGATGTTTCCCATGACTTTGGCCGGTTTATGTCCTATGCGGCTTCGTGCTTGAAGGCACAGAAGGAGATTGCCGCCACAGAAACAAATTATATAGAAGTGGAAAGAAGGGATGATGGGCGTGGGGTTCACGAATAAAATCGGGGTTATTTCAGACAGCTTTGGACTTGGCCCGAGGGAGGGCCTGAAGAAAGCGAAGGAAATCGGGGCTGACGGAGTTCAGATATGGGCGATTGCGGGTGAAATGGAGCCGGACAACTTGACGGTAGAGGACAGAACGGAACTGCGGAATTATATATCCGGGCTGGGTCTGGAGGTGTCGGCTTTATGTGCGGATTACGGCGGTCATGGCTTCAAAAATCCGGAGGAGAACGGCTGGAAAATCGAAAAATCGAAGCAGGTGCTTGAGCTTGCTTTTGATCTGGGCACCAATATCGTGACGACACATATCGGAATTATTCCGGAAAGCAGCGATGATCCCGAATATGCCATCATGCAGCAGGCCTGTAATGAGCTGGCGGCCTATGCTTCCTCACGCGGTGGATATTTTGCCATCGAAACTGGCCCTGAGCCTGCGGAGCGGCTGAAGAAGTTCCTGGATTCGCTGGACTCCAAAGGGGTAGCGGTCAATTTTGACCCGGCGAATATGGTGATGGTCACCGGCGATGATCCTGTACAGGGCGTGTATACGCTGCGCGATTACATTGTACATACCCACGTTAAGGACGGTGTCCGTCTGCGTGAGGTTGATCCCCGTGACGTGTATGGGGTTTTGGACCACGAGCAGATTGCAGTCATGGCGGAAGGCGGGGCGGGTTTCCGTGAGGTGCCGCTCGGCGAAGGCAACGTTGATTTCGAGGCTTATTTCACTGCCCTGCAGGATATCGGCTATGCCGGTTATTTGACGGTGGAAAGAGAGGTTGGCGAGCGTCCGGAAAACGATATCCGAGCAGCTGTGAAGTTTATCCAGAGCTACCGCCACCGTTAATAGCAATACGTAAAAAAGAGGTCTATAGAGCTTTCTAAGCCTCTACAGACCTCTTTTAGATAAGGAAAATTATACCTTAAGCTTATTCGGCAGCAGATGAAGCAAATAGATGCCTTCAACAATGGATGACAGATCCCTAAACGAATAGTTTGCAAACCGTATCTGATTCGTTAATTTTGAGTGATCAGGTGGATGAATGTGATAGGGCTCAGTATCTGTTTGATAATCAGGGTCATCATGAGGTTCGCAATGAAACTTTGCTAAAACCTGATTGCCATTACCATGAATCCAGTCGTAGTAATAATGAGTAATAAGTCCGCTTTTCAGATGTTCTGTTATGTAAAGCTTTGAATTATCAACGAAAACGAGGGTAGCTCTTTGGGCGAATGCTGAGCTTGGTTTGCCGGTGCTGTCAGTTTCACGGATATACAAGATGGCATCCCCGAATCTCCTTTTCAATAATTCTAAGTTTGATGGCGGGTTACCGATCAATCAGATTCAATTTCTTGAAGAAAAGCTCGCCACTCTTTTCCTTCTCTGGACCACTGAAAGTCTTCTGTCATCGACGGGTCTCCTTTCTCTTTAATTACTTCTTCAAAAGTACCTTTGTACCGCTCTTCATAAAATTTGATCATTTCGACCAGGTAACGGACACGTTCATATTTAGTAGGTTCTTGCTGAAGCTGCATTTTTTGTTGATTCGTTTGATAGAGCTTAGCTACTTCACTTACAGGGATTTTTTCCCCCGTAGGTGATACCCAAATCGTGCTTTCACTAATTCTTGCTTGTTTGTTTTTTGCTGCCCGGCTGAAACCAACAAAACGATTGGCATCAATCCAGTTATTGATCGTTGAAATGCTGACACCGAATATTTTGGATAATTGTCCGGTCGTGTAGGATCTGGAGAGATCTTCTTCTGCCAGAGATAACACAGTGGTACTGATCTCGTTTAAGGCTTTAGGGAGTATGGTTTTGCTTTCCTCTACCAAACCTCCTTCAATTAACCTTGTGAATTCAGACATAAAGTTTTGAGGCACGGCGTTTAATCTGAGTGCTAAGTTATAAAGTATTTTCGCCATAGCTTCGGCTTGTTCCGGTTTCTGTAAAGTGTTCTCAATGACCGAATTAAAGTTTAGTTTATCTTGTTCTGTTATAGGCACTTTGTTCACCTCTTTATCCTCCTATTCTACACGAACTGAAAGTAAACTGCAATGAAACTACAAATAAACTGCCAATTTCATTCTAATCTAAAGCGATCAATTCTATTCATGATTTAGGGCTGGGTAGAATAAAAAAGCCTCAGTCCAAAGGACCAAGGCTGATCAAAACATATTTATTTACCGCACTATCAACCAGGCCAACCAGGCTTCTTCCGATTATTCCTCACAATCAACCGTGCTTTCCGAATTTACAGCCCATCCCAGATACGACGCACGTTGTCGAAGCCGATTTTCGCACCTGTGCGGCAGTCTTCCATGCCCTCGAATTCCAGGGAGAAATATCCATCATAACCGGACTGTTTGATGGCACGCAGCACTTCGTGCAGGTCGATGTCACCATGGCCGGCGATGGCGCCACGCAGGTAGTTGCCGCTGGTCGTGCGGAACCAGCCTTCGCCGGGATTGCGGTAAGAAGGGCGCAAATAGAAGTCTTTGATATGCACAATAGACGCATATGGCAGGTTGTTTTTGACCGCTGCAACCGGGTCTTCGTCCGCGCACATAAAATTGCCGATGTCGAGCGTCGTTTTGTAGTTGGGTTCATTTACGGTTTTCACCAGAGTTTGAACACGGTCACTGTTCTGAATAAAGTAGCCGTGGTTCTCGACGCTGGTCGTAATGCCGAATTGTGCAGCATAACGGGCGATCTGGCGGCAGGCTTCGGCCAGCCGCTCCAATTGTGCGTTGAAATGGCCGATGGAGACGTCGGGCGAGGACGCCACATCATGCCGCATCAGCTTGACGCCAAGGCGTGCAGCGAGGTCCACTTCCTTTTTGACCCGCTCGATTTCAGCCTCGTAAAGGGCATCGTCTTCTGTAAGAAAGTTGGCTCCGATGGCATAATTGGAGATATCCAGTCCTCTGGCCTTGGCTTTTTCTACAATAACATCAATGAGTCCGGGATCTTCGGTCAAGTTATATCCGAGGGGCACGATTTCCACGTGGGACCCGCCGATGTCGGCTGTGTAATCAATGACGTCCGCAACGGTCATTTCTCCGCTCTTCAATGCGCCGTACAGGCTGTAGGTGCTCAGTCCAAGCTTCATAGGTGAATTTCCTTTCCTTGGGCGGCGGATTCATATACGGCATTCAGGATTTTCATAATTTCAAGGCCATCCTCCACAGGGCTAATCGGCTGATTGCCAGTCAATATACAATCGACGAAATGGTCGATTTCGTTCTGGAACGCTTTTTCAAACTGGAAACCGGAGCTGTCGGTCTGCGGGTGAACATTAAGGATGGTGTTGTTCTTCTCCGTTGTCATCATGACTTCAGGATCGATTTCGAAGCCGCCCTTGTCTCCGTACAGCTTGACAATGCTTTCATTTTTGCTGGCATGAAGGGTGAAGCTGACCTCAATCATGAGCGAGGCCCCGTTCTCGAAGCGGATGAGGGCGTTTGCCAGATCCTCCACATCATTTTTGTTCGCATCATAATCGGCTGCCTGATACCGGGACAGGTTCTGGATATGGGCGCGGTTGCCGAGCTTGCGGTATGTGTTGCCCGAAACGGATTTGACCTTCGGACGGCCCATCATGTACCAGCACAGATCGATGACATGCACACCGATGTCGATCAGCGGCCCGCCGCCGGAACGCTCGATATCGCTGAACCAGCCTCCCGGGTTGCCGAGACGGCGGATGGTGGAAGCCTTGGCATAATAAATTTCGCCGAATTCACCTGCATCCGCGAAAGTGCGCAGCATTTGCACGTTAGGATCGTAGCGGCGCACAAAGCCGACCTGGAGAAGCTTGCCAGAGGCTTCGACGGCTTCCTGGATTTTGACGGCCTCTTCGGTCGTACGGCAGAGCGGCTTCTCCACGAGCACATGTTTGCCCGCGTTCAGCGCGGCAATGCTGATTTCCGCATGTGTATTATTCCACGTACAAATGCTTACGCCATCAATTTGCTCATCTGCAAGCAGCTCGTGGTAATCGGTATATACTTTTTCAGCGCCGAAGGCGGCAGCGGCTGTTTTGGCCCGTTCCTCATTCAGATCGCAGACCGCGTAGATTTTCGCCTGCGGATTGTTGCTGTACGGCTTGAGATGGTATTCGGAAATGCTGCCGAGGCCGATGACGCCGATATTGACGGTTTTCATGCCTTGTTGCTCCTTTCATAATAGGTCTATAATCTATTGTAAGGATGCAGTGAAGCTTAAATCCATGCAGCACCTTGCTGTTTGTTTGCAATAATGTGCGGTCACAGAGGAGGAATGTACATGAAAAGACCTGCCGATTTGCGCGAGCCGATGGATATGCCGGACCGCTATTTCCCCATCAAGCTTCATACCTGCAAGGCGGGCGGGGAGGGCAGCACATTGTTTCCCCATCACTGGCATGAGCATATGGAGCTGCTCTATTTCGTGTCTGGTGAAGCGGTGATCGAATGCAACTCCACCCCTTACGAGGTGAGCGGCGGCGACTTGATCGTGCTGAACAGCAATGATCTGCACCACGGAATTTGCAGGTCCGAGCAGCTGCGCTATTATTGCTTGATTATGGATATCTCTTTACTGCAAAGCCCGTCGCCGGACGCGATTGAAACGAAATTTATCGTGCCGATTCTGCAGAATCGGGTGCTGTTTCAGCATCATATCCGCAATGTTGAAAGTCTGCATGTCTGTATGGATTCCATCGTTGAAGAGTTCAAATCCAAAGAGCCCGGCTATGAGCTGTCGATCAAATCCTCCATGTACCGGCTGCTCACCATTTTGTTCCGCAATTATGTGACCGAAGCGCCGCCACAGCCACTTGAAATGAGCAGGAGAAAAAATCTGGAGCGCTTTACGCCCATTTTTGAATATATCGGAGAGCATCTCGGGCAGGAGCTGTCAGTGCATGAACTGGCTCGTATGGCTGGCCTCAGCCGTTTTCATTTCAGCAGGCTGTTCAGCGAGCTGACCGGACGTACAGTGCCCGAGTACATTAACCAGTTGCGTATCAATAAATCCGAATATTTGCTGCTCCATACCGATATGACGATCTCCGAAATCGGCTGGGCAACCGGCTATAACGACATTTCTTATTTCAGCCGTACCTTCAAAAAATACAAAACGGTATCCCCCTCCGAGCTGAGAGCCGCATCCTCTGCAGTCTGCAGCGCGGAGGAAGAACACCGGATGGCCTGAAAGCCGGGACTATCCCGGATTATCTGGAGTTATCCTGAATTATCCCGAGCTATACCCAGCCTTTCCCCGTGGCCTGATAAATCAGCATCGCGAACAGGCTGTTGGACCAAGCGAACCATTCGCGCGAAAAGTCGGCAGGATCGTCCGGATGAAAGCCTTCGTGCATGAAGCCGGTATCCGCGTCCGTGTTCACCAGCATTTCAATCAGTTCCCGGACCTCCTGCTCGTTGTCAGCCGTCAATGCCTGCATGGATAGCGCCATATGCCATACATAACCGCCAGGGGTATGGGGACTGCCAATGCCCTTGGCGTATTTTCCTTCAAAGTAAAAAGGATTGTCCTTGCTCAGTGCAAAGCGGCGGGTGTTGCGGTAGATCGGATCATCGGTCCCGGCATAGCCGAAATAGGGGATGGAGAGCAGCCCCGGGGTGCCGGCGTCGTCCATCAGGCAATAATTGCCGTAGCCGTCCGTTTCATAGGCATAGATGGTTCCGTAGCGCGGGTGGTCCACGGTGCCGTAGGTACGGATGCCAAAATCAATTTCCCCGCGCAGCTTGTCGGCTTTGACCGCCAGCCCGCTGTCTTTGAATACCGTTTCCGCAATTTCGCGGATATGTCCAAGAACGACGACAGCAAACATGTTGGATGGGATGTTATAGCCGAACAGGCAGGCATCGTCGCTCGGACGGAAGCCGGACCAGGTCATCCCCGTGTAATTGACAGGCATGCCAAGGCCGTCGTTCTGCAGCGTCTCGGTCTCCTTGAAGCCTGGACGCATGAACCGGTACGGCGATTTTTCCATATGCCGCTGTTCGGTGATCATCACATCGACGATTGAAGTGAGGGCCTGATAACAGGCAGAATCAAAAATGTCCGTTCTGTCCGTCGCCTTCCAATACATATGAGCAAGCTGAACGGGAAAGCAGAGCGAGTCCAGCTCATATTTGCGTTCCCACATCCAGGGTGTCATCCCGGATTGGTCCCCGTCGTTATAGTGCCTGCCGTTTGCCTCTTCATTGAAGGCGTTCGTATACGGGTCGATGTTAATGTAAAACATCTGACGGCGGATTAATCCCTCCAAAATACGCTGGAGTTCAGGGTCGCCCTTGGCGAACGGAATATAATGCCGCACCTGCTCCACGGAATCGCGCAGCCACATGGCGGGAATGTCGCCGGTAAATACGAAGGTGGTGCCGTCGTCCAGCAGCTTGGTCGTGGTCTGCAGTGTATTGGGAAAGCAGTTGGTGAACAGGCGGAGCAGCTTGGGCCGGTGGGCCAGCCGCTGCTCCGCATCCTTGAGTACCTGAACGATAGATGCGGGCAATTTCATTTGATGATGCCTCCTGAAAAAGTTATGGGGTACGTATATCTATCTCGAACGTCTTGATCTCATAGGGCTCCAGCACACATTGAAGCTCGCTCTCCAGCCGCATGGCTTCATCGGACACTTCCATCAGATTGCATTCTCTCCAGCCCATGATCTGCAGGTCACTTGTGATGGTCAAGGGCTGCCGGCTGCCGGAATAGTCATGAATCCGCAAAATTACTTTGTCGCTGTCTTCAGCCTTCTTCACTGCTGCAATCATAGCGGTATCTGTGGAAAGGCGGAACATCGACAGTGACGAAGCCTGGGCGGCTCCCTCGCTGAAGCGCAGCGGAGCGTTCAAGGCCCAGGCGCTTTGCACGGTATTGCCCTGCAGCCAGTCACCCCTGTGCGGAAGCAAGGAATAAGTGAAGCGGTGATGTCCCTGATCGGCTTCGATATCCGGCGAGGTAGCACATTTGATCAAGGACAGGCGCAGCACATTGTCCTTGATGTCATAGCCGTACTTGCAATCGTTCATCAGGCTGACACCGTAGCCGCGGTCGGACAAATCCGCCCATTGATGGCCGACGGACTCGAAACGCGCGCTGTCCCAGCTCGTGTTCCAGTGGGTCGGCCGTTTGACGTTGCCGTACTGGATATCATAGGTCGCCTCGGTCGAGCGGATATGCACAGGGAAGGCCACCTTCAGCAACTGATGCCGTTCATGCCAATCCGCCTCTGTGGCAAAATCGATGCGCCGGTCATTGGCATGCAGGATCATATCCTGCGTGATGACCGAGCCGCCGTACTTCCATTCGAAGCGAATGGCCGCCCGCAGCGCGCCGTTCTCCACCACTTCCATGCGGTTCAACTCCGTGATTTCCCGCATCTTTTCCTGATAAAAAATATCGATATCCCATGCATCAAAATTGAGCGGTTTATCCTCAAACAGCTGCAGTACGTTGCCGCGCCTGCCCGGCGCCAGCACCTCTCTTTGCTGCTCCTTGTCGTACAGGCGGGTAAGCTGACCTTGTACGTTCCATTCCAGCTCGTAAAACGGGGTCGACAGTCCGTTTTCCCGGAACTGGAATGGCGTCTCCGTACCTGCTGCAGTCAGAACTTCCTTCCCGGCTGTCGTATCAAGCACAATTGTTGCATAACCGAGTGGAGGCAGGTCATCCACCTGAATCGTCCAGACACCGTTATTCCAATGTGCGTTCAGCGGCCGGCCGTCCACAGTGCGCCATACTCCCGAACCGCCGCTGTCCGGAAGGGGAACATCGATCAGATCTGTGCGCTGCCATGGAGAGGAGTTCCAGATCACGAAGGACCTGACCCCCGCCGGGTCTGACTCCCGCCCAGTAGCGCCTGATTCCACAGCAGAAGCGATGCTTTGCTCCGCTTGTGCCCGGACCGAGCGGCCGATCTCTTCTGCTTCGGCGTATTCCAGCGTGCTGTCCTCATATACTTCCCGGATGGAGGAGCCGGGGATAATATCGTGGAACTGGTTGCGCAAAATGATCTTCCAGCCGTCTGTCAGTCTTTTCCCCTCATAGAGCGACCAATTATCGCCCAGCACGCTCTGCCAGGCGTTCAGCCATTCTGCCTCCCGGTACAGCAGCTCCAGCTTGCGGTTCATGCGCTTGTTGTAGGCTTGGCTCGTATACGTGCCGCGGTGGTACTCTAGGTACAGCTCCCCGTCCCAGGTGTGCACATAACTCTCGGTATTTTCCACGTTCTCCTGCAGCCGCCGGAAATACTCGTCCGCTCTGCCGGTCTTCACCTTGGGCAGTCCCGGCAGCCGGTCGATCCTGCGCCGCATTTCCAGCATCTCGCGATTGACGCCGCCTCCGCCGTCCCCGTAACCGTACGACAACAGCAGCTCCTGATTCAGCTCCTTGTCCCGATACGCTCCCCAGCTTCCTTTGACCGTCTTTGGCTCTACATGCCCGTTATACGTATAGAACGTGGAGGAGGCCACCGACCACGGCTCAATCGTGGTGATAAAATGGGTCAGCACCTCCGAGCCGTCAATCCCGCGCCACTTGAACGTGTCATGCGGCATGCGGTTGTACTGGTTCCAGCTGATTTTGGTGGTCATAAATGTATGGATTCCGGATTTGCGCAAAATTTGCGGCAGTGACCAGCTGTACCCGAACACGTCGGGCAGCCACAGATATTCGCAATCCGCTCCGAATTCTTCCTTGAAAAATCTGGTGCCCACCAGCAGCTGGCGGGTGAGCGATTCGCCTGACGTCAGATTGCAGTCCGCTTCCAGCCACATGCCGCCGCCGGCTTCCCAGCGTCCTTCCTTGATCCGTTTTTGAATCTGCTCATAGATGCCAGGGAAGTCCTGTTTGATGTATTCATAAAGCTGCGGCTGGGTTTGCAGAAAAATATATTCCGGGAACAGCTCCATCAGGCGCATGACCGTGGAGAAGGAGCGCGCGCTTTTCTCGCGCGTATGCTTCAGCCGCCATAGCCAGGCTACGTCAATATGGGTATGGCCGACACAGGTTATGGTGACGAGCGTGTTTTTGTCCATTTCATCGATTCGGTCGGACAGGTAAGTGCGGGCCACAGCTACGCTTTCATAAAAAGCGGACGAGCCCGGCTCGCTCCAGTCGATCAGACGGAAGGCCTGATCCATCGTCTTCTGCAGCAGCGCCCGTTCGGCATCCTGCTCGTCCAGCACCTGGATGGTCTGATATACCGTCAGACCGGTGTAATACAGATCGTCGGCCGCTTCATCCAGCCAGCAAATCTCCGCCAGCTTAACTTCATGCTTCTGCTCTCTGGGCCTACCGCCGCCTTCCAGGCCTGACCACAGCCGGAACAACAGCCGTTTTCTGCTGCCTGCCACGTCTTCTTCAGTAAAAAACACTTCCTTATGATTGGAATCGACGCCCTGATAAGGCTGACCGTCCAGATACAGCAGCGACTCGAACCCTGAATTGGTGCCCCCGCCGGTCGTGCCGAAATCGAAGCGTCCGAGCACTCGTTTTCCTGCCCATTCCGCAGGGAATTCCGCATCCATGGAGACCCACAAATAACGGTCGCGGCCGGTCCAGGTGTCCCCGTGACGGATATGCCCCCACTCTTCGCCAACCTCCGGCAGGTCGGGATTGACCCTGGAGCCTTCATCTTCGATTGCCCGCAGCTCCTTGAACGGAATCCGGTCACGGTAACGATATTCATCCAGTTCTCGCAGGCGTGCGAATAATTTTTTCTCAGTCAGAAACATGTTTCATATGCCTCCTTACGGCTTGGTACCCGAGCTTTTTTTGAAATGGCTTGCATCTGAACTCGTTAGAAAGAATCACACAACCTGATGGATTATGCAATGTGTCAGATGTGAATTGATATTGAGATAACAAAATTCACATATAGCAAACATGTATAAACGCTTTCAAAAAAGTATTGCTTTGTTTTGTAAAACCTTATTGGATAAGGGGTGGCAGCTATTCTGCCGTTTTGTGCAGATTCTACATATTTACCTTATAAAATTTGCGGCCTACAATTTCTATAGTAAGTCTTGACGGAGCCCGGATTTGCGCCGAAGGCTGCGAACTTTAGAACTACAGTCTGAACATTGAAAAGAGGGGATGATGCTATGAAGAGAAAAGAGGAAGGAGCTCTCTCATTGGAGTCGGCAGCAGGGCAAGGAACCGTTCTTTCCTCCAGAGAGACGGGCAGGCCCCTTTGGAGCCGGATTCTGAAAAATTGGGAATTGTATCTGTTTATCACACCGGCCGTGCTGTATTTTTTCATTTTTCACTACATCCCGATGTATGGTGTCCAGATCGCCTTCAAAAATTTTATTCCCACGAAGGGCATCACCGGCAGTCCGTGGGTAGGCTTTGATCACTTTGAACGCTTTTTTAATTCCTATTATTTTTGGGACCTGCTGTGGAACACCTTCAGCCTCAGCCTTTACGAGCTGGCGGTGGGCTTCCCGCTTCCGATCATCCTGGCGCTGGCATTCAATGAAATCCGGAACGGCTTCTTCAAGCGGTCGGTACAGACGATTACCTATGCCCCACACTTTATTTCCGTCGTCGTAATGGCTGGCATGATTATTACCTTTTTATCCCCGTCCACTGGCATGATTGTGCGGATCGTGGAATTTCTGGGCTTCAATGCGCCTGATCTCCTGACAGATCCCGCCTGGTTCAAGACCGTGTATGTGCTTTCCGGTGTCTGGCAGAGCGCAGGCTGGGGGACGATTATCTATTTGGCAGCGCTGTCCAGCGTTGACCCACAGCTGCATGAGGCCGCCATCGTGGATGGAGCGAGTCGCTTCAAGCGCATGCTGCACATCAATATTCCAACCATTTTGCCGACGATCACCATTTTGCTGATTCTCAATATGGGCAATATCCTGGGTGTCGGTTTTGAAAAAATTCTGCTGCTGCAAAATCCGCTCAATATGAGCTCCTCTGACGTGATTTCCACCTTCGTATATCGCTCGGGCCTGGTGGATGCTCAGTACAGCTTCTCTACGGCTGTCGGATTGTTCAATTCCGTTGTAAATGCCTTGCTGCTGATTACCGTCAACCACATCGCACGCCGCACGAGCGAGAACAGCTTATGGTAAGGGGGACAGCTGATGATTACATCCGTTAAAGAGACGCGTTCCGACCGGTTATTTATCATTTTGAACTATATCTACTTGTCTATTGCCATGATCATAGTGCTGTATCCAGTGATCTATATCCTGAGCGCCTCTGTCAGCGAACCGCGATACGTCAATTCGGGGGAAATGTGGCTGTTTCCCAAGGGATGGAATTTGGACGGGTACACACGGGTTTTTGAAAACGCGAAAATATGGAACGGCTATGCCAATACGATCCTGTATACGGTGCTGGGCACACTGCTGAATCTGGCAGTAACGCTCCCGGCCGCGTATGCCCTGAGCCGAAAGGATCTTGTCGGCCGTAATTTTTTTATGGGCATGATGCTCGTGACAATGTTCTTCAGCGGCGGCATAGTGCCGGCCTACCTGCTGGTCAAAAGCCTCGGCCTCATGAACAGTATGGGTGCGCTGATCCTGCCGGTGGCCGCCTCTGTCTGGAATATCATCGTTGCCAGAACCTTTTTCCAATCAACGATTCCCCATGAGCTGCAGGAAGCCGCACAGATGGACGGCTGCACCAATTTCGGGTTGTTCGTGCGCATCATTCTGCCGCTTTCCGGTCCCATTATCGCCGTAATGGCCCTGTTTTACGGAGTCAGCCACTGGAACAGCTATTTCTCGGCACTTATTTATTTGACGGATGAAAGCAAATATCCGCTGCAGCTCATTTTGCGCCAGATTCTCGTCCTGCAGGAAATGACGGCAGAGACGACAGGTGTCGCCATCAGCGGGGACATGGCGATTGCGATGAATAACAAGGCGGATATGGCTTCCCTTGTAAAATATGCCGCCATCATCGTGTCCACGCTGCCTGTCATCGTAATCTACCCATTCCTGCAGCGTTATTTCGTACAGGGGGTGATGATTGGTTCCGTGAAGGGATGAGATAACGAAATAACCTCGGTGTAAGCTACAGATACGCCGGGAGCAGATTCCACTTCCGATCGCTGTTGTCCCCGGATTTTATTGAATTATTTTTTAGTGGTAAAAATCCGGGGACAAAGGCGAACGCTTCGCTTCTCCAGTGGAATTCTGCTCCCTCTGTACGTGGGCGAAACACTCCTTAGGCATTTTCTTCGAAGCGGTTATTTCGTTCTCTCAAGGGGGAGGGTAATGCTCCCTCGAATGCTTGCGCCTCTCGGGAAATGGCGAACACTTCACTTTGCTGAAATTCGCTTTTAGCGGGAAAAACACTCAGGGTATCGCTCCGAAGTCGGCACAGATTCCAGGGGGAATCCAAGTTTCAACGCCAGGAAAACACCGGGAAAGGGATGAAAATATGATTACTTTCAGAAAAAGCCTCAGCCTGCTGCTGGCGGCGGGCCTTAGTGTATCGCTGCTGGCGGGCTGCGGGTCATCAGATCAAGGGACGGCGGAAGGGCCGTCCGCTAAGGCAGACATCGTCAACAAAGAAGGTTTTCCCATTGTAAGCGAACCGTTGACGCTAACGATGATGGGACCGGATGTTGGCATTCAAAACTGGGCGGATATGCCGGTCATTCAGGAAATGGAGAAGCTTAGCGGAATCCATCTTGAATTCATGAATGCCCCGAAGGAAAGCTTCGAGACCAAGAAAAACCTGGTCTTCGCCAGCGGGGAGTATCCGGACATGTTCTACGCAGCAGGCTTGACACCCGCCGAAGAACTGACTTACGGCAGTCAGGGTATCCTGATCCCGCTCGAAAATCTGATCGATGAGTATGCGCCAAATTTCAAAAAAATTCTCGATGAGAATCCGGAAATCCGCAAATCGATTACGGCGCCGGACGGGCATATTTATTCCCTGCCGCGCATTGAGTTCAACCAGCCCTGGTACAAGAATCCTATGTGGTATAACGGTGATTATTTAAAGGCATTGGGAGTGACCAAGCTTCCCGAAACGACGGAGGAGTTGCATGAATATCTGAAACGCGTCAAAGAAGAAGACCCGAACGGCAACGGACAGCAGGATGAAATCCCGCTTACCTCCGTAAAGCTGAAAGATATCCGCACATGGCTCCTGGGGGCCTTCGGTATTTATGAAGAGAAAATTTATGTGGATGACCAGGACAAGGTGCATTACACACCGGCTGAAGAAGGGTACAAGGAATATCTGACTTACCTGAATCGGCTTTGGAATGAGGATCTGCTGGACCATGATACCTTCTCGCAAACGGATGAGCAGAAAAAAGCCAAGGGCAAGAACGGGCAGTTGGGCCTGTTTACGGACTGGCATGCCTACTTTGTAATGGGCGGTGAGCCGAGTACAGATGATCCGATGTTCAGTCCGGTGAAAAGCGATATGGTTGATGCCCCGGCGATTGCCCGCAACAAGGGAGTCACGGGTGGCGCCTTTGCGATTACCAGCACAAATCCTGCGCCGGAAGCGTCCATGCGGTGGGTAGACTACATTTATTCCTACGAAGGAGCCGTTTTCTTCGATAAAGGCCCGGAAGGCCTGCTCTGGAAGTATAAGGACAAGGAAGCGCGCGTGAAGGAATGGCTGCCCGTCCCGAACGGTATGGAGCGTGAAGACTACCGCGCCACCATTACGCCGAATTACGGCATACCGACACCGGCTATGATGACGGATGATATCAACAAAGGGCTTACTACCGATTTTGACAAATGGGTGGCCCAGCAATCACAGGAGAAGCTGCTAGACCGGGGAGCAAGAATTCCATTCCCAGTATTGTTTCTGACCGAGGAAGAGCAGGCGGAGGTTGCAACTCTGCAATCCGACCTGAACACCTACGTGGAGCAAATGGAGGCACGGTTTGTGACAGGCCAGGAGCCGCTTGCGAACTGGGATAAGTACGTGGAGACCATTAACAAAATGGGCGGAGGCCGTATGGCAGAGATCTATCAAACAGCCTATGACCGCTGGAAATCCAGCTGATATAGCCCTTCATATAGAGCTGTCACATAAATGGGCTGCTCCATATGCAGCTTTCAAATGCCGATAAGTTGCACCGAATTACGAACTATTTTGAATTTAAAGGGGCGAGTATGGTGGCCGATTTTCACCGATACTCGCTCTTTCTCCATCGCTTTGGCTCATGTGAATCATACATTCACTCTTGAGTTATATTGTACCGTCCTTTTCCGCAAAAGCTCAGGCTTTCGCGCTGATATTGCTCCCACCGGAAATTTAACGGTTGTAACAGCTGGTATTTTACGAAAAAAGGCCTGTTCTAAATTCTAACAGTTGTGAACGCCGTTATTTTCCTTAATCTAGGCGAAAAGATCCGGGTTAAGTGAAATAAGCGCCATGGCAACCGTAATAATTTAAAATCAACGTTCTTGGAACCAATAGCGGCTGTGGAAACCGTTAGAATAGTTCTGTGGTTAAAAAAGTATCTTTGTCAGATTTGTCGCAACGCTAGTGTCAATAAGCTGGATTTTTGAGCAATAAGAGCTTTCTGTCCGAATCCCATACATGGTACGCGCAGGCATGAAGAAGATAGGGGGGAAGAACAGGGATCTTCTCCCTTCCCTTATTTTTTAGGCAAATTGGAAATCGTGGAGATTGGCGATTTCTTTCTTATCATTTTGAAGTAGGGTTAAGCACGGAGCGTCTCATAACACACGAAAGGAGTCCCCCAGGTCAATGGACCTTTTGGAGCACCCCATGTCATCGATTTTTTATTTTGTCCCTGAGTGGGCCGAGCCTGAGATGGTGTGATCTGTGTGCAGATACGTGTCTGCGTACAGCTTCCGGTATTGTCCCGGCGTGCAGCCGGTTTCTTTTTTGAACTTGCGGATGAAATTCGGGGTGTCCAGATAGCCGACCTGCTCGATAATGTCCTTTAAAGGGTCATCGGTGGTGAGCAGCAGCCGGATCACTTCATTCATGCGCAGGTGCCAAATGTACTGTGAAAAGGTGGAACCCGTCTTTTCCTTGAAACAGCGGCTTAAATAGGAAGTGGATATTGAAAACTTTAACGCCAGCTGCTCCAGACTCAGGGTGTAATCGGCGAACTGTCGGTCGACATAACTGACAATATCGTCCACCAGCGAGTTCTGTTGCTGCTCCGCTTTGCGTTCGACCTGGGCGCAAATTTGCATGGCCAGCATTTCCAGGGTGTTTTCCAATTCCTCGAGCGTTTCGAAGGAGGTGAACCTGGGGATGTCGCGGATGACACCGGTCATGCCGGACTCGGAAGCTATTTTGAGCAGAGAGTTCAGCAGGTCAAAGCAGATGCACCGCAGCAGCGCCGCCGATACCGGCTGATTACGGATGTCCGCGATGATGGAATCGATCATCTGCACGGCGACGGATTCATTGCCCTGCTTAAGGCTTTGTTCCAGCTTGAGCAGCGACTTTTTGGAAATCCAGAACGCTTCGGTCGACGAACTGGTCAGATTTTCAAAAAAGGTAATGCTGCCCTGGCCCCCAAGCATGCGGAATTCCAGGGCGGTGGCCGCCTCAATAAACGACTGGTTGATTTCACCAAGAGAACCGTAAGGTGTTCCCACCCCGATGGACGGGTGGAGGAAGAAGGATTCAACCACCCTTGCCCGTACCGTATCGACGGTATTCTGGATTCTTTCATGCAGTGCGGCATCTTCATCTTCCGCGATGCTGACGATCAGCGCAAAGGGATCTGAGGGTGAAAATTCAATGCCATACACATGAGCTTTCAATTCCGGGAGCTCCAGGTCGCTGAACATCTTGTAAATCATTCTGCGGTCCAGGTCCGATTTGGAGGCTGCCGGGAATTCATCCCAGGTCAGCAGCATGACAAAATAGCTGCTCCTCATCTGCGGGGACTGCAGGCCCATGGAGCGGATAATGCTATCCATTCCTTCATCGTCGGGATTTCCGTGCTTGAGCAGTGTCAGCAGGAAATGATTGCGCACATAAGGCTCCTGAATATCAATACGCACGCTGAAGTCATGAATGGTCTGGCGTATCCACTCCCATTCCCCGCCGGATTTAAACGTGTCCGGAGATTTGGCGCCCGTTTTCACCCTGGCGAATTCGAGCAGGTCGTGAATCGGGTGATACTGCCGTCTGGCAAGCAAAATGGCGGCGGTGACTCCGGTCAGCGCAACGGCGGCGAATACGATCAGAATCAGGGTTTGCACATGAACGATCCTGCTGAAAAATTGGCTGCTCGGCATGGTGGTCATATAGGTCCAGCCATTCTCCTCGGATTGTACGGCCACAACGGACTGCTGCTCATCATTCAGGGTCTGGCTGTGAATGCCGGGTCCCAGAGCGATAAGCTTTTTCAGTTCGTCTGCGGGAATGGCTGCCCCGTGGCTGTTGGATGTCAGAATCTGTCCTTTATCATCGAAAATGTAGCTGTTTCCGGAATAATTATTCAAAATAGAATCCATTACACCCGTAAGCTTGGATTCCTCCATCAGGTATATGACCGTTGCATAAGGATAAGGATCATTTGGTTTGATCGGGATCATGAGCGAGAGGACTGATTCCTGCCGGGAATTGACACTGACCGCTTCGGCAGGGCGCATCAGCGGATGTGTCACTTCGTTCAGGTCACGGCGCAGCTCTTCCGGGCTCCATTTGCTGAACTTGTACTTCTGATTAAACACAACCTCAAGATTCGCATGACCGGTAGAGGAATAAATCACAGGGTCGCCGCGAAAGTAAAGGAACAGATCGTCAAGGATTTGACTGTTCGCTTTGTAATTGGCCAGCGCGTTGATAGCCTCACGGCTGTAATAAGGATGGCGTGCCATGTAATGGGTCAGATGCTCGTCATAGGTGATGCGTCCTGCTATATCCTGCAGCTCCGCCATACGGCTGTCGATGGTCATGCGTACCTGATTCAACTGATTGACGTTGGACTGCTCGATTTCCGAACGCAGGCTGGCAATGGCACTGTTATAGGCGAGCACTGTCACACCGGTGAGCGGGATCAGAAAAATAAGGATATAAGACAAGGTATACCTTAGCAGCAGCTTTGATTTGAAATCATTCCAGTTCATTCTGCCTGTAGTGAACTTCGGCAGCTTGGGAATTCTGTTCATGATGATCCCTGCCCCCCCAATCTTTATATTTTGTGCAATTACATCAGATGTAAGGATTGAAAGCGTTTTATATTGGTTTAACTCATTATGCTATAAAATTTGCTGATGGGGAAGGAAATCATTAGAATTTGCGAAATTGATTAAAAAACGATATTACCTGGGAGATGTGAACATGACCGAAAATACGATTGTCTTTTATGATCCATCCTTTCCTTATGAAGGGTCCAGACCGGAAGGGGAGCAGTTGGAGCAACTACGGAGAACTTATACCGTGGTTGATGCGGAGGGTCTGTCCACCGCGCTGCAAAGCGGTTTGGCAGACTGTCTCATTCATCTGCACGGAGCTTACTTTCCGAAGCAGGCATGGCCGGAAATCCTGTCCTTTCTGCTGAAAGGCGGCGGATTGATTCATATGGGCGGCGCCCCGTTCAAGCAGCCCGTTTCCCTGGAGGAAGGAGCCTGGAGCAGCAAAGGCGAGCAGACGGCCTACCATCAGGAGCTGGGGATTCATGAAGCGCTTGTCGTGGATGGAAGTCGTGCTGCTTTCCTCCGTCACAATCCGGACCTTCCCCTTTTGGAGAGCAGAGAGCATCTGTTTTCGGTCGAACCGACGTTCGGTCTGATTCTGCATGTGACACACGAAAGAGATCAGCTGCAGCAGGCAACAGGCTCCTCGGGGCCGATGAATGCCTGCATCTCGCCATTGCTGAGTGGGGTTTCGGAGGAGGACAGAGAGGTCTCTGCGCCTGTCGTGCTGCTGGAATATGTGCGCGGACGTTTCGCCGGGGGTCGCTGGCTGTTTGTGAATCAGCAGCTGCAAGCGGGCTTCTGGACAGAAGAGGGACTGGAAGCGTTGAAAGAATGGACTGCTTATTGCTCTGCAGGCGTGACCGAAATCTGGCTGAAACCAAGCTATGCGGTATATTACGAGGGAGAGTGGGCCCATTTAACGCTGCAAATTCAAAAAATTGTCCCGGCGTCAGTGTCTGGATTGAGCAAATCCGACAGCATCCAATGGAGCATGGAGATTTCCGTAACCAGGCAGGGCGAAACCAGCCCTTTATGGCATAAAAACCTGGGAATACACGCAACGGAGGAAATTCAGTATAAGACCTTCAACATCCCCGTGGATGTGACGCCCGGATTGTATCATATCATCTGCTCGGCGGTTTCCGAAACTGGCGAGCGTCGTATCCTCCGCCAGGGTTATTGGGGATATGACAAGGAGCTGCCTGAGCAAGGAGAATTTTTGACCACAGACCGCGATTATTTCAGAAAGGACGGCAAGCCGTTCCCTGTGGTGGGTATGACATATATGACCTCGGACGTCGGCCGAAAATTCGTGCATCTGCCGAATGCCGCGCTGTGGGACCGGGATATGCAGACGATGAAGGAGGCGGGAATCAACTGGATTCGTACAGGTCTGTGGAGCGCCTGGCGGCATCTAATGTTCGAGGACGGCCACGCTTCGGAGGAAATTTTGCGTGCAATTGACGCATTTATCCTGACTGCGGCGAAACATAAGCTGGAGGTTACGTTTACGTTCTTCGCTTTTGCCCCGGCGGCATGGGAAGGGCTGAATCCGTATCTTGATCCGCGAAGCGTGCAGGCCCAGAAAAGGTTTATCGCCTCCGTTGTCTCCAGACATAAGGATACAGCCAATGTCCAGTGGGACCTGATCAATGAGCCGTCCCTGTTCGATCCAATGCGCATTTTTACGGGGCCGCGCACACTCGGAGATCCTTTCGAGAAGGCCGAATATATCAAGTGGCTGCAGCAAAGGCATGGATCGATTGAAGCGCTGCAGGACCGCTGGAATATGACGGCCACCGAGCTGCCTGACTTTGCTGCCGTCACTTTGCCGGAGCAGACGGATATTGCCTTCGACATTGAGGATGTTAAAAAGCTGAAAAAGAACACACGCTGGCTCGACTATACTTTGTTTGGCATGGACATGCACAACCGCTGGGCGGAAGAACTGCGCTCCACTATTCGCTCGATTCAGCCCCGCCACCTCGTTACGGTCGGCCAGGACGAAGCGTTAGGCAGAGGGCCGCGGCCGTCCCCGCTGTTTTATGCAGAAAGTGTGGATTATACGAACGTACATACCTGGTGGCTGAATGACAGCCTGCTGTGGGACGGCATTTTCGGTAAAAATCCGGACAAACCTCTGCTGGTGCAGGAAACCGGCATTATGTATGTAGAGCAGCCGGATAACCGGGCCAAGCGCATGGAAGAAGAGCTGCGCAATATGCTGGAACGCAAATATGCCTATGCTTTCGCTTCGGGAGGGGCGGGGGCCATTCATTGGCTGTGGAACACGAACTATTATATGGATAATGTGTGTGAATCGAACATCGGAGCGGTACGGGCGGACGGCACGCAGAAACCGGAAGCGGACGTATCTTATGACTTTGGCGCTTTTATGCAGAGCATTGCTGGTCTGTTCGAGGAACGGGAGCTGGAGGATGTTGCCGTTGTGTTCCCGTATTCCAATGATTTCTCCAGCCGCCGTTTTGCCTGTGAGGCGACAGCCCGGCTCACGCGGGTAATGGGCTACGAGCTGAGACAGCCTATACGGGCATTAAGTGAATATCATCTGGACTCGCTCGTAACAGAGCGTCCGCAGCTCATTATTGTGCCAAGTGCCCATAACTTCAGTGACGCGGCTTTCCATACATTATTGACGCATATCGGGCAGGAAGGAGGCACATTGCTGTTCACCGGTCCGCTTGGGTTGGACGAATACTGGAAGCCTACAACAAGAGCGGAATTCATCGCCGGACCGCAGAAGCTGGCCAATGTGACAAGGGAAGAGACCGTGTTTATCAATGGCCGCCGTTATATCGCTTCCTTCGGCGGCAAGAAAATAGGCGAGCTTAATAAAGAGGTACCCGCACTGGATGATGGGCGGCGAAGAAGCTGTGAGGTGCAGACCTTCATCCATGGCAAAGGCAAAATCCTATGGTGCCCACTGCCGCTGGAGCTGAATGAGCGGACGGATGTGCTGAAGTCGCTCTATGAGACGGCTTTACAGGAGGCGGAGGCAGCCCAGTCCGCGCTGACATGGGTGCAGGGTGGAGACCATCCTGGTATATATGGCACAAGATTGCGCTTTCGTGAGGGCAGCCTGTATATATTCATTTCCGAGACCGGCGAGGATTGCGAGATCGAGGTGAAGGATGAAGAAAGCGGAGTGCTGTACAGCATGAATCTGGAGGCCGAGCGTGCGGTGCTGTTTGCCGCTGACCTGACGGGCTCGCTGCTGGGTGTGTACCGAAATGCTGCCATCAAAACCAGTCTGCATGCAAAATCTTAAGTGCATATGATAGGGCTTCTGCTGGCTTAACGGTCGGCGGAAGCCTTTTTTTGTTTTGAAAAATAACTCCCTGTAACACAGCAAAATAAATTGACAAACCTTAATAAGTACGATTATCATAAAACGGATATGTGATAATGATAATCTTTATCATTTGATTGTAATCTTGTTTTCATTACATACATTTTAAGGGGGAAATTTCATTGCGTATTGTAAAATCGTCTGCTTTTTTGATCGTTCTTTTGTTCGCTGTTTTTCTAACCGCTTGCGGAGCTCAGAACACAGCTACCGAAGGAGGAGGCAGCACTGCGGGGGCGTCGAACGGTGCTCCTCAGGCTGAGGAAACAAGAACCTTCAAGGACGCTATGGGCGAAGTTTCGGTGACAGGCGTTCCTCAACGTGTGGTTGTGCTGGATTGGACAGCTGCGGAGGATGTATTGGCGCTTGGCATGCAGCCGGTGGGCATTACCGATATCGAAGGCATGAAGAAATGGGTGAACGCTCCAGTGGAAATAAGCGGGGATGTTACGGATCTCGGCGACCGCGGTGCTCCTAATATGGAATTAATCGCTTCCCTGAAGCCGGATTTAATCCTGGGCCTGAAATCGTTGCATGAGGCGAACTATGATGCTTTAAAAGCAGTTGCGCCTACATTGCTGTTCAATCCTTATCCGGAAGAAGGACAGGGGGACCAGTATGAAGATATGGAAACGACGTTCCTGACCATTGCCGATGTGCTGGACAAAAATACGGAGGCACAGGCTGTACTGGATGATCTGAACCAAGCGTATGAAACGGCCAAAAAGCGGATCACGGAAGCAGGAGCCGATCAGAAGCCGTTTGTTCTCGCCATGGCCTTTACGAACCAGAATGCCGTCACATTCCGTATATCCACAGATAATTCCCTGGCAGTTAAGACGTTGGAGCATATCGGTCTCAAGAATGCGTACAAATCGAAACAGTTCGAGCTTTACGGGTTTACGACCACAGATGTTGAAGCGCTGCCTGCGCTGCAGGATGCCAATTTTATTCATATCATTCAAGATGACGACAATGTCATTGAGAACCAGTTGAAGGACAATCCGGTCTGGAAGGGGCTTCATTTTGTAAAAGAAAACCGTGTGTATGCCCTGGGCGGTGATACCTGGCCTTATGGAGGCCCGCTATCGGCTAAGGTTCTGGCTGAGAGAGCTGCCGACCTGCTGACACAGTAACCATGGGCATCTTCAACAGAAATCTTGCCCCATTGCAGCAGGAACAGGCTGCACGCACCGGGGTGGGCATGCGCACACTCGGGATGCTGCTGGCAGGCCTTGCGTCGTTGCTTGTCATTTCGTTTATCAGCCTTACTCAAGGATTGGCGGACATTTCATTGGCCACTGTCATCCAGGCCATTACGGCTCCGCAGGATCTGCCTGACCATCAGCTCATTCGCAGTGTGCGCCTGCCGCGCACGGTTATGGGATTGCTGTCCGGGGCTGCGCTGGCGGCAGCCGGTGTGCTGATGCAGACGGTCACCCGCAATCCGCTGGCTTCGGAGTCAACCCTTGGTGTTAATGCCGGTGCTTATCTAGCGGTTGTATCAGGAATGCTTTTCTGGCCGGTCATGCAGGGGCATTATTCCCTTCTCTTCGCTGTGATCGGCGGCACGGTTGCCGCACTTGCCGTGCATGCGCTGGCAGGCGGCTCCAAGGGCACTCCGCTGCGCATCGCCTTGTCGGGCATGATCGTGACGCTTGTCCTGTCCTCGATCACAAGCGCGCTGGTGCTGCTAAATGAACAAACGACCCAGGGCATATTTCTATGGGGCTCGGGCTCGCTGATTCAGAACGACTGGGATGGAGTCGTTTTCGCCTGGCCGTGGATTGCTGCCGGACTGGTTGTCGCTATGTTTTTTGCTCGTCAGCTTGATATGCTGCTGCTCTCGGAGGAGACTGCCCGTTCGCTGGGTCAGCGTGTAGGGCTGGCAAGATCCCTGGCTATGGGGGCCGCCGTGCTGTTGGCCTGTGTCACTGTCAGTGTCGTAGGTCCCATTGGTTTTATTGGCCTAGTGGCACCTCATCTGGTCCGCTTGACAGGCATTACCAAACATGCAGGGCTTGTGCCCCTTGCGGCGGTATGGGGGGCTGCCCTTCTGACCGGGGCCGATACGATTGCCCGCATGTTCGTCAATTCGTATGGCGAGCTGCCGGCTGGCGCGATTACCGCCATGATCGGCGGGCCTTGGCTGATCTGGCTTGCCATGCGTGTCTCCCGCAAGGTCGAAGGAACCCCGGCCACGTCAATGGCGGCAGGTGGCAGGCTCAGGTTTGGCTCCTACCGCCTGTGGGTTGCCTTTTTTGGTATCTTGCTGCTTGTCGTGTGGACGCTCAGTCTGATGAGCGGCACGCTTTCGATTCCGTTTACGGAGGTCATAGCGGTATTATCCGGCGGAGGAGAGGACATGTACCGGCAGATTCTGCTGCAATTCCGCCTGCCTCGTCTGCTTACAGCAGGGCTGTCGGGGATCGCGCTGGCCGTGAGCGGCAGTCTGCTGCAGAATGCTGTCCGCAACCCGCTAGGTGATCCGCATATTGTAGGCGTTACGAGCGGTGCGGGGGCGGGAGCCCTCTTCCTGATGATCCTGCTGCCGCAGCTGCCTGTTAGCTGGGTGCCGGCTGGAGCCGTCATCGGGGGGATTGCTGCTGCAGTGCTGGTCTACAGCGCCTCTTGGAAAAGAGGGCTAAACCCGACCGTTTTGACACTGGTTGGCATTGCCGTTGCCGCCGCAGGTTCGGCACTGATCAATCTTATGATCATCCACGCCAAGCTGGCCGTTGCCCCTGCCCTGGCCTGGATGGCCGGCAGCACCTATGGCCGCGGCTGGGCGGAGGTGCTGCAGATTACGCCAGCCCTGATTCTGCTGCTGCCCTTGGCCTGGTGGCTTGGCCGCAGAGTCGATCTGCTGGCATTTGGCGACGAAAGCGCGGCCGGAGTCGGCCTGCATGTCCGCAATACCCGGCTGTACACCGGCGTAATTGCTGTGCTGCTGGCTTCCATCGCAGCAGCCAACGTAGGTTCGGTCGGTTTTATCGGCCTGCTAGCCCCCCATGCGGCACGCCTGCTGACTGGCGCAAATCACCGGCAAAACATGGTGCTGTCTGCTCTCATCGGCGGTGTGCTGCTGGCGGCTGCAGATTGGCTCGGCAGAATCGTCATTATGCCCAAGGAGCTGCCGGCTGGCATCGTAACGGCACTGCTCGGGGCTCCTTACCTGCTCTTCCTGATGTGGCGCTCATCCAGAATGCCAAGGAGAAGATAGAAAGCGCGGCAAAAAAGCCTGCAAACTACATCGAAGTAGTCTGCAGGCTTTTGTTGTCCCGGTGCTTGTCAGGCCAGGTGATGACATGGGAGGTTTTGCTCAGCTCGGGGCGTTCCTGCAGCAGATGCCAATAGCTTGACGGTTCATCTGCAACCATCTTCGTTTCCCGGATAATGTCCTGAATAAAATGAAGCGGAACAAGCTGTACATTGCCGTCCGCGAGCGGCGTATTATGCCGTGTTTCAGGAAAGGGCAGCAGAATAAGATAAAATATATTCATCAGATACAGTAAAAAAGATACAGCATAAACAAAAATAATGCTTGGTTACAGCCATGTGTCAGGTTAATATAGACAATAATAAAAAAAATGTATATCGATGGACATTTAAGAAGAGGGTCCGCGTCTGGTGGAAGTTTTTCTGAAAAACGTTTTATTCACTGGGTTTTTACTTTTTACGTTAATGGGGGAAAGTGGACGATGCAATATATCAGCACAAGAGGGCAAGTGGAACCCAAAGGGTTTATCGACACAGTGCTTATGGGTCTGGCGGACGACGGGGGGCTGATGGTACCGGCCGAAGTTCCGGCCGTTGCGGAGGAGACGCTGCAGCAATGGAAGACGCTCAGCTATGAGCAGCTTTTCCTCGAAATTTTTTCTTTGTACAGTAATGATGAAATTCCACAGGAGGACTTGCGGGAGCTAGTCCGCCGCAGCTACTCCAGCTTCCGGACGCCGGAAGTGACACCTGTGCATCAAGTGAATGATTCCTTGTATATTCTGGAGCTATTCCATGGACCTACTTTTGCGTTCAAGGATGTTGCCCTGCAGTTTATGGGTGAGCTCTATTCTTATGTATCACAGAAACAGAACAAGATCATCCACATCCTAGGCGCAACCTCCGGCGATACGGGTGCGGCGGCCATTCAGGGTGTGCGCGGTAAGGAGGGCATCAAGATCTGCATTCTGCATCCGCATCAAAAGGTGAGCAAGGTGCAGGAGCTGCAGATGACGACGGTGGACGATGAAAATGTGCTGAATCTGTCCGTCAAAGGCAACTTTGACGATTGCCAGAAGGTCATTAAGGAGCTGTTCGCGGATCTGGATTTCAAGAGCAAATACCATTTGCGCGCCATTAACTCCATCAACTTTGTACGGATTCTGGCCCAAACCGTATATTATTTTTATGCATACCTGCAAATCAACAAAGGAGAGCAGCTTCCGAAAATCAATTTCTGTGTGCCTTCCGGCAACTTTGGCAATATTTTCTCAGGATATTTGGCCAAACGAATGGGGCTTCCGGTCAATAAGCTGATCATTGCCACCAACGAAAACAACATCCTGGAACGCTTTGTGAAGACGGGAGAGTACAAGCCGGGTGATTTCAAAATGACCCACAGCCCGTCGATGGACATCCAGGTGGCCAGCAACTTTGAGCGATACCTGTACTATTTCCTGGGTGAGGATCCAGAGAAGGTATCCGCATATATGAAGGAGCTGCAGCAAAACGGCAAGATTACGATCAGCCCTGAGGATTTGGTTAAGGTGCAGCAGGATTTCGCGGCTTATGGAGCTAGCAATACGCAATGTCTTGAACTGATCGGAGACTATAAAAAATCTTATGACTATCTTCTTGATCCCCATACAGCCTGCGGTATTGCGGCATACGAGGCAGAAGCTGGTGAAGGGGAAGTAACAGTAACCTTTGCAACGGCGCATCCGGCGAAATTTGATGAAGCGGTGCGGCTCGTGGATATCAAGCAGCAATTCCCGCCGCAGATCGAGCAATTATTTACGCTGCAGCAGCATCAAAAGATTGTCGAGCATGATAAAGCTGAAATCGTGCGGGAGCTGGAGATTTTTTATCAACTGTAAGGCAGGCGAGCCCTCCTTACACCCAAGCAGACCAAGGAGCGAGCTAACCTTGTGTCTGCTTTTTTTTATGGCCCAAATGTTTTCTGTGTGTAAAAAAAAGGAGTGGTAACTTCGCTGGTTGGGTATATAATATGTAGTAAGCGGTACCAAAAGCTCAATCGTGAGGAGGAATTCCCATGAGACATGAAGGAGATTTTCGGCTAGGCCTGCTGTGGGCAACATTGCTCAGCATTCCTCTGTATCTCTCGATATGGGGGTGGATCCAGATAGCAAACGATTTGTTCCACAGCAAATTGTAAGCGTATTCACAAACGAAGATACGTTAAACTCAACATTAACAGGAGGTATTTGCAGGCAATGCAGCAGTTTACGGATATGGATCATCTTTAAACGGGCGGGTCACACTTCAGTGGACTTGGCCCGTTTTTGTGTTTCCGGATTTCCTTTCAGATGATCGTTAAAAAAAGGTGGACGGCAGGGAAAGGTCTTGCTATCATCATTTATATGATAATGATTTTCATTATCATATATTTATCGTTTACTGTAGGGGGATAAAGGAAAATGAGCAGGAAAAAAGCAATGCTAACAATCAGCATCCTGCTGATGATGTTTATGGTAATGTTGTCAGGATGCGGGGCGGCGGGCAGCTCTGGAAACACGGCGGCAGGAAAAACGGGAGAGAGCACGGGGACCACCGGAACCGCTGCAAATGAAACACGGGTTTTCGAAACAGACAAAGGACCGATCGAGATTCCTGCCAAACCACAGCGGATCATAACCGATTATTATACAGGCGCGCTGCTGTCCGTCGAGGGGGCTGTAGTGGGCTCGGGAAGTGATGCTTTCAAGAATCCGTATATAAAAGACCGAATGAAGACGGTCAAGGATGCAGGAACACCGATTAACGCGGAATCCGTTTTGGAGCTGCAGCCTGATCTGATCGTGGTCATGTATGATGATCAATATGAGCAGCTGTCCAAAATCGCACCGACGGTACATATTCCGTTTGACGCGGAAAGAGACATTTATCAAACGGTCGAGCTGTTTGCGGATTTAACGGGTCATCCAGAGAAAGGCGAACAGTTTATCAGCAAATATGAGGAAAAAGCGGCTGCCGGACGGGAAAAAATTAAAGGTATTATCGACGAAAACGCAACCTTCGGCATATACGAGCTGACCCCGAAGAATGAATTGTATGCATTCGGGGACAATGCCGGGCGCGGTGGACAGGCCCTTTATAATGCCTTGGGGCTTAAAGCACCTGAGGTCATACAGAAGGAACTGATTCAGGGAGCAGAAGGAACCAAGCTTCTGTCCCTGGAGGCACTGCCCCAATATGCGGCGGATTACATGTTCCTGACCAATTATGATCCGGACGGGACAAGTGAAAGCCTTGAAAAGCTGCAAAAATCCGGTGTCTGGAGGAATCTTGATGCCGTGAAGAACAACCGGTTTTTCTCGAATGATTTTGATACGTTCTACCCTTATGACCCGATCGCGATCAGCGAGCAGATCGACCTGTTTGCCGACATGCTTATTCAACGAGAAGCGAACAAGAGCCAGGGACCAACATCCCCGGCTCTCTTTGTTTTTACATCGAATATGTGTTTTGAATTGGAATATGTTCTTATGCTCTGGGATTGACAGGCTTGGCAGGGATATTGCTCTTGTTCAGCACCTTGCGGTCGAACACGAAAGGACCGAAAGGCAGCAGCGAGGCGATGAAGCCGAGAACGGCCTGCTTGAACGTCAATTTTCGCAGCAGCAGTGCCGCAAGAATGGTCACTACGTACAGGATGAATAAAACGCCGTGAATCATGCCGACCACGCTGACCATAGAAGGCTGATCTGCCAAATATTTGAGGGGCATTGCGATAAAAACGAGCAGCAGATACGATACCGCTTCAAAATTGCCGACGAAACGCAGCAACTGCAAGACGCGTCCTGACAAATGAATACCTCCTACTAATAGTTTTCTTTTTAATATAGCTGAAATAAAACGTTTGCAGTCATTCGGGAAGTTACAAAAAAATGAATATTTCAAATTTAATATGCTTTGAACCTGATCAGCGACCCAACCGTCAGGAAATATGGCTCGCTTGTGCCTATTTGGTTGTGAAGAGGTCCGTGATTTACAATGATATATACAACAGGACAAAAAACAGGAGATGATCGCGATGACTGTTTGTTTGCTGATTCATGGCTTTACCGGAGGGGAGCATGAGGTTGCGCCTTTGGCCGACTATTTGCGCGATCATGGCTGTACGGCGCGTACTTTTACTTTGAAAGGTCTCGGGGGAACACGTGAGGATATGCTCGCAGCTGGAAGAAGGGACTGGATCAATCGCGCCGAGGAGGAGCTGGTGAGTCTGCTGGCCCGGCATTCAACGGTCCATGTAATCGGCTTTTCAACGGGTTCGCTAATTGCTGTTCATCTGGCAGCCAAATATGGTGAAAGAATCGGCAGATTGATCCTCCTGTCCACACCGGTATTTCCTTTGAACCCGCGCGAAATTGTCAAGACACTTTTCAGGGCTGAAATGCTAAGGGCTTATGTCAGAAACGCAATAACAACACCGCCGAGGGCCACGCGTGAATATTTTCGGCTGGTGCGCGAGTCGTTTGATTTTTATGGGCAGGTCAGGCAGCCGGCGCTCATTGTACAGGGCACGAACGATCATCTGGTCAGAAATCGCAGCGCTTCTTACTTGTATGCGCACCTCGGGTCAACGGATAAAAAGTTGCTGATGATCCCAAATAGCGGCCATCTGGTGTGCCATTGCAGCGAAAAGGAGCTGCTCTTCCGCGAAGCTTTGCATTGGATCTGCAATCCGTGAAGATTGCATGGAACAGGGAAGCAGACAGGCCAAATCCGGCCCGGTATGTTAAACTGAGTCACAGGAAACAGATAAGGGGAGTCTGACATGAAGCTGGTATCTTGGAATGTAAACGGATTGAGAGCATGTGTGAACAAAGGCTTTACGGATTATTTTCACGCATCGGATGCGGATATTTTTTGCGTACAGGAAACGAAGCTGCAGGAAGGGCAAATCAGTCTGGAGCTCGGCAGCGGAGTGTACTCATATTGGAACTATGCCGAGAAGAAAGGATACTCCGGGACCGCCGTATTTACGAAAATCAAACCGCTGGCGGTCACGTGCGGGTTGGGGGAGACGGATGCCGATACCGAAGGGCGTGTGATTACGCTGGAATTTAACGATTTTTTTCTGGTCAATGTGTACACCCCCAATGCCCGCCGCGATTTGTCCAGATTGGAGCATCGGCTGCAATGGGAGGAGCAGTTCAGGGCATATCTTGTTGCTCTTGATCAGGACAAGCCTGTCATCGTCTGCGGCGATATGAATGTTGCCCATCAGGAGATTGATTTGAAAAACGCGAAGTCCAATATGGGCAATTCGGGTTTTACTATAGAGGAGCGGGATAAGTTTACAAAGCTGCTGCAATCCGGCTTTACGGACACGTTCCGCTATTTTTACCCAGACCGAAAAGAAATGTATAGCTGGTGGTCCTATATGCCCAAGGTCAGGGAACGGAATATCGGGTGGCGGATCGATTACTTCCTGGTCTCCTCGCGCTTAAAGCCGCAGTTAAAGGATGCTCAGATCGACTGTCACATTTTGGGAAGTGACCATTGCCCCGTGTTATTAGAATGGAATAAAAATGTTTGTTTGGAATAACACAATATGGTTTTCGTGGGTGAAATTATACACTGTTTTTTTGTGCGAAAAAGTTTAAGATATGGGGGACTTCAGAGTTATTCGACATCATGATGCCTCCCCTATGTAAGAGGTTAAGGAGCAACAGCAAGTGAGACAGGATGGGCAAAGACAGCAGGAGAAAATCACATTCCCCTACATCCCCGTAAAAATCAAGTTTTTTATCTGCCACGGCATCGCTTTGTTATGGGTGCTTTTTTCCATTTTTTTATCTTTGCGCTGGGTCGAGGACCTGGGGCGAATCATTACTATCCCCGGATCCATTTTTGTCGTCACAGGTTTGGCGTACATTCCCGGTTATTTGAACGCCTTTCTGATCAGCAGCCTGTTGTTCGACAGACAGCCTGCTTATAAGGTGGATGATCCGCAGGTACCGGTTACGCTTCTCATCGCCGCTTGGAACGAAGAGCAGGGAATCGCGGGTACCCTTCGCAAGGTGGCTGCACAGAACTATGCCGGGCAGATCCGGGTCATTCTGATTGACAACAATTCGACGGACCGGACCGCAGCGACCGCCGACACCATTGGGCAGGAGCTTGGCCTTTCTCTGCGTATTTTGCGGGAGGAGAGGCCGGGCAAGCACCATGCCCTGAACAGGGGGTTGGCTGAAGTGGAAACAGAGCTTGTGCTGACCTTGGATGCGGATACGCTAATGCACAAGAGCGCTATTCAATACATTGTCAAACGGATGCTCTCTTCACCTGCGGATGTGTGTGCGGTGGCAGGCACTGTTCTGGTGCGCAACAGCCGCGAAAATTATTTGACACAAATGCAGGAGTGGGATTATTTCCTCGCCATTGCCTCGGTCAAGAGGCTGCAGGGATTGTATCAGCAGACCCTGGTGGCCCAAGGGGCGTTCAGTCTTTACAAGACGGAGGTGGTCCGTGCCACGGGTGGCTGGCCCGATGTGATTGGGGAAGACATCGTACTGACCTGGCAGTTTCTGCAGGCCGGTTACCGTGTCTATTTTGAGCCGCTCTCGGTCGCCTTTACGACTGTCCCGGTATCCATTTTGCACTTTGCCCGTCAGCGGAGCCGATGGGCGCGGGGCATGATTGAAGGACTGAAGACGGTCAAGCCATGGGAGCAGCCGAGCATCTTCGCCAAGTATTTGACGGGTGTAAATCTGTCCATGCTCCTGATTGATCTGGCTTACACCTTTGCCTGGATTCCAGGCATGTTCATCGCTTTTTTTGGCATTTACTGGATTGTTGGTCCAATGTCTTTGCTGGTGCTGCCGATAACCTTTTTGAGCTTTTATTTACTGTACCGTTACCAGCGGCATGTATTCCGGACGCTTAATCTGAGGGTGCGGAGAAATATAAGGGGGTTCATTCTGTTTACCCTGTTTTATCAATTTCTGATTAGCCCGATTTCGGTCTGGGGTTATGCGCAGGAAGCACTGAAATTAAAGCGTGTCTGGAAATAACAAATAGGGGGAGTCCCAACAGGCACAATTGGCCTGGGACTCCCCCTATTTTACAAAAAATTAATTCGGGCTCGCCGTCGGTCTCACGATAATCTCGCTTACATCCACCTCGTCCGGCTGCTCGATAGCGTACTGGATAGAACGGGCAATGGCGGACGCAGGAATGGCAATCCGGCGGTACTCCTTCATGAACTCGCGTGACTCCTCATCCGAAATGCTGTCGGCAAGCTCGGATTCCGTGACCCCCGGTGAAATCAGAGTGACGCGGATATCGCCGCCCACCTCCATCCGCAGTCCGTCGGTAATGGCGCGGACCGCATATTTGGTGGCACAGTAGACCGCAGCGGTCGGCGTTACGCTGTACGCCCCGATGGATGCGATATTAATGAATTGGCCGAAGCCCTGCTCTTTCATCACAGGCAGCCCGGCAGCAATACCGTGCAGCACTCCGCGGATGTTGACGTCAATCATCCGGTTCCATTCATCGATTTTTAAGGCTTCCAGCAGAGAAAGGGGCATTACGCCGGCGTTATTCACAAGCACATCGACACGGCCGAATTTGCTCTGCGCGAAGCTGATAAACTCATCCATCTGCTCCTTGCTGGTGACATCCAGGGCACGATATTCTGCAGCGCCTCCTTTGGAACGGATTTCGGTTGCGAGTGCCTCCAACCTTTCCGTGCGTCTTGCTCCCAGAACGACGCTGGCTCCCTGCTCGGCCAGCAGGCGGGCGGCGGCTTCACCGATTCCGCTGCTTGCACCTGTAATAACAACAACTTTTCCTTTAACATTGGACATTCGATAATCTCTCCTTTGTTTTTGCATGAGTTCATTATGGAACATCTGGCTTTACAACGGATAGAAGATTCATCCCAAATCATTGCCGAATCCTCTCAAAGCAGCCATTGACCATGATGTAAAAAACAAAGAAGAGCATCGTTATTTGCGCCAACGTTATTGAAGATGCCAGAATTTATAAATTTTCAGCGGATCTGAAACAATTCTGTCGCCGCAAGGAAAACTACTGCTAAACGCGGTCTGTCTTCTGTGAATGTACGTCGATAGACGTTTTTCTTATAGAGTCCCAGACTTCATGTACTTCATATTTTAAAGGCCATTTAGTGGGGTTGGAGCTATCAGTAATAACACCCTCAATAATGTTAAGGTAATAGTTGGTTTTCGCTTCCAAATAATCAACTGTATTTTTAGCTTCCTGCAATTGAAGAAGGGCACGTTCTTTTTGTCTCAAAATGATCTCGTAGCGTTCCTGAATTGTAGAATCACCTTTTAAAGAAAGATCTGCATAAGTTTTAATATCTTCGATAGACATCCCGCATTGTTTTAATATTTTGACACCGATAAGCCAATTGACGGATTCCTCATTGAATAGGCGGTTGTTATTTTGATCTCGCTGTATGCTTGGTATTAATCCCTTATCCGTGTAAAAACGAACTGCATGCTCACTTAAGTCAAGCATTTGTGCCACTTCTTTTACCGTGTACATAAAATCCCTCCACATGAATTTACAAATATATTTCCTCTTGCTTTCATGTTACCCGAAGGTGTTAAGCGAGGCAATCTTGTCTCGTCTGCTGATCCATAATTGTAATGATAAATCATTTTTCTATTAGGCACTTGCCTTCGTGTAACACGAATGAGGTAAGGTGTGATTGTAGTATTAATAAAGAAAAAATAATCATGGAAAGTATAGGAGGAATTGAAATGGAATTTGTAACCTTGAATAATGGAGTAAAGATGCCGATTTTAGGCTTTGGTGTTTATCAGATTCAGGATCCGGCGGAATGTGAAAGATGCGTGCTCGATGCTATCCGTGTGGGTTACCGTTCCATTGATACTGCACAGGTCTACCAAAATGAAGAAGCGGTAGGTCGTGCGATCAAGAAAAGTGGAGTGCCCAGAGAAGAATTTTTTATCACCACTAAAGTTTGGATTTCCAATGCAGGTTATGACAAAGCAAAAGCATCTATTCAGGAATCCATGGACAAACTCCAGCTTGATTATCTGGACTTGGTGCTGATCCATCAACCATTTAACGATTATTATGGAACGTACCGTGCGATGGAAGAACTTTATAAAGAAGGTAAAATCAGAGCAATTGGATTAAGCAACTTCTATCCGGATAGATATGTCGATCTGGTGGAGTTCAGCGAAGTGGTACCGGCTGTGAATCAGGTGGAAACCCATGTCTTTAACCAGCAGGCAAAAGCACATGAAATTATGAAAAAATACAATACACAGATCGAATCCTGGGGCCCTTTTGCAGAAGGAAAGAACCATTTATTCACGAACTCCACCTTACAGGAAATCGGCGATAAATATAACAAATCTACAGCTCAGGTTGCTTTGCGTTTCTTGATTCAGAGAGACGTAGTGGTCATTCCAAAAACGGTCAATAAAAATAGAATGGAAGAAAACTTCAATGTATTTGATTTTAAACTGACAGTGGAGGACATGGGAAAAATTGCTGCACTGGATACAGGTGAAAGTTTATTCTTCTCCCACTATGATCCACAAACCGTAGAGTATATCATTAATCTTGGCAAATAAAACCGTACTTCACCGTTTGTTCGGGAATTCTGGCAAAGATGGATTCAAAGATATTTCAGTTTCCTTAATGGATTTGGCGTATAGACGAAGGCCGCTGTGAACAGCGGCCTATTTTTTGTGCGGAGATATGTGGGCATCAATGAAGATCACCACGACGAACTCCAGCGGCGCTTTGGAGCAGCTTTTGAATCTGGAGGCAGACATCGCCGTTTACGGAGGAAGACCGTAAAGACGATGGGAAGTGTTGTATGATCAAGAAGTTTCTATTCCTCTTGTTTTCATTTCTTTTGCTGGCAGGTTAAGTAAGATTGAACCTCTGTCTTGAAATCCGGATAAATTCGGATATAGCTGCAGTTTCATAAGTATCTTTACGACGTATGAATAGAGTCGGGGTTTTAGAGATTTCTTGAGATCGCAAGTTATATTGAACCATGGCTCTTTCAACCACCGAGCGTGGTAAAAGGGATACCCCGAGACCAGCATGAATACATCCAAGGATTCCTTCCAATGTTCCGAACTCCATGATCTTAGCAGGAATTATTCCTTGCAAATGTAACCAATCCTCAAGTTTTCGTCGGTATGAACACCCAACACGAAATACTAGTAAAGTCAGATTTTGCAATTGTTCAGGCTGGTCAATTGAGGGGAATTGTCCTCCTGATATAAACGCAAGTTCCTCGATCCCTACCTCTGAAATATTGAGATCAGCATGATCAACTGGTGCAGCTACGAAAGCTCCGTCCAACTCATATTTCAACACTAAGTGAATAAGTTCTTCCGTTGTTCCAGTTTTTAATGCCAAATCCACCTCTGGATATGATTTATGGTAATCGGTGAGAATAGACGGTAGCCGAATTGCTGCTGTGGTTTCGAGCGATCCGATCCGAAGTGGCCCTCTTGGGATCGAGTTATCTGCCACGACACGTTCCGCCTCTTGAGTAAGGAAGACAATTTTCTCAGCATAAGACTTGAGTGCCTCTCCGGATGTTGTGAGCCGGACCCCTTGCCGCCCACGACGAAATAGCGTTGTTTTCAGCTCTTTCTCAAGCTGTTGGATCCGGATACTTATACTCGACTGAACATATTCCATTTTTTCAGCTGCCTTGGTAATGCTTCCTTCGTTTGCAACTGCCAGAAAAATCTGCAAGTCCCGGATGTCCACTGTTATTCCTCCATCTAATTATTGATAATTTTAATATTACCAATCGTATAAATTCATTTTACACGATATTTGTGAGAAGTTACAATTAGTTTGGTAAGCAGCAGGTCTTATGAAGAAGACAGGAGGTTACAATATGGCGACTTATCATTCACTAGAGGTTGAAGGATTAAACGTATTTTATCGTGAGGCTGGTAATCCGAATAAGCCAGTCATTATATTGCTTCACGGCTTTCCGTCCGCTAGTCATATGTTTAGAGAGCTAATACCTGTTTTAGAAAAAGACTACTATATAATTGCTCCCGATTATCCGGGGTTCGGGAATTCTTCATCACCTGACAGAGAAAAGTTCCAGTATACATTTGACCATATTACTGAAATGATTGAATCCTTTATCGATAAACTAGGGCTTGCTAAATATGCGTTATATGTTTTTGACTACGGAGCCCCTATTGGCTTTCGCATAGCCATGCACCATCCAGAACGTGTCACAGCCATCATAAGCCAAAATGGCAATATTTATCGTGAAGGACTAGGGGAAAAGTGGGCAGCACGAGAAGAATATTGGCGTTATCCTACGCGAGAAAAAAGAGAAAGTTATAGGACAGCATTTGCCCCTGACACGATCAAAAACCAATATGTTGATGGAACGAAGGAAGGCCAAGTTTCTCCAGATGGTTATACTCTTGATATTGCTTATATGTCCCGGCAGGGGAATGATGAGAAACAATTGGATTTAATTTTTGACTATCAAAATAACGTAAAAATGTATCCAGAGTTTCAGCAGTATCTTCGTGAATATCAGCCGCCCTTATTAGCAACATGGGGTAAACATGATGTTTCATTTATTCCGGCTGGCGCCGAGGCTTTTAAGAAAGATTTACCTGACACCGAGATTCATTTACTGGACACCGGGCACTTTGCATTGGAAACACATGCTTATGAAATTGGAGAACGAATGCTGAATTTTTTGAACAATCATGGGATTTGAAAATAGGGGTAATTTTAATTCAGGAGGTTTCAAAGATGTTTGAGACTGATTTGACGCGCATTCTTAAAATTCAATATCCGATTTTTCAAGCGCCGATGGCTGGTGGCGTTACGACGCCCGAATTAGTAGCAGCTGTTTCAAATGCCGGTGGGCTAGGCAACCTGGGGGGCGGATACTTAACGCCGGAGCAACTCCGTAGCGAGATCCAAAAGATCAAGCAGCGAACGGACCAGCCTTTCGGAGTAAACTTGTTTGTGCCTGAGCAATCAGAAGAGTCGGAAGAAGCAATTTACCGGATGACAGATTATCTGAACAGATACCGCATCAAACTTGGCACTACCCCAAATCCATCGATTTTGAAGTTTTCAGAATCATTTGGGGAGCAGGTACAGGTACTTTTGGAGTTGCGTGTATCCGTATTTAGTTTCACTTTTGGCATACCATCGCAAGAGGTGATGCAAACCGTGAAACAGCATGGGATATTCATCATTGGAACTGCAACAACTGTTGATGAAGCCAAGCAATTGGAAGCGGCTGGTGCAGATGCCATTGTGGCTCAGGGGAGCGAAGCAGGAGGGCATAGAGGGACCTTCATGAAAGACCCTTCCCATGCTTTGATAGGCACTATGGCTATTGTTCCACAGATTGTTGACCATGTGTCGATCCCGGTCATCGCAGCAGGGGGAATCATGGATGGGCGGGGACTTGCAGCAAGCCTTGCATTAGGAGCCGCTGCAGTACAGATGGGCACTGCGTTTCTAGCCTGCCCCGAGAGCGGCGCCCACGAAACGTACAAACAGAAAATCCTCACGACAAATGAGGACTCCACTGAAATTACACGTGCATATTCCGGAAAAGCTTCAAGAGGCATTCAAACAAAATTTATGATGGACATGCATCAGTACCCAGGAACAATCCCGGCTTACCCCATTCAAAACGGGTTGACCCGGGACATTCGTCAGGCGGCTGCAAAAGCGAACAACCCTGAGTATATGTCACTTTGGGCGGGCCAGGGTCTTCGGTTAGCAGGCGACCAGCCTGCCGCTTCAATTGTAAAACAAACCATTGACCAAGCCAGTGTTCTTGTTGCTTGGCATCCCGGAAGGAGCTTCTATGCTTAAGCGTATCCGATACTCCTACAGTGCCGACGGACAGGTCGTTGAATATAGCATTGGTCATTACAATACCGAGCTCCAGCCTTATCTTGTGAGCTATGATGCTCCTTGATAAACTGGGCATCTTGCCCCTCTGATTTTGTATTGCCTGTGAAAAGGCGGCCTCCTTGGTTATGACCAGGAGAGCCGCCTTTTCGTGATTGATTGTGATTATGCACGTCCGCAAAAAAAATGAAACGTTTCCAAATTAACTGTTGAAACGTTTCCAATTTAGTATTATTATGATTGTCATAAGAGATGCTACAAGTGGAGGGTTAGATGTCTAGTATTAAAGATGTAGCCAACTTGGCTGGCGTAGCTGTGGGAACTGTATCCCGAGTCATTAACAATTCGGGCTCTGTAAAACCCGCTACACGCAAAAAAGTGGAGAAAGCCATACAAGAATTGAATTATATCCCTAATGAGGTTGCCCGCAACTTCAAAATGCGGAAATCCAAGATGGTTGCCCTGCTGCTCCCAAGTATCTGGCACCCTTTCTTTTCTGAATTGGCATATTACATTGAAGATGAGTTGGACCGGGAAGGCTTTAAGCTTATGCTGTGCAACAGCGGCGGCAAACCCGAAAAGGAATTGTATTATCTCGATATGCTGCAGCAAAACAAAGTGGCAGGTATTGTTGGTATTACGTACAATGATATTGAAAATAACGTAAGCAATGACATTCCGATTGTCAGTATCGACAGACACTTTAACAAGAAAATCACATGCGTCACTTCGGACAATTATGAAGGGGGGCGCCTGGCGTTAAGGGAACTTGTCAAAGCAGGTGCAAAAAAAATGGCTTTTTTGGGCAGTATCACCTCCGTTTTCAGTGAAACCATGAATCGGAGAGAAGGTTTCATACATGAGGCGAAAACAATGGGAGTCGACTATGTTGTATACGAGAAGCCGGACCCTGTTTTGGACGACGATGCCTATTTTGACGAGTTTCTGGATAAGTATCACGATGTGGACGGTATTTTTGCCATTACTGATATGTTTGCCGCGAAATATATAGATAAAGCAGGCAAGCAGGGGATTCGTGTTCCAGAGGATGTAAAGGTTATCGGATATGACGGTATTCAGGATCATTCCTATTTTCATCCGATATTGTCAACGATCAGGCAGCCTGTAGAGGAGATGGCTCGTATGACGATCAGGCTGCTCTACAAAAAGATAGAAGGAGAAACCTTGGACCGGGAAGTTTATCGTCTTCCGGTCATATTTAGACGAGGTGAAACCACTTAGTTATTCATTGAAACCTTTTCAACGGTTATTAGAAAAACATCAACCGCTCAGTCGCTGCACCAGTGAACTTGCGGTTGGCGTTCTTCTTAAACTAAATTGGAAACGTTTCAAATAAAATGGAAACGTTTCAATTACAAATATTATATAGGAAAGGGAGTATCAGGATGAATCCAAGAGATTCCGGAGAATATCAACTCGTTATCAAAGAAAACCGTAAAACCTGGGATCGAATCAAACGCAACTATGAACTGTATCTGTTTCTGCTGCCGATTGTTTTGATTTATCTCGTATTCAAGTACTACCCGATGTATGGAGTGCAAATTGCATTTAAGGATTTTTCACCGAGTAAGGGGATATGGGGCAGCGAATGGGTAGGCTTTCAGCATTTTATTGATTTTTTCGATTCTTATAATTTCTGGACGATCATGTTCAATACGCTGACGCTCAGTTTCCTGTCACTTTTGTTCAGCTTCCCGGCTCCGATTATCATAGCGGTTATGTTGAATCAAATGTTAGGCAAGCGATACAAGAAATTTATTCAGACGGTCATTTATGCGCCCCATTTTATCTCTACCGTTGTGCTTGTCGGTATGCTCCATGTTTTTTTATCGCCAAACAGCGGGCTCGTGAACCACATGATTACCTGGTTCGGGGGAGAACCCATTCTGTTTATGGCTGACGAAGGCTGGTTCCGTCCTTTATATATTTTGTCAGGGATATGGCAAGAGACCGGATTCTCCACGATTATTTACTTGGCAGCGCTTGCAGGGGTCAATCCTGAACTGCATGAAGCCGCCATTATGGATGGTGCGAGTAAATGGAAACGGGTGTGGTATGTAGATATTCCTGGCATTCTTCCGACGATTATCATTCTGCTTATTCTCGCACTTGGAAACATTATGGGCATCGGTTTCGAAAAGGCTTTTTTGATGCAAAGTGATCTGAACTATGCCACCTCCAATATTATTCCAACCTATGTATACGAATTAGGGATTCAGAAGGCGCAATACAGCTTTTCGACGGCGGTTGGATTGTTTAATTCCGTTATCAACATCATCCTGATTGTCACCGTTAACCGGATCGCCAAAAAATTGACGGAAACCAGTCTGTGGTAAGGGGGATTTACTTTGAACAATCTTTTGAAGAGAAAAAGCAGAGGGGACGCCTGGTTTGACGCCATTAACTATTTCGTGCTGACGGTAGTCATGCTGCTCATATTATTTCCGCTGTATTTTGTATTGATTGCTTCATTCAGTGACCCCAATCTGATTTATTCAGGAGAAGTATGGTTATATCCGAGGGGGTTTACACTCGATGGCTATCTACGAATTTTTAATGACTCCTCTATTTGGATCGGATATGCAAATTCCCTTCTTTATGCGGGTTTGGGAACCTTGATCGGAGTAGCTGTTACCGTATTTGCAGCCTATCCTTTAGCCCGCAAGGATCTGGTCGGGAGATCAGCAGTGATGTGGTTTTTGCTGATCCCCATGTTTTTCAGCGGCGGGTTGATTCCCACGTATTTGTTGATCAAGGATCTGCACATGTTAAATACGATTTGGGCGCTGGTTATTCCTGGAGCTGGCGGTATATTCAATGTTATCATCGTTCGGACATTCTTTCAGTCGTCCATTCCGGATGAAATGTGGGAAGCCGCTTCAATCGACGGCTGCTCCAACACCCGATTTTTTTGGAGTATTGTCTTGCCTCTGTCCAAGTCCATCATTGCAGTCATGGTGTTGTATCATGTCGTCGGCTTTTGGAATGGCTTTTTCGATGCTTTGATCTATTTGAACGACGAGAGCAAGTATCCTCTTCAACTGGTGCTGCGCAACATTCTCGTCCAAAATCAGGTCAACTCCGGGATGATGGTGGATGTGGAATCCTATGCAGCGAAGATGAGGGTTACTGAGCTTATCAAGTACGGTGTTATTATCGTGTCCAGCCTGCCACTGTTGATTTTGTATCCATTTCTGCAGAAGTACTTTGTCAAAGGGGTAATGATTGGCTCGATCAAGGGCTGATACTGACGATTTCTTGAAGGGAGGGGATATATGGCAGTCAGCTATTCTGATCCAGACAAAGCCGGATTGGGAAATGAATATTGTGATTTTTATGGGATGAACTAAAGGGAGGTTAGGTACGATGAAATCTTTATTCAAAAGCGCAGGAATTCTCGTGCTGGCCGGAGCCCTTGTGCTGAGCGGATGTTCGGGAGAAGACGGCTCCAAAAATCAGGTGAAAAATCCGAAGCAGGATACGAATTTCAACAAAACCGGTCTGCCGATTGTTAAAGAAACAGTGACGTTAAGGATGGTATCCCCAAAAGCAGCGTTGGCGCCGGAGTATTCCGAAATGGAGATTTTCAAACGGCTGGGGGAGCAAACAAATGTAAAGATCGAGTGGGAGAACATTCCGGACACAGACTACGCAGAGAAGAAAAATTTGCTGCTGGCCAGCGGAAATTTGCCGGACGCTTTTTACGCAGCCGGATTTTCGGATTACGAGCTCATCAATTACGGTAAAGACGGAACGATCATTCCACTGGAGGATTTGATCGATCAGTACGCACCTAATTTGAAAGCGCTTTTGGAGCGCAGGCCTGACATCAAGTTAGCGATCACAGCGCCCGATGGGCACATTTATGGGTTACCGTCGTGGGAAGAGAATAACCTGGGAACCAACCCTTTCTTTCATGTCATCAATAAAAAGTGGCTTGATAAGCTCGGTCTGAAAATGCCGCAAACGCTCGATGAATATACGGAAGCCTTGATTTCCTTTAAAACGCAGGATCCGAATGGCAACGGCAAGGCCGATGAAATTCCGTTAAGCTTCATGCACATGCAATGGTGTATGGACATTGGCGGCATATTCGGAGCTTTCGGACTTCCGGATAACATGGAGCATCGGATCGTCCGTGACGGAAAAGTGATCTTTACTGCGACGCAACCTCAGTACAAGGAAGCTTTGAAGTATTTTCACGAAAAATGGTATAAGCAGGGCCTGATTGACCCCGAATCTTTCACCCAGGACGCTGCTCAGTATCTGGCAAAAGGCAAAACGAAGGACGAAACACTTGGCTCTTACATCTGGTGGGAAGCCGAAGAGGTTGTCGGACCTGAACGAAGCCAAGATTATGCTTTACTGTCTCCGCTTAAAGGACCGAACGGTGACCAATTGATCGGCCGCGGCAACGGAGGGGGGCCGGGACGCGGCGCCTTTGTGATAACAAAAGCGAACCGCTATCCCGAAATCACGATGCGCTGGATCGATCAGCAGTATGAATCATATATGGCGGCTCAGATCCACTGGGGTCCGCTGGATGTTGTATTCAAGAAAGACGAAAATGGCAAGTTGGTGAACCTGCCGCTCCCTGATGGAACCTCTGCAGGTGAATTCCGTCAAAAAGTGGCTCCAGGCGCAGGCGGCCCTGGTGTTATTACCATCGAAGACCTTGGAAAAGTTGTTGATCTGGAGCCACGGGCCCAGCAGCGTGTTAAAGATTTGGAGCAATATTACAATCCATATATGGAGAAGGAAAACTATCCAAATATCTTCTTTGAAAAGGAAGAGCTGGACAAAATCAATAGAATTGAGCCGGAACTGATTAAATATGTAAATGCCCAGCGAGGTAAATTCATTGTTAATGGCGGCGTGGATGAACAGTGGGATAAATATGTGAAGACACTGGAGAAGATGGGCCTGAACGAATTGATGGAAATCTATCAAACAGGATTGGACCGTTATCATGCAAATTTACAAAAATAAATAATCTCAAACGATTGGTGGGAGAAATTGTGCAAGATGTATTTTATGAGAGATTCAGACCGGGCTTTCATTTTTCGCCTCCATCCCATTGGATGAATGATCCGAACGGATTAGTCTATTACGAGGGAGAATATCATCTGTTTTACCAACATCATCCTCACGGCAACCAATGGGGGCCCATGCATTGGGGACATGCGGTAAGTCCGGATTTGATCCATTGGGAGCATATGCCGATCGCTTTGTTTCCGGATGAGCATGGAGCCATTTTCTCCGGCTGCTGCGTAGTGGACTGGGATAACAGCAGCGGACTGTTCGAAGGTTCGCATGGGTTGGTCGCCATTTTTACCCATGCGGACACCTGTCCGAAGACCGGGCAGCCGCGCCAGCGGCAAAGCTTGGCTTACAGCAGCGACAAAGGCCGAAGTTGGCACAAATATGAGGGGAACCCGGTTCTCGCCGAGGATGATCTGATCGACTTTCGAGATCCGAAAGTGTTCTGGCATCCGCTGAGTGAGCGGTGGGTGATGGTGCTTGTGGCGGGAGACCATGCTCGTTTTTATGGGTCGAAAAATTTGCGTGAATGGTCGCTAACAGGAGAATTCGGCAAAGGGAAAGGCTCGCATGACGGCGTTTGGGAATGCCCGGACCTTTTTGAATTACCGATCGATGACAGCGGGCGCTCCAAATGGGTGCTTATCATAAGCATTGGGGATAATCCCGACTGTCCTGAAGGCTCGCGCACACAATATTTTATCGGAGAGTTCGACGGAAATAGGTTCATCAATGACAACTCGACCGATCATATCCTTTGGCTGGATCATGGCAGGGATAATTATGCGGGTGTCACCTGGTCGGATATACCGGAGCGAGACGGTCGGCGCGTGATGATCGGATGGATGAGCAACTGGAAATATGCCAACCAGACGCCAACCGGAGACTGGAGAGGCGCCATGACTCTGCCCCGTGCCTTGTCATTGACCAGCCGGGACGAAGGCATAGTTCTGACTCAAATGCCTGTCCGGGAAGTTGAACGGCTGCGAAAAACATCGATGAGCTGGAAGGATGTTACGGTGATGCAGGACGTGCCGTTTACACAGCAGACGAACGATGGTCTGCTCGAGATAGAAGCGGATATCGATACCCGGTCCGGGAACGAGGTGCATATTAAATTCAAGTCCTCCGGGCAAAACGAGACGATGATTGCATATGATCCTGTGTCTCAACGGCTATCTATCGACCGTTCCAAATCGGGTCTGACTGACTTTCATCCGGAGTTTGCATGCAATCACGGTGTAAGCCTGGTTCCGGAGGATGGAAAGATCAAGTTGCATATCTGGCTGGACCGCAATGCGGTTGAAGTGTATGGGAATGAGGGCCTGACTGTGCTGACGGATCAAATTTTCCCTGATGCTCCGATCGAGAATGTTTGGATAAGCACGAATTCGGGGCAGGTTGTATTGAACTCACTTCAAATTCATATTCTTAAATCCATTCCTATTCCTAATGGTGCCGTCGAGCAGACTTCAAGGGGGAATGACGCGTGAGCCAAGTACCCGACAATCGGGGGCTGATCATGTATTGGGCCTTCGATGAAGGAAGCGGAGCAAGCGCTCTGGAGAGCGTATCAAAAACTCATGATGATATTCAATACGTATTTAAGCAAGCGGAGTTTACGGAACCGTGCGATCCGCAGTGGAGACAGGGCATATTGGGCAGCGGACTCCTGTTCGATGGGTACTCGACATACGTTGCTCATCGGGTCAATACGGGAAATTCGAGTGGAGAGCCTGGGTTTCTGACAGCGCTCAGCATCGGAGTATGGGTAGCGCCCCGCTCCTACGAATGGGGGGAGGGTGGTAAATTGGCTTCCATCGTGAACCGCTACAACATGGACCGTAAGCAGGGTTATTTGCTGGGCATGTTTCGCCACGGATCATGGTCTTTCCAGGTTGGGCTTGAAGGAGGGGCTTGGGCGGAGATTTGGTCACCGGACGGCTGTGAATTGCCCAAAAATGAATGGTCTTATGTAAGTGCGGTGTTCGATGGGAACCAGGGAGAAATGAAGCTTTATTTGAACGGCAGTGAAATCGCTTCGACTACCTTGCCACGCGGTTCCCGCTTGGCCGAGGCTGTGGACAGCGATCTGCTCATCGGAAAGAACAATCACAGCAGCCGTCTGGCAAAGGTGTTCAGCCTGCACATGTTTAGCGGCATCATCGATGAGCTCAAGATCTATAATCGTGCCCTGAGCGCGGAAGAGGTGGCCGCTGCTTATCGGCATGTACTGGACTCCGCCCATGGAGGTGTCCGACCGTCCTTAAAATATGATGAGATCAAGCTGGACCGGAAGCCCCTGCTGTCGGACCGGCATAGACCCCAATATCATGTCAGCCCGCCGGCCCATTGGATGAATGAACCTCATGCGCCCATCTATTTTGATGGGAAATATCATTTGTTCTATCAGCATAACCCGCTAGGGCCTTTCTTTCATCAGATCCATTGGGGACATTGGGTAAGTGAAGATCTGGTGCATTGGCGCGACCTCCCCGTGGCGCTGGCGCCGGAGAAGGATCAGCTTGCACCGGACGGGATCTGGTCGGGAAGCGCGACCTATGATGCGGACGGTCTGCCTGTCTTGTTCTTTACGGCAGGCAATGACAGCGCTTCGCCGAATCAGAGCGTTGCGCTTGCCCGCAGCACTTATTCTCGGGATGGAGACCCGGATCTGGTTCACTGGGTCAAACATCCGGAGCCGCTCATCGTGCAGAAGAAGGGCATGGGTGCATTCGGTGATTTCCGAGATCCCTTTGTTTGGAAGGACGATGACGGCTGGTATGCTTTGGTCGGGTCGGGGATGGAAGGCGAAGGAGGCGCGGCGCTGGCATTTGCGTCCAAGGATATGCTGAATTGGACCTATAAAGGCCCCCTTTTTAAAGCGGATCTTCAGAAGTTCCCTTATCTTGGCCCAATCTGGGAGCTTCCCGTGCTGCTTCCGCTTGGTTGCGACAAGCAGGGGGTGAACAAACATCTTCTGCTGGTCAGCCCAGTGGGAAAAGGGGCGGATGTCGAGGTGTTCTATTGGATGGGGCAGCTTGACAAGCAAAATCTTACATTTGTTCCTGATCAAGAGGAGCCGCAACTGATTGACGTCGGTGATTTCCACTTTACCGGTCCAAGCGGAATGGTGGATCCGAGAACCGGCAGAAATATCATATTTACGATCGCCCAGGGGGAGCGGACGCCCGAATTGGAATATAAATCGGGTTGGGCCCATAACGGCGGTTTGGCGTTAAGCGTCTATTTGCGGGATGACGGACGACTGGGAATCGAGCCTATTGAGGAGCTGCAATCGTTACGGGGGGAGAAGCGGATATCGCTTCGGGACAAGTCATTGGCCGAGGCGAATGTACGGCTCCGGGAGGTTCAAGGCGACATGCTTGAGATTCAACTGGAAATCGAGCCGGGCAGCGCCAAACGATTCGGAATCAAGGTCCGGTGCACCCCGGACAGAGAAGAAGAAACGCTGCTGTATTATGATGCGAATCAATCTATGCTCTTGTCCGACCGGACGAAAACGACGCTGCATCCGGGAGAAAGATGCGGAGGGATCCAGGGCGGCAAGCTGGAGCTGTCAGGTGAGAATCTGAAGCTTCACCTTTATTTGGACCGTTCCATGGTCGAAGCCTATGCCAACGGATTGAAAAGCCTGACGACCCGTGTGTATCCGAGCCGTATGGATGCTCTGGGGCTAGAGATTTGGGGAGACGGGGAGCTAACAGTTAAATCCCTGGATATATGGGATATGCAAGCCATTTGGTAAAGTGAGCGCTTAGGCGCTCCTTATCACCTTACATTGTGAAAACGCTCTATTATTCTCCTTTTTCATCATGATTATCATCCTTGTATAAAGGGAGCATTGCGAAGTCAGATAGCGATGTTTTTCTGAATTGGGAAATCACGAAGGAGGATCGTGAATGAGAAAAGAAAAAAAGAGAGGACACGTGTTTGGCAAGGCGGTTATATGGACTCTGGTTCTTCAGCTTATTGCGCCCGTGATTCCGGCCGCGGCCTATTCCGATTCCAATAGGGCGGAAACGCACGCGTCTTTGGCTGAAGTGAAGACGACGGTTACGGATGCCGTATATCAAACAGTATATCAAGTCGAGAATTTGGGATTTGAAACCGGAGATTTGACGGGATGGACGGTTGAAGGAAATGCTTTTCAAGTGACTGATGAAGCTCATGCGAGCAAAGAAGGAAACTTCTATGCTAAATCTGCCTTGGAAGCTCAGGGCTCCATCACCTCCAATACTTTCACACTCCAGGGAAGTGGAACAATTAACTTTACTATTTTGGACATTTTAAAACCGGAGGACGCCTACGTCGAACTTTACGATGCCGTCAGCAATACGTTGCTTAAGAAAACGGGGAATGTCAGTGCAACTGAGAAAATCACATGGAACGTGCAGGAGTACTACAACAAGGAGCTCTATGTAAAGGTCGTTGATCAGTCTGATCAAGCCGGCATTTCCGTTGACGGTTTCCAAGTACGTGGTACGGATACTATATTTTACTTGGATCTTAATGAAGGCGCAGGAAAGAAAACATCGGATCGAGTACGCAAGCTTGAGCATGATGTGAACTATGTATTTAACAACGCCAGATATATGGACTCCAGGGATCCGAGATGGACTCCCCGCGGGGTGAAAGGCGGGGCCTTGTTGTTCGATGGATATTCGAACTATATTGAGGTCAACGCCAAGGATACCATGCCTGTAAACGATGCGTTAACCATCGAAGCCTGGGTCGCTCCGCGCAGCTATGAATGGGGGGACGGAAACAAACTGTCCGCCATTGTGAACCAATCCGATCAGGATAAAGCGGAAGGCTTTGCTCTTGGAATGTACCGGCACGGTACATGGTCGATGCAGGCCGGGATTGGCGGGCAGTGGATTCAGGTGTGGGTAAAAGATCACCCATTGGAAAAATACAAGTGGAATTATGTTACCGCAACTTTCGATAAAAAAGATGGAATGATCAAGTTATATCTAAACGGAGAGGAAGTGGCTTCCCAAGCAACCCCCGTTAACGTCTCAATCACACCATCCACGGAAAGCCTAATCATCGGAAAAAACAATAAACCGGTTGAGTTGGCAGGACTGTTTTCCTTCAATATGTTCAGCGGGCTCATCGATGAAGTGAAGCTGCATAACAAAGCCCTTACGAACGAAGAGGTGCTAGCTGAGTATGAGAGCGTAAAGGCGCTCCATGGCGGTTCGGTTCCGGAAATTCCGAATGGGGACATTGATGAGGACCCAAGCGTGTTTGACGGAGATCAGCACCGTCCCCAGTATCATGCAATGCCTCCGCAAAACTGGATGAATGAAGCGCATGCGCCCATTTATTATAACGGCAAATACCATTTGTTTTATCAGCATAACCCGCAGGGGCCATACTGGCATCAAATCCATTGGGGGCATTGGGTAAGCAACGATATGGTTCACTGGGAAAATGTAAGGCCGGCCCTTGCGCCTGAAGCGGGCACTCTTGACCCGGACGGCGCGTGGTCAGGCGGTGCGGCGTATGATCGAAACGGCAATCCCGTACTATCTATACCGCTGGCAACGACTCCGAGTCGCCGAACCAACGAACAGCAATTGCAACTCCAGCCGATGTATCCGATCCTGATTTGGAGCAATGGGTGAAATACCCCGAACCGGTGACGGAACAGAACGGGATCGGCATCCATAACGAGTTTCGTGATCCGTTCGTTTGGTACGATGAAGAGACGGATAAGTGGTATCAATTAGTGACTTCCGGCCTTCAGGACTTCAGCAGCGGTACGGCATTAGTGTATGTATCCGACGATATGTACAACTGGGAGTACAAGGGGCCTTTATATGTTAGTAACAGAACCCTGTATCCGGAGTTGGGCACGGTCTGGGAACTGCCGGTATTATTACCTTTAGGCAAGGATAGCAAGGGCCAACAAAAACATATATTCATGATTAATCCGCATGAAAAACCGGAGCATGTAGCGCCGGCGAACGATGTACAAAGAGATGTTGAGGTCTTTTATTGGATTGGGACCTGGGATCGGGAGAATTTCAAGTTTATCCCCGATCAAGAGGCTCCCTCCAAAATGGATGTAGGTGACGGCTACTTAACCGCAGAGAGCGGTCTGGTCACGCCTGACGGAAGAACGGTCGTATTCTCCATGGTGCAAAATGTAAGAACACCGCAAGCAGAATATCAATCCGGATGGGCTCATAATCTGGCTCTGCCAGTTTCATTAAGCCTGGATGAGCATGACGAATTGCGCGTTGAGCCGATTCAAGAATTGCAGAGTCTGCGAGGAAATAAACTGGTTGATTTTTCAGAGAAAAATATGGAGTCCGCTAATCAGTTGATCCGGAATGTCAAAGGCGACATGTTGGAAATTGTGATGGAAATGGATCCGCGTGAGGCTCAGAAATTCGGAATCAAGGTGCGGCGCTCCGACAATGGACAGGAAGAAACACTGATTTACTACGACAAGACAAACGGTACCTTTAATGTGGATCGCACCAAGAGCAGTATCGACCCGGATGTGCGCGTGGACGGCATTCAAGGCGGATACGTTGATCTAAACGGAGAGAATCTGAAACTCCATATTTTCCTCGATCGCTCGGTCATTGAAGCTTTTGCTAATTACAAGAAAAAGCTGACAACCCGAGTTTACGTAGGCAGATACGATTCCTTGGGCTTGCAGGTTTGGGCCGACAAGGATGTCACAGTCAAATCGATGGAAGTATGGGAGATGAATGCTTTAACCGGTCAACCGGCTGCTCCGGTCGATGTGCCTAAGAACTGGGATAACTCAGTATATACCGATATAACAGATCTGCCTAATCATGATTTTGCCACAGGCGACTTAACAGGCTGGATAACGGAGGGTGACGCCTTCCAAGATGTGCATGTGACCGATACCCAGTTCTTCTGGGGTAACATTTACTTTAACCCGTCGCAAAAAATTCCAGGGGGCTATCATTTGTGGGGCTTCAACGAGCAAGCCGGGGGTGACAGCTTGACAGGTACGCTACAATCACAGAATTTCATCCTTGGCGGGAACGGGAAAATCAACTTCCTAGTCAGCGGCGGGCGCGATATAGATAAGCTGTACGTTGCGCTGGTCCGGGCATCGGACGGCAAAGAGCTGTTTAAAGAGACTGCCACTAATTATGAGGAGTATCAACGGAAGATCTGGGATGCATCGAATTATATCGGCGAGGAGCTTTATATTAAGGTGGTTGACCAATCCACGGGCGGTTTTGGACATCTTAACGTCGATGATTTTAACGTACCGGTACAGGTCAAGAAGTAGAACGTTCCAACTGTTTCGTTGAATGAACGCTAAGCCACTTAAATCTTTAGGGGGAATCAGGATGAGGGAATTTTTCTATCGGCCGGAGAACGCCTGGGTAGGGGATGTGATTCCCTATTATGAAGACGGGGAATTTAAACTATTCTATCTGCACGGCTGGCGGGAGAACTACCGGGATGATCTTGACCATGGCTGGTATCTGGTCGGAACGAAGGATTTCGTGAATTATCAGGCAGAAGGAGCATGCAAAATCGAAGGCGGCACCGGCCATATTCTGAAAGTGGACGGTATCTATCATATGTTCTACTGCATATTTCCTCCAGGCAAGCAGCTCGTCTGCCATGCGATCAGCAGCGACTTGAAGACCTGGGAGCCTATTCCCGAAGATACCTTTGCCGGTGACGGTCGCATCTATGAGCTGTCCGATTGGCGCGATCCTTTCGTGTTCTGGAATGAAGAGGAAGGCCAATACTGGATGCTGCTTGCCGCGATGGCGAAAGGGCCAACCAACCGAAAAGGGTGCACTGCGCTGCTGTCATCCAAAGACCTTAAAACTTGGGAGTACCGCGAGCCCTTGTACGCGCCGAATTTGCACGTGGGGGCCCATGAATGTCCCGACTTGTTTCGGATCGGGGATTGGTGGTATTTAATCTATTCCTCCTATACGGGGCGTTTTGCGACCTTTTACCGGATGAGCCGTTCCCTGAAAGGCCCGTGGCTGACTCCCCGGGAGGATACCTTCGACGGGCGGGCATTCTATGCGGCTAAATCCGTGTCAGACGGGCGAAAACGCTATCTGTTCGGGTGGAATCCCACGAAAAACGACGATTTATTCGGTTGGAATCCGCCGAAATCCCGAGGAAAGGACTACAATACCTGGGATTGGGGAGGAAATTTGATCGTCCATGAACTCGTTCAGCGCCCTGACGGCACGCTCGGCGTAAAAGTGCCGGATACGGTTGATGTGGCGTTTTCGCAGCCGCTGCCCGTACATTACCAGGGCATTACGGGAGATTGGCTCATTTCGGATCGCACGCTCTCCTGCGTGTCGCCGTACGGCTTTGCCGGCTGCACGAGCAGGGAAGAACTGCCTGATTCATGCAAGATTTCCGCCAGCGTCTCATTCTCCGGGCAAACGCAAGGGGTAGGGTTCATGCTGCGAACGGAAGACAGGTTAGATGAGGCCTATTACGTTACCCTGGAACCGCAGCGGAATCGCCTTACCTTCCGCGGGAAGATCATGCAGTCGGAAGAGGGCGGGAAGACGTTCCCTTATGAGGTAGAACTGGAGCGTCCTATTGAGCTTATTCCCGATCGTCCTTACGAAATCAAAGTGTTTATGGACGGATCGATTTGCGAAATTTACGTGGATGCGAACATAGCGATGAGCGCCAGAATGTATGATATCCCACGAGGAAAGCTTGGTTTGTTTGTCAGTCAAGGCTATGCTGAGTTTAGCGATGTGCGAATCGAGGGCAGAGGATAAAGCAAAAAAACGAGCAGGGGATCAATGAATCCTCCGCTCATTTTTTTGAATGATCTGTTTGAAGTTTGGCTCAACCTAGAAATCAATTCTTGACGGCTTGGCAGGCCGGTGGGTTGGGCGGCAGATCAATCAACACTCGCAAGTACGGACGCTTTGCATGATTATCCCGTTTGATCAGAAACAGAGAAACGGACGAATACCTGTCCTAGCCCCACCTATTCCCTGAGCGAGAGGGATAATCGTACAAAGCAGCGTGCAGGGGCATCAAGACACGAACCCAATAGACAGCCACCTCAGTCTGGGAGTCTGAAGTTTATTTGGAAATTAACTGGTGCGCTGGCTGTCGGATTCAATGGATTCGATCATCAGCTTGGAAGCTGCCTCAGTCCATCGTTGCTTTGACGATAATCCCGTCGACCATTTGGATATTTCATGAAAATTTCTTCAAAGTCCAGCAGGATGATTTTATATCCCAAGGACTTTAGCTGCTGCTTGTTCGAAGATTAAAGAGAAACAGCTCAATAACCATATAATAATTTTTTCACTTAAACATTATAACGTTATATTCTTTTCCTGCTCAAGATGTGGTATTGTTGATCTATAAAGAGCGGTTGCTCCGGTAAGAGAGGGAGCCAAACAAGCTATCGCCTTATGAAGATGGATGGCCGTTCGGGAAGGAAGGAGTACATGTCTGAACGTTTTGTCATTCGCAATGTGAAATTCGTCAATGGGCAGTCCGCCGACATTGTTGTCGAGAACGGGAAGATTGCGGAGATTGTCCAGGGAGGCTCGCTGCCGGGAAATGACGGAATTGATGGCACCGGGCTGTACGTATCCAGCGGCTGGATTGACATGCATGTGCATGCTTTTCCGGAGTTTGACCCGTATGGAGACGAGATTGACGAGATTGGCGTCAAGCAGGGGGTGACGACGATCATCGATGCGGGAAGCTGCGGCGCTGACCGGATCGGGGAACTGCAAGCAAGCGCGGCGGTTGCGAACACCCGCTGTTTTGCATTTCTGAACATCTCGCACATCGGCTTGCAGCGGGTGGATGAGCTGTCCCAACTGGAGTGGATCGACAAGGAAAAGGTCAAGGAGACCGTCGCTCTGTACCCGGATTTCATTGTCGGCCTGAAGGCGCGCATCAGCCGCAGTGTGGTGAAGGACAGCGGCATCCGGCCGCTGGTGCTGGCGCGTGAGCTGTCGGAGGAAACCGGTCTGCCGCTGATGGTGCATATCGGTTCGGCTCCGCCGCAAATCGAAGAGGTGATTCCACTGCTCGCCAAAGGGGACGTGGTCACCCACTATCTGAACGGCAAGCCGAACAATCTGTTCGATGAAGCCGGTAAGCCTCTGCCCGTGCTGGTGGATGCAGTCAAGCGGGGAGTGCATCTGGATGTCGGCCACGGCTCGGCGAGCTTCTCGTTCCGGGTGGCCCAGCATGCCAAGCAAAACGGCATTCAGCCTGACACGATCAGCACCGACATTTACCGGGGCAACCGTCTGAACGGACCGGTCTACAGCATGGCGAACGTGCTGTCCAAGTTTTTAATTCTGGGCTACAGCCTGGAAGAGGTTATTCATGCCGTCACCGTCAAAGCGGCAGACTGGCTTGGCAAGCCCGAGCTCGGGCGCATTCAGGTCGGGGACGATGCCAACCTGACGCTGTTTGCCGTCAAGCAGGAGCCGATTGTGCTTGTCGATTCCGAAGGCGAGCAACGGACTGCGGACCAATATATTGAAGCTAAAGGAGCTGTCATTCATGGATCATTCTTTACTTGCTAAATACGGATTGAAACGGGTCATTAACGCCAGCGGCCGCATGAGCATTCTGGGTGTCTCCGCACCGACGGACACGGTGATGGAGGCGGTGAAGACCGGTGGGCAGCAGTACGTGGAAATTGCTGATCTGGTGAATAAAGCCGGCGACCATATTGCGCAGATTTTGGGTTCGGAGGCAGCGGTTGTCGTCAACTCGGCTTCCAGCGGCATTGCGCTGTCGGTCGCAGCCATCGTGACCCAGGGCAACAAACGCCTGAGCGAACGGCTTCACCAGGACCCCATTTCCAAGAACGAAATCATTATCCTTAAGGGCCATAACGTACAATTTGGCGCTCCTGTAGAGACCATGGTGTATCTGGGCGGAGGCAAGCTTGTTGAAGTGGGCTATGCCAATGAAGGCTGGAAGGAGCATATCGAAGACGCTATTAGCTATCAGACCGCCGCTATTTTGTATGTAAAATCTCATCACAGTGTGCAAAAGAACATGATCTCCGTCGAGGAAGCCTGGGAAGTTGCACAGCGGCGGGGAGTACCACTCATCGTGGATGCGGCGGCGGAAGAGGATATTTACAAATATGTCGAGGTGTCCGACCTGGCCATTTACAGTGGCTCCAAAGCCATTGAAGGACCGACCTCAGGCATTGTCGCCGGCAAGCGTCAATATATCGAGTGGCTTAAGGTGCAGCTGCACGGTATCGGGCGCAGCATGAAGGTTGGCAAGGAATCGACATTTGGCCTGCTGCAGGCGCTCGACGAATATACCCGCAAGGAGGATAAAAGCGAGCAGGAGAAAGAATCGCTGCAGGCCTTGATGGTACTAAATGAGCTGCCGGGTGTCCGTGTCAGCATCGTGCAGGACGAGGCGGGCAGAGCAATTTTCCGCGGACGGATCCAGATTAACGCGGCAGAGACCGGTATTGATGCCAGACAGGTGAATGACCAATTGCGTGAAGGGCAGATTGCTATCTATACACGCGACTATGGAGTGCGGCAGGGATATTTCGATCTGGATGCCCGTTCTTTTCAAGGGGACGACATCCAGGTGATCGTATCGAGAATTCAGGAAATTGTAGGAGGAAACTAACATGTCTTTGATGGAAAAACGTCTTTACAAAAACCGTGCTGCGCTTAATGTGCTGGCAGGCAGCATTGAGAACGCCCGTGAAGTATATGAAGCCGCTGAAGGCCATGTCATTGTCGGCGTATTGTCCAAAAACTATCCGGATGCCGAGACGGCTGTCGCTGCCATGAAGGAATATGGAGCGGCAATTAAAGACGCCGTGTCCATCGGACTTGGGGCAGGGGACAACCGGCAGGCGGCTGTCGTGGCGGAAATCGTGAAAAGCTATGGCGGCACACATATCAACCAGGTGTTCACAGCCGTTGGAGCGACCCGCGCCAATCTGGACACCCGTGATAGTTGGATTAACAGCCTCGTGTCTCCATACGGCCGTCCCGGCTATGTGAATATTTCGACAGGCCCTGTCAGTGCGGCTTTGTCCGAGCATGCCATTGTACCTGTGAAAGCAGCGATTGCGCTCGTGCGCGATATGGGTGGCAATGCGCTGAAATATTTCCCGATGCAGGGGCTGAAGCTGGAGGATGAGTTCCGGGCGGTGGCGCAGGCATGCGGCGAGGAAGGTTTTGCCCTCGAGCCAACAGGTGGCATCGACCTGGACAATTTCGAAGAGATTGTGCGCATTGCACTTGAAGCGGGTGTTCCGCAGGTGATCCCGCACGTGTATTCTTCCATCATCGATAATGACACTGGCAGCACAAACGTCAAGGACGTACAAGTATTGTACGAAACGATGAAAAAGCTGGTGGACCATTATGAGTAAGCGTGTAGCCGCATTCGGGGAAGTGATGATGCGGCTGCAGGTGCCCGGCTTCGACACACTGGCACAGGCGGATACGCTCCGGTATACCTTTTCGGGAACGGGAGTCAATATTGTATCTGCTCTGGCGCGCTTTGGTCACACCGGTTACCTGGTCACGACGCTGCCTGACAATCCGCTGGGCGAAGCGGCCATTGCGTATTTGCGCAAGCTGGGAGTGTCCACCTCGTTGATCCCGCGGGGCGGAAGATTTGTCGGCATGTATTTTCTGGAAAACGGCTTTGGGTTGCGTCCGAGCAGAGTGACGTATACGGACAGGCTGGGCAGCAGCTTTAACCAGGCTCCGGCGGACAACTACGATTCGGCAGACATTGCCGGGAACGTGGATATTATGCATTTCTGCGGAATTACGCTGGCCATGAACGACACGGTGCGGGGGCATATGAAAAAACTGGCCGCAGCAGTGAAGCAGGCGGGCGGCAAAGTCGTGTTCGACTGCAATTACCGCCCTTCCTTGTGGGGAGATGACGGATATGCGCTGGCCAAGCCTCATTATGAGGAGATGCTCGGACTGGCCGATGTGGTCTTGATGAATGAAAAAGATGCGCTGCATATTCTCGGTATGGAAACACATGCCACTGAGAGGAAGGAGCAGCTGATGGACTTGATTCCGCAGGTTGCACACAAGTTTGGTATTTCAGTGGCCGCCGGGACGCACCGGTCCATCAACCGGGATAACAGCCACTCCTTGCAGGGGTATATTTATAAAAACGGACAGTTTGAATTTTCGGACATGCTTAACTTTATGGTGTATGATCGTATAGGGGCGGGAGATGCATATGCGAGCGGCATCATTCATGGAGAAATTCAGAATTTTTCCGTGAAGCACACGGTTGATTTTGCCGCAGCCGCCGCGGCGCTGGCGCATACCGTGTCCGGAGATACGCCGAATGCATCCGAGGCCGAAGTGATGAAGGCCATGACCCAAATGATGCCTGACGTGGAAAGGTAGTGACGCGGATTGTCCATTACGCGCAAAAATGGGCCGTTATATTTGCAAATCAAGAAAATTTTGAAAGACCGGATATTGCACGGCATTTATCCCTTGGGCACGATCATTCCGTCCGAGCCGCAGCTGGAAAAGGAGTTTGGCGTCAGCAAAGTGACGGTCCGCAATGCGGTGCAGGAATTATGCCAGGAGGGTTATCTGGAAAAACGAAGCGGTGTAGGAACGACAGTGATCCGGAATCGCTCTCTGTCCCGATTGTCCAAAGGGAAAAGGTTTACGGAAATTCTCGTCGATGAAGGCCACCGGATTGAGAAGAAGCTGCTCGGTTCGGAAATGGTAACCAATGATGTGCAATCCAAGCCTTTTCAGCTGTTCGGGGAGCGCTGCCTGCGCCTGGAGAGGTTGTATCTGCTCGATGGTCATCCGTATATTCATTATGTGCATTACCTCGCTCCTGCGGCCGTTGCCGTGACAGGTGATGAGGATGCCAACATGCAGTCACTGTATGACCTGATTGAAGAAAATGATATCAGCCTGGACCGGTTTCGCGATGCGTTTACCGTTGGCACGGCAAGCGTCGAAACTGCTCGTCTGCTCTGCATACCGGAAGGGTCTCCTACACTTAAGCGTATCCGATACTCCTACAGTGTAGATGGTCATGTCGTGGAGTACAGCATCGGGCATTACAATACGGAACTTCAGCCTTATCTTGTGAGCTATGATGCACCGGTCTAAGGAGCCGCACCGAAATAAACACCCAAAGAGTAAGGGGAGCCGATGGAAATAAAAGCAACACGATTCGATCAAATCCGCCAAACATGGAGATGAACGGTCGACATGCTAACAGAGGAATTGAAACCTTGGAGCGCATGATTTTGCAGAAACAGCTTGTCTGTTTTGCTGTGCTGTGATATTCTAACTGTAAAAATATGTGATGTGACGGAAGCACCGTTTACCAGCCCATACCTGTGGCTGATGAACGGTGCTTTTTTTATTTCTGAGCAGAGTAGAAGTGACATTAAGGCGTTAAGGATAGCTGATTTCAATCCATAGTCACTTGGAGTACGATCTGCCTCACTGAAAGGGGGGGATTACACATGATGAAAACGTTGTTGGAGCATACGATGCGGGAGATTGCGCAAATTGAAACCGAGATCACCAAGGTGCTGGATACACTGATTGAGATCCAGGAGGAACGCTCAGACCAATCGCTCATGGAACTGATTGAACGAGACCGGACAGAACTGCTGCAGATGATGGTGGACATGCACATAGAGAAGAAAAAGCATATAAATCACAAATCACATAAAGGAAACCGATATACTTTGAAGAAATGTCATTCTTTAGGCGTAATTTCTACTAAGAAATGATAGTTCAACCTATTAGCGATTGAGAAAAGGGGTAGTAATCAATGAGAAAAATCCTATTGTCCGTGACGGCAGCCGCCCTGTTGTTTGGGATTGCCACACCAGCCCAGGCTGTAAGCAGCAGCAAACAAGACATTGAAGTGCTGTGGAACGCCAAGAAAATTTCCTTTCCGGATGCAAAGCCATTTCAGGATGGCAGCGACCGGGTTATGGTCCCGATCCGCTTTGTCAGTGAAGCCCTGGGCGCGAAAGTAGGCTGGACCAAATCAGGCAGTAAGCTGTCCGTGTCCATCCAAAATAACGAGCATACGGTTAACATGACCGTAGGGCAGAAAACGGCTACCATCGATGGCCAAACCAAGACGTATGACACGCAGATTGTTCTGAAGCAGAACCGGACGTTTGTGCCGCTGCGCCTGGTCAGCGAGGGGCTTGGCCAACCGGTAGAATGGGACAAGCTTAGCCGGTGGGTCTGGATTGGGGCAAAGGAAGTTCCGACGCTGGAGGAATCCGGATTAAAGCCGGTGAATCTGGATCCGTACCGGAAATGGTTTGCAAAGAAGCAATATTTGCTGGAAAGTCCTCGGGGGGACAAGAAGTATAATCAGGCTTTAATTTTTAAAATTAGTGATTTGCCGACGAGCTTTCAACGGGATATTTACAGCGTTGAACTGTATACAGACCCAAAGACAACCAATATTTACCTCAAAGTCAGGTCAAAGACTACATCCAGTGCAGGGAATTTGTTCCTCCTTACAAAGAAAAGTGATATTCGCTACCGTTACCCTATAGACCAAAGAACCATTAATAACGGTGATGGGACAAAGTACAGTTTTTATAGTGTCTGGTCAAGTTCTGATAAAATTATTGACGGCATTGTAGATCAGAAGCCTTTAACCATTAAGGACATAGAGTACATTGGATTTCGCGGCAGCGAGCAAGACTACATTCCTCTGCTGATTAACCCATGGAAAGGAAACTAAGCCCATGGGAGCAACACTCAAGCTGAAGCGCATTGTTACCGCATCATTGGTGGGGCTGCTATTCTTTCTGCAGTTGCCCATTTTCCAGAACGATGTAGTGCAGGCGGCGACGGAGATCACACCACTTAAATACTATAAGGACAAAAATTACAGATACTTTGTTGGGATGATGTATTACGAAATGTGGGGAAGTACGGATGGACAGGGCGGGGAGTTGGTCTGGACGGACGGAGGGCGGCAGCCGAACAAGGGAATGCGCGGCGATGCCAAGTTCACCTATAAATTTCAATTCCCGAACCGGAAAATTAAAAACGTAGAGGCACGTGTTTATACTACTGGCGATCCGGTAGCCTATTTTGAGCAATCCCGTTCAGATTCGTACAACGATTATAGAGAAGCAATCAGTAATGGAACAACGAATTCGGATATCAGACCTTTTCAAATGCAAGGGGTTGGTACAGATACCACAACCATTCCGATCACTGTTAACATGCTTCTGGATGCGTTGAACCCAAGAAACGTGAAGGATGAACAGTGTCCTACCTGTGCTGAAAGTACGGTAGCGTACAGGATATATGTTCCGATCCTGTTCAAAATCGAATTGGATACCAGCCTGACCGTGAAATACTTCACGGAGGATGGTAAATCCCTGGCCAGCATTTTCCCGCCACGGCAAGAATCCATGGTGGTTGGCCAAGCCTACGACTTCACGCCGCCAACCAATTCGGCCTTTACATACGTCGGGTATAAGAAAAGTACGACCGGGTCAGCCCCAGGCGGCACCATTCAGCAGGGAAATGCCCCGAGCTTCACCTATGACGGTTCATTTGAGAGCTACACTGCTTACCTGTATTACAAGACGGCATGCCTGGAGCCAGGCCAAGGAACCGGCACAGAAACGGGGCCGCAGTGTCCGTCGCTTCCGGAGCCGGAACCAGCGGAGCCATCGGTGGTATGTACGCCGCCGCAGTCTGCAGGCGTTAAAACCGGCAGCCTGATGAACAGCAGTGCGGTCGGGAAGATCAAGGCGGATGCGCGGGGGTCCGAAAAGTTTGAAGTGGCCAAGGGCATTCCGACCTCGGAAAGCTTATACGGCAACGTTTGGGCAAAGGAATACCTGTACAACAACAAATTCGAGAAGTTCACCGGCACGTGTACGTTTACGGTTCCCGTGAGCAAGACTTACAAACTGAAATGGACGGAAAAAGAAGATTATGAAAACAGCAAGGGCGAAACGAAGTCGCGTGATGTTAACAAGTCGCGCAGCGTCACCGTGACCCCATCCTATGAAATCGTCCGACACTATTCGTACTGGACGATTCCTGGCCTGCAGGTGTTTAAAATCGACACCGCAAAGCTCTATAATTACGCCTTCCAAGTCAACGGTATCGTCATTGAACCAGGCAGCTCCTACAAAGTAGCGACGATGAACGTGGAAACAGAAGTGGTGAATCTGCCAGAGCCGTCACCGGTATCGGCTTCCGCACCAAGCCAGACGATTGATGGTGGCAGCAGCGAGCCGGATGTTCCGGATGAAAACCTGAAGAGCTACGCTGAAGAAAAGACGCCGGAGCTGGATGTGCGTAACGACAAGCTGATATTCAACGGAGAAACCGTGATGGACGGTTCCATGGTCAAAACCAAGACTAAGGAGCCAGGAGAGATCAAGAAGCCGCTTAGTATTGACGAAAACGCTCTGTACCGTCCGGGCAATGTCATTCCGGTAACCAAAAGCAACAAAGCAGACAATAAAAGCTCCGGCACGATTGAGTATTCTCCGCTCGACGGCAGCCTGGGCAATCCGGAAAACGAGCGGCAGCCGGTTGATGATTTGAACAGCGTCACGGTCCATACGCCGGTGGTCATGTATCCAAGCGTGAGTAATGACAAGGAGCATAACCAGAAGGTATACCCGACCGCTGGCACCGCTGCCCTGGTGCTGGACCGGCCATTCACCGTCACCATGCCGACGAGTGGGCCGCACCGGGATATTAAAGGGTACGGCAACCGGGATTACGCCAAGTACACAGCATACAAGCAAGTGCTGTTTGAGTTCGATGTTTACAACGAAGATATGGGCAAATATATTCCGGCCAAAACCTGGATTGATATTCCGGTGACGCAGCAGCAGACCACGTTCCGGATGCCGGTATGGGTCAATGAGGGGAAATATACGGTTCACTTCCGTTCGATAGCGGAGAATGCACCTGAAAATTTCACCTGGGAGAAGATGGCTAATCTTGATTTGGCCAACCATGTGGCCATCAATACGGTGCCGGTGGAAGTGATCGGGCGACTGTATGATTTCAAGGTGACGGACATCACAGATTATGATTGGCAGATGGTGTTCCGGACGAAAAAAGGCAGCTCAGAGCCAACTGGTACAGCATATTGGGTCGGGCCGAACTCCATTGACGGTGCGCCCCGCGGAAATACGTTCCCGTATCTCTTGCCGATCCGGCCAGGAAGCCACCCGAACAGCGGGTATAAGAATGTGACCGTTAAGACCGGCTACTCCTTTAAATTTGACTTTAAGACGAAAGGCAATCATTTCGGCCCGAAAGACCACGTGAAGATCGTGCCGACATTCTACTTTGTGAACAAAGACGGAACCAAGCGCCAGAAAGTCGATCTGTATTACCACAATCAGACCACAGGTCAAAAGTTCGTGAAGATCGGTTCAAGCCAGGACACAGTGACCCGCAATATGGTTCTGAACAGCCCGATGCGTAACATTGTTTCGACCGAGCTGAGCAATACCGCGAAATACGTGGCGACGTATGGCTTTGCCGATTTCATGAAACAAGCAGGCAAGAAGAATACCATCGGCTCATACAGCCTGCTGGATCTCACGCAGCGGGTGCGGACTTTAATTGGGCCAACATCCGATATTCCGAAAACGGTAGATCCGGGCCGTGCAGTAGCATCCATTCAAAAGTGGTATGGCGAGTATAGCTTGCCAGCCGCTCCCTATGTCGTTCCGGCTGGATTCAATATAGCGGAGTATGGCAGAACCAACAGGCTGACGGACAACTCACCGATTTTCCTGAAGAACGGGTACATCGTGGTCAATTTCAACATTGAAACCTATCAGGATGGATCGGCTACTCCACATCTGCGGTATTACAGACTGCAAGGGGATAATACACCGCTGAATAACCAATGGCAGCTGGAGGGGTACAGCAATGTAGTCCAGGATAAGTATGGTCATGAATTTGCAGCTCCGGACGGGGACGTTGTCTATTACCATGCAGACTTGTCCAGCTACGATGACTTCAGGTCCTCGGTTACCCATTAAGCGGTGGGACAACGAATCTCGGGTTTGGTTGTAGAAGGCTGAATTGCAGAAGCTGGTGGACGAAACGGGACCGGCATTGCGGTCTGCGATTTTCACCGGAACCTGGTACATGGAACAAGATTGAATACCGGCTGTTTTTCGTATATCGTTGCAGTTACTAGGGAGGGGACATAGCATGAAAATCGATCCATTGCTGCTGGATTTTCCGGAGCAGTTTGAAACCGCAAGGCTGATGGTTCGGGCCCCACAATGGGGGGACGGCGCACCGCTGAATGCAGCGATCCGGGAAAGCCTCAAGGAACTCCGCCCATTTATGCCGTTTGCCCGCGTAACCCCCGAACCGGAGGAGACAGAGAAGGCCGTCCGTCGTGGCAGGCTTCGTTTCCTGGAACGGACGGATATGATGATGCTGATGTGTGATAAACTATAACTTTTCCATCTCTGAAATGGAGACAGATCAGGACCATATCCATGTGCTGGCCGAATGCACACCACAACATTCCATACCCAATATGGTCAAAGTGTTAAAAGGGATTTCCGCAAGACTTTTGTTTAAAGAATTTCCGCAGCTCAAAAACAAGCTGGGAGGAGACCACTTGTGGAGTCCCTCTTACTTTGTGGCTACCGTCAGTGAACATACCGAAGAACAAATCCGAAAGTATATTCAAAGCCAGAAAGTGAAGTGAGAATATGCTTGTCTATAAAGCCTATAGGTTTCGTACCTATCCTAATGAAGATCAAGCTATTCTCATTAACAAGACGCTGGGCTGTTCCCGGTTTGTCTTTAATCATTTTCTGGCCTTATGGAATGAAACTTATCATAGTACAGGCAAAGGCTTGTCGTATACCCAATGCTCTGCTCAATTAACGAAATTGAAGCAAGAGCTCACATGGCTAAAAGAACCGGATAAATTTTCTTTGCAAAATGCTTTGCAGCATCTGGCCGATTCCTTTGCAAAATTTTTCGGAAAACAAAATGATGCGCCGAGATTTAAGAGTAAAAAGAACCCGGTGCAGTCGTATCAAACGAACTATACCAATGGTAATATTTCAATCGTAGGCAATAAGGTGAAACTACCCAAATTAGGGCTCGTGAAATTTGCGAAGTCCAGAGAAGTCGAAGGTCGCATCATAAGTGCGACGATTAGGCGTAATCCTACGGGCAAATACTTTGTTTCACTGTTGGTGGAAACCGACATCGAGCCCCTGCGCAAAACAAACCGGGAAGTCGGGATTGACGTGGGGATTAAAGATTTCGCAGTTCTATCCAGTGGTGAAGTGTTTGAGAATCCGAAGTTTCTACGGAAGATGGAGCAAAAACTCATTCGGGAACAACGCATTCTTTCCAGACGGGTAGGAGATTCCTCCAACTGGAACAAACAACGGGTAAAGGTGGCTCGCATCCATGAACGCATTACCAACGCCCGAACGGATTACCTGCAAAAGATTTCAACGCATATCGTCAAAAACCACGACCTGATCGCGGTGGAAGATTTGCAGGTATCTAACCTGATGAAGAATCACAAGCTGGCGAAGGTCATTGGCGAAGTGTCCTGGTATCGATTTAAAAAGATGCTTGAATATAAGGCTAAATGGTACGGACGAAGAGTTGTGGCCGTAGGTAAAACCTTCGCCTCGTCTCAAATCTGTTCGTGTTGCGGCTACCAAAATAAAGAAGTCAAAGACCTTCGTCTGCGGGAGTGGGAATGTCCAGCATGCCACAGCCACCATGACCGTGACAACAATGCAAGCAAAAATATCCTTGCCGAAGGCAAAAGACTTCTAACTGAATAGTTAAAGGAACCGCAGGGACTGCGGGGATAGCCTGGCGGCATATCACGTGCTAATTCTGTTCAGTAGAACGGACTACCCAGGAATCTCGCGGCTTTAGCCATGAGAGGCTTCAAATTAGAAAAATTACGGAGGAAACGCTGGCTCTTTAAACGTCGCCCCTCTATTGAATCAACATTCCCCGTTAATTTCGTCGGCTTGCAGTACCTGCAACTAAGTCAAAATCCAACCAATGCAGCAGCTTCAAGGCAGCGCTGAAGATGGTTGGATGCCGTTCGTCGCGCTGCCGCTGTTCGTAAATTATGCTTTGGTCAGATTGATATGATCAAGGTCGGTTCTGGAATTGAAAATAAAATCCAGCTTGTAATCGCCTCTGAGGTAAGTTACTTTGATTTGCTGTTTACCACTGTTGCGTATGGTGGTGCTGTGTGTTGGCTTGGACCACTGCTGCCACAGCATGCTGATCGTGATGCCGCCGATGTTGGTCTGCCGTTCTACATTTGTGCCAAAATAGCGTATTTCATTGATCACACCGGATTTATAGGCAAAAGCGTAACCGGGATTTCCCATATTGGCGGTATACCATTCAAAATTCCCCGATTTTTCTGCAGGCTCCCCGAACTTTTTGATCACTTCGGTCCGTTTGGTTTTGCCAATCGTAAAGCCGCTGACGGCTCCCGGAAATTGTCCCTTCAAAGCAGGTTTATAGAAGGAATTTAGCGTGTCAATGGCCATTTGCTTCTGCTCCGCGCTTACGCTGTCGCTAGTAGCTGCAGCTGCTTCGACGCTGGAAGCGGACATGAGCGGAGTGGAGGCGGGGACAGTTGTGCCGAAAACCGCCGCACCCATGATTCCCATGGCTATAACCGTTTTCGCAGCTGACTTCGTTCTGTATTTTATGCTCATGCTGTGTAGCTCCTCCCAGGAAAAAAGAAAATTGGTGACAGTCTGTCTGTCATTTAACCAATATACAGGATATAAAACAGGGAAAAGTAACAGAATAATTTAAAGTTTTGTAATTGTCTCAGGCAGACATTCACATCCGCTTTTTATACGCCCTCATCGCAAAGATATAAGCCACGAGCATAATTCCGATGCACCACGCAAGCGCAATCCATATATCATTACCGACCTGCTGACCTGACAGCAGTGCACGGATGGCTTCCACGATCGAGGTTACCGGCTGGTTTTCGGCAAAGACGCGAACGACAAGCGGCATGGACTCGGTCGGCACAAACGCCGAGCTGATAAATGGCAGAAAGATAAGTGGATAGGAAAACGCGCTTGCACCTTCCACCGATTTTGCGGACAGTCCGGCAATCGCTGCGACCCAGGTCAAAGCCAGCGTAAACAGCACGAGTATACCGGCTACGGCAAGCCAAGACAGTATATCTGCCGACGAACGAAAGCCCATAATGAGCGCTACGAGAATGATGACGACAACGGATATCGCGTTGGATACCACCGAGGTCAGCACATGCCCCCACAGCACGGCGGAACGCGAAATAGGCATGGAGTGGAACCGCTCAATTATACCTCGTTGCTTATCCAAAAACAGGCGGTAAGCCGTATAGGATATTCCGCTAGCAATCGCAATCAGCAGGATGCCGGGCAGCAGGTAATTCACATAGTTATCTGTGCCGGTTTGGATTGCGCCGCCCAACACATAGACGAACAGCAGCATCATCGCAATCGGAGTGATGCAGACCGTGATGATGGTGTCCATGCTGCGGAAAATATGGCGCATGGAACGTCCAAGCATCACGCCCATATCGCTGAAAAAGTGATTTTTTGCCGTCTCCATTTACTTCTCCTCCTTTTTACCAACGATTGAGAGGAATATCTCCTCCAATGAAGGTTGTTTTTCCACATACTCCACCTTTGCTGGCGGGAACAGCTTTTTCAGTTCATCGAGCGTGCCGCTGGCGATAATTCTACCCTCATGCAGTATGGAAATCCGGTCAGCAAGCTGCTCAGCCTCCTCTAAATACTGTGTGGTTAAAAATATGGTCGTGCCGCCGTCGGCAAGCTCTTTGACAATCCTCCAAACCTCGATGCGCGCTTCGGGGTCAAGTCCGATCGTCGGCTCGTCGAGGAAAATGAGCTGCGGATTTCCTACAAGGCTCAAGGCGATGTCGAGCCTGCGGCGCATACCACCCGAATAAGTAGATGCCTTGCGGTCGGCGGCGTCTGTCAAGTTGAAGCGTTTAAGCATGTTATCCGCCACCTGACGTGGATTTTTGAGGTGCCGCAGCTTGGCAATCATAATCAAATTTTCCCGTCCGGTTAACATTTCGTCCACGGCGGCAAATTGCCCGGTCAGGCTGATCACCTGCCGCACATGATCGGGTTTTGAAGCGACATCAAATCCGCCTACGGCGGCGGTTCCGCCGTCCGGTTTGAGCAGCGTGGTAAGGATTTTGACAACCGTTGTCTTGCCCGCCCCGTTGGAGCCGAGCAGAGCGAAAATACTACCCTTCTCCACCTCGAAATCTACGCCCTTCAGCACTTGGAGCTGTTTGTAGGATTTTTGCAGTCCTTTTACTTGAATGGACTTGGTTTGCACGGTTTGCATCGGATCCCCTCCCTTATTAAATGACAGTAACTTTTGACAAATCGGCTTCCATGCCCTTGAGCAGCGCAAAGGTTAGTTTATCCATCGTTGCGCCGTCAAAGCAGATGGTCTTGATCGCACGAAAGTATTTCTTGGAAATTGTAAACCCGGACTGGAAAGAAACATTTTTGAATGTAGCGCCCCTGAACGAAACGTTGTTTAATGCCGCTCGGTCAAACTTAACACCTATGAACGTCTGTCGGTCGAAACACTGCCCGCTCATATCGGAGTAATTGAAGTCCACTCCATCAAATAAACAACCTTCGAAAATCGTTTTTCTAAGATCGGTCGTCGTTAATGTCACGTCGGTCAGTCTTACGCCTGTGAATTTGGCTCCGTCAAGGCCTGCCGCACTGAAGTTGGTGCGTACAAGAATCGTCTTGTTGAAGCTTGCATTCCTCAGGTCAAGGGCGGACAGACTGCAGTCCGTCAGATTCGCGCCGTCAAAATTGGCATCACGTACATCGCTGCCCTTAAACGAGCTGCCGGTCAAATCTGCACCCGAAAAATCGGAACCGTGCAAGGCGCTGCCATTAAACTGTCCTTTATGGGCCGTAACACCTGCAAAGTCGCTTGTCGCCAGGTTGCTGCCGCTAAAGTTGGTCACGACTTGCCGTTGCAGCGAGCGGGAGAGGTTGGCGACCTCCAGAATCGTTTGCTCGATGTCGCCGATCCCCTCAACCGTCATCTGAAACGCGGTTTCATCGTCCTTGCCCTCAGCCTTGAGTTCACGGTAACGCTCCTGCAAATCGGTGAGCAGGTCGGCCTTTAATTCGGTGACGCTTTTTACCCCATCGTATGGCGTAAAAACGCTGTTCAGATAATCCGTTAATTTTGGATTCGTCATCTCAAATCTCCCCTTATAATAAGTTTTCTAACACGCGTTTTGCATACTCCCAGTTGCTTTTGTTACGGGCGTAAGTATCCTTGCCCTTCTCGGTAATCCTAAAATATTTGCGACGTCCGCCCTGTGATTCATCGCCCCAATACCACTCGATGTCGCCGTCTGCTTCTAGCCGCCGGAAGCTGGAGTACATCGTGGCTTCCTTTAGTTCATACTCGCCACCCGAACGCTCGGCAATCAGCTTGACAATCTCGTAACCGTAATGATCAGCTTCGGACAAGAGCCGTAAAATCATCGTATCGGTATGTCCGCGCAGCAGGTCGGATGTGATCTTGTTCTCGCTCATTCAATCACCCCCACATCTGCATGATACGGCATATTACTATGACTGTCAAGGTAGTATTTTGATTATATTACTTTGTTGAAAAAAACATGTTATATAAATTTACATATTTGTCTAATAAGCTTGTACGATACATTACATTCAATGTTTTATTTGTGCTCAAATGACAAAAGAAACAACATATTTTTATTTGCAGGGTACATAGGAACAGATGTGATCCTTACAGTACAATTGAAAAAATCGCAAACGGGATAACAAATATAACATGAGGGGAATGCAAACATGACAAGAGAGGATGCGCTGCATCCGTATAAAAAGGGGGAAAGGCAGTGGTTATCTACACCATTCGCAGGCTGATTCAAATGATCCCGGCACTGCTGGGAATTGTCATCATTACCTTTATTATTTCAAGGGTTCTGCCTGGCGATCCTGCCGTCATGCTTGCGGGAGAACAGGCAACACCGGAAACGATTGAAAATATCCGCAAAAGCATGGGGCTTGATCAGCCGCTGTACATTCAGTTCTTTCATTATACAGGCGGCTTGCTGCAGGGGAATCTTGGTGAGGCCTATCACACCGGACAATCGGTGGCCAGTGATTTTGCGACACGGTTTCCGGCGACCATCGAACTGGCTCTGGCCAGTCTCATTGTGGCGATTCTGGTAGCGATTCCAGTGGGAATTCTGGCGGCTACGCGCAAAGAATCGATCATCGATCATATTTCGCGGGTGTTCTCCCTGATCGGCGCATGTATGCCGATTTTCTGGATCGGGCTTTTGTTTATCTACATTTTCTATGCGACCTTGGGTATCGCTCCCGCCCCGATGGGCCGGATCAGCAATGACTTGAATCCGCCGACGCATATTACGGGGCTTTATGTGGTGGACAGCTTATTAAGCGGGGATTTCGTGGCATTGAAGAGCAGCATTTCTCATTTGATTCTGCCTGCCATTTGTCTCAGCACAGGTACGATGGCCATCGTGGCCAGAATGATGCGTTCCAGCATGCTTGAGGTGATCGGCCAGGATTTTGTCCGTACTGCACGGGCCAAGGGGCTTGGGGAATGGATCGTCATTTACAAACACGCGCTTATCAACGCTTTTATCCCGACGCTTACGGTGCTGGGTCTGCAGGTTGGCTATTTGATTGGGGGCGCCGTGATCACGGAAACGATTTTCACCTGGCCGGGGGTAGGCAGCTACGTAACGGATTCTATCCTGGCTGCGGATTATGCGCCGATTCAGGCTTTCACTTTGGTCAGCGCGCTGATTTACAGCTTTATCAACCTGGCTGTGGACTTGATTTATGGGTGGCTCGATCCGCGTATCCGCTTTGAGTAAATAGAAGAGAGAGACAGGGGGGACTGAAATGAGCAGTGCTAGTGATGCAGCGGTCAAAACGGCTGTCGGACAGCCGCAGGCTTCCGCGGGGAAGCGAACGACCTTTTGGCGGCTGCTGGTTCGCAACAAACTGGCTGTAATCGGACTGATATTCATCCTGGGCTGGATGCTGACGGCAATTCTGTCCGCATGGATTGCTCCGCATGATCCGTATGGCACCGATCCGGTCAACAAGCTGCTGCCTCCAAGCGCCGGGCATTGGTTCGGTACGGATAATTACGGCCGCGATATATTCAGCCGTGTCGTTTATGGGGCGAGAATCAGCATATGGACGGGCATGATCGCCGTATCCATCTCCTTTGTGATCGGGGTTCCGCTGGGAGCGATTGCCGGGTATTACGGCGGACGGACAGGCAGCATTATTATGCGCTGTATGGACATCCTGCTTGCTTTTCCTTCACTGGTGCTGGCCATGGCTATCGCGGCCGCGATGGGCCCGGGGCTGCTCAGCGCTCTGATTGCCGTGGGTATTGTGGGCATTCCCGAATTCGCCAGACTCATTCATGGCCAGACCATTTCCCTGAGGGAAAAAGAGTTTGTGGAAGCCAGCCGAGCGATTGGGGTGAAGGATTCCACCATTTTATTCAGACATATTTTCCCGAACGCGCTTGCTCCGCTGCTGGTCAATGCCACGCTGGGCATGGGGTTTGCCATTCTGACCTCCGCGAGCCTCAGCTTCCTTGGCCTTGGGGTCAAGCCGCCGACGGCGGAGTGGGGGGCCATGATTTCGGAAGGACGCGCTTATATCATATCGGGAGAATGGTGGATTGTTACTTTTCCCGGACTCGCAATTGCTACAGCCATTTTAGGGTTCAATTTGCTTGGGGACGGTCTGCGGGATGTACTTGATCCAAGGCTGCGCTCCAGCAAATAACTAATATAAAGCACAAGTCAGCAAGGGGGAAAATGCAATGCTCAGAAAAAGTCTTTATTTACTCATCGCCATGTCCATGGTTCTATGGCTGGCAGGCTGTGCGAGCAACGCCAATCAGGCGGCCTCTAACGGCGGCGGCGGCGTGGACGGTTCTTCTGCACCGAAAGCGGTCACCATTGCTTATTCTGAAGGCGGTTCGACGATGGATCCGGCCGAAGCCAGCGATCTGACGTCCGACACGCTGGTGCTTGCCTTGTATGACCAGCTTGTCACCTACGGAACGAAGTCCTCCGAAGGCGGCGAAATCGCCAATACCGAAGACATTCAGCCCATGCTGGCGGAAAGCTGGGATGTCTCCGATGACAAGCTGATCTATACGTTCCATCTGCGTGAAGGCGTCAAGTTTCACAGCGGTAACCCGCTGACAGCCAATTCTGTGCTGTTTTCCTTTGAGCGCCTGAAAAATTCGGACTCCGGCAGCTTCCTGTACGGAATGAGCGCCATCGATACGGTGACCGCCGTGGACGATCACACCGTTGAAGTCAAGCTGTCCAAGCCAAATCATATGTTCCTGCAGATGATTTCCCTGTATAACTTCTCCATTGTCGATGATGTGCTTGTGAAGGAAAAAGGCGACGGAGACTTCCTGAAAACGAATGAAGCGGGCTCCGGACCTTTCCTTCTGGAAAAATGGGACCCGGCTACTGAAGCGGTGTTCAACGCGAACCCGGACTACTGGCAGGGGGCGCCAAAGGTCAGCAAGGTCAACATGAAGTTTACGAAAGAGGCTTCCAACCGTGTGCTGCTGCTGAATAAAGGCGACGTGGATATGGCCATTGAAATTCCGCCGAAGGACGTTGCGACCCTGGAAAGCAATGAGAACCTGAAGGTTCAATCCAACGCAAGTAACCGGATTTTGTATTTTGCCATGAACAACAACGTGAAGCCGTTTGACAATCCGAAGGTGCGTCAGGCCATCTCTTATGCGATTCCTTACGATCAGCTGATCAATAATGTGATGTACGGACAGGGGAAGCAGATGAAGAGCGCTGTTGCGAGCAACACGCCGGGATATACGGATGCCGGATATAATTACACCTACGATTTGGAAAAAGCCAAGCAGCTGCTGGCCGAAGCGGGCTATCCTGACGGCTTCACCTTCGATCTGACCCTTGGCTCCGGGTTCCAGGACTGGGCGGATGATGCCGTGCTGATTCAGGCTGAGCTCGCCAAAATCGGGGTAACGATGAACGTCGTTAACGTTGCGCGTGCGCAGTTCCTTGAACAGCAGCGTGAAGGCAACCTGACAGCCTATATTTCCAAATGGACCTCTTTCGTTAACGATCCGGGTTATCATCTCGGCTTCCTGATGTACAGCAAGGGCTCCTCCAACTATATGCACTACAACAATGCTGAAGTGGATAAGCTGTGGGAGCAGGCCAGCACGGAGCAGGACGAAAACGTCCGCAAGGAGCTGTACGGCAAAGCCCAGGAAATCATCACTTCCGAAGCGCCATGGGCCTACCTCTATGAATACAACCGGATTGCGGGCATGAACAAAAATATCAGCGGATATGTGTACTATCCAGATGAGGTGATCCGCTTCTATTCGTTGAACAAGCAATAATTTCGGAAGCCCGCCATGACGCCCCTGGTCAATGAATAGCCGGGGGCTGTCATATTCGTGGCTCATGATTCGTATTTCGTGATTCGTGATTTCGTGGTTAGTTCGTCCCAATGGACTGTCCATAAATGCAGAGGAGATGAACCGATATGACAGATTGGAAAAAGCTCATACTGGAAGAAATCGATAAACGGCAGGATGAACTGCTGGAGTTCTGCTCGCGGTTAATTCAGTTTCCTTCCGAAAATCCCCCAGGCGACTCGCGGGAAATCAGCCAGTTTATCATGGACTATCTGAAGGAGGCGGGCATTGGAACGGCCGTTTATGAAGCTGAACCGAAGATGTGGAATCTTGTTTCTGATTATGGCTCGCCGGAAGCTGGCGGAAAACGGCTCATTTTCTGTGGCCACACGGACGTTGTGCCTGCGGGGGATCTGTCCCGCTGGGATTTTGACCCGTTCTGCGGTGAGATTCGCGACGGTTATCTGCTGGGACGCGGCGCTTCGGATATGAAGGCAGGCCTTGGGGGCCTGATCTTTACAGTCGCCCTGCTGTCCAAGCTGGGAGTTCCGCTCGATGGTTGCCTGTCGCTGCTGGTCGTGCCTGACGAGGAAACCGGCGGTCATCTCGGTGTGCCGTGGATGCTGGAACGCAAGTTTATCGACGGAACGGCGGCCGTGATCGCGGAGCCGTCAGGGCCGCAAAATCCGACGATTGGCCAGAAGGGCAGCTGCTGGTTTGAGTTTACGGTGGAAGGCACACCCGGACATGGCAGCCTGCAGCCGATCGCGGGCGAAAGCGCGATTCTGAAAGCGGCCCGGGGCATCGAAGCCCTGCAGCAGCTCTGGGATATCAAACCTGATATTCCAGCAGAAGTGAAAGAAATTATTGAAATCTCCAAACGGTATGTAGCCGAGGAAAGAACACCGGAATATGGGCAGGCCTTTGACCATGTGACGGTCAACATTGGAACAATCCAGGGTGGAACCAAGGTCAATGTGGTGGCGGACCGCTGCACCGTGCAGGTCGATTCGCGCGTGCCGTTTGGCGTGGACTACCTGGATGTATTGGCCAGAGCGAAGGAGCTGCTGGCAGGTGTGGGCATTCATAGCGAGCTGAAGCAGTTCGGATTTTTCGGCAATGCGAACTGGACGCCGCCAACTACGGACATCGTGCATGATCTGGTGGAATCGATTGCCGAAGTGAGCGGCAAGGAGGCGTATGGCGTGCTGCAGTGGGCGACCAGCGATGCGCGCGCATTCCGCAAGTACGACATCCCTGTCCTGCAGTATGGTCCGGCGGAGCTGCCGACCATTCATAACTTTAATGAAAAAGCGCCGGTATGGCAGATCATTCAATCGGCCAAAGTATACGCGCTGACTGCGCTGAAATATTTGGATGCCGGTAAATAAACAGCTGAAGCCTGAACATCGAACGAACATCAGGCTAACGGAGTACCCCAATGATTTTGATTATATTGGAACAGGAGGGATGGAGAGATGGCCAAGCTGCTTGAAGTGACCGGCCTTCGCACCGAATTCAAAACAGCCGCAGGTGTGATCAGGGCAGTGGATGGCGTGGATCTGGCGGTGGATAAAGGAGAAACCCTCGGGATCGTCGGCGAATCCGGCTGCGGCAAAAGCATCACATCCCTGTCCATTATGCAGCTTCTCCCGAAAGGGCTAGGAAAGGTGGCCGCCGGGGAGATTCGTCTGGAGGGTGAGAACATGCTCGCCTTTTCGGAGCGAAAAATGCGCCAAATCCGCGGCAACCGCATTGCCATGATCTTTCAGGAGCCGATGACCTCGCTTAATCCGGTATTCCGGGTGGGCAAGCAAATTGCCGAGGCCGTCAGATATCATCAGGGCGTAGGCAAGAAGGAAGCGATGTTGCGGGCGGTGGAAATGCTGACCAAGGTCGGAATTCCCCGCCCGGAGAAAGTCGCTGTCTCCTATCCGCATGAGCTGTCCGGCGGGATGCGGCAGCGGGTGATGATCGCGATGGCCATGATCTGCAACCCAAAGCTGCTCATTGCGGATGAGCCGACAACGGCGCTGGATGTGACCATCCAGGCGCAGATTCTGGATCTGATGAGAGAGCTGCAGCGGACGGAAGGCACGTCCATCCTGATGATCACGCATGATCTTGGCGTAGTTGCAGAAATGTGTGACCGGGTCGTCATCATGTACGCCGGTCAGGTCGTGGAGGAGACGGATGTGAAGACTCTTTTCAAAAATCCGAAGCACCCTTATACCAAAAGCCTGCTGGCATCCCTGCCGCAGCTCAACAGCGAGCAGGAACGGCTGGCCTCCATCCCCGGGCAGGTACCGAATCCGCTGGAAATGCCGGAAGGCTGCAGATTCGCGCCGCGCTGTCAATTTGCCCAGGACATCTGCCGTGCCAATGCGCCTGAGCTGGAAGAAGTGGAAGCAGGGCATAAATGCCGCTGTTTGCTGCAGCAGGAGGGATATCATGAGCACACTGCTTGAGGTTCGCAACTTGAAGAAGCATTATCCGATCAAAAAAGGCCTGTTTTCCAAACAGGTCGGAGCTGTCCGGGCCGTTGACGGCGTGACCTTGACGGTGCAGAAGGGAGAGACGTTGGCGATTGTAGGGGAATCCGGCTGCGGCAAATCCACGACCGGGCGGGCGATCCTCAGGCTGATTGAGCCTACGGACGGCGAGATTATCTTCAACGGCACGGACGTGCGCAGTCTGAATCTCGAGCAATTACGCAAATTCCGGACGGATATGCAAATGGTGTTCCAGGATCCGTTCGCTTCGCTTGATCCCAGATGGACGGTGCAGCAGGTGCTGGAGGAGCCTCTGATTACCCATGAAAATGTAAGCAAAACGGAGCTTAAGCAGCGGGTTGACCAGCTGCTGGAGGTTGTCGGGTTGTCGTCCTATCATGCCGGGCGGTATCCGCATGAATTTTCCGGAGGACAGCGCCAGCGGATCGGCATTGCAAGAGCACTCGCCCTGAATCCGAAATTCATCGTCTGCGATGAACCGGTATCCGCGCTGGACGTATCCATCCAGGCCCAGGTGCTGAACCTGATGAAGGATCTGCAGGAGCAGTACGACCTGACGTATATGTTCATCTCCCATGATCTTTCTGTCGTGAAATTCATCAGCGACCGGGTCGGCGTCATGTATCTTGGAAAACTGGTTGAGCTGGCGCCGACGAAGGAAATCTTTCAGGAGCCTTTGCATCCGTACACGAAGGCCCTGATGTCCGCCGTACCGGTTGCTGACCCGGAAGCGGACCTGCAGCGGATCGTCCTGAAGGGTGATGTGCCAAGCCCCGAGAACCCGCCAAAGGGCTGCGCGTTCCATAACCGCTGCCCGGCAGCCATGGACATTTGCAGCAAGATCCAGCCCGTGTTTGCCGAGGCGGCCCGCGGACGGCAGGTTGCGTGTCACTTGTATCCAACTTCCAAGCCGGAATAGAAGACAGAGCATATTACAATCGAAGAATCCTCATCAACTTAAGTGCTATTATCCCCTCACGGTAGACAGTGAAAAAAAGAGTTCATGTTACAATGAATTCAATACTGCAGATCGGAGGGGATTTTCTTACTGAAACGCAAGAGAACTTCCGCTTGCAGCCGCTGCGTGTAGCTCATGGCGGATTCTCCTTGTGTGAATGTGGGTGTAGGAACTTTCATTCTACACGAATCCGGCCATGGGCCCTTTGTTTATTTATTCACTCCTCCTTTGTATCTTCATTAATTTGAACAAAATATTTAGTATTCTCAATTTCTCGAATAAGAAAATTTACTATATAATATAGTAAATTAATTAGAAAGAGGATTTTAATAATGAAAGATTTTATCGACTACTCTTTTAACAAACAAAAAGGGAAGCCATTATCACAAGAGATTGCCCATTATATTATGAAAAAGATTTTCATGGGTGAATTTCCACAAGGATCACGTCTAACAGAAAATACAATTGCTGAAGAATTAGATGTAAGTAATATTCCTGTAAGGGAAGCTTTTTTTATTTTGGAAAACACAAAAATTATTGAAAGAATTCCACGAAAAGGTGTTCGCGTAAAATCTATTTCTGAAAAAGTAATGGAAGACTATACTCAAGCATTGACAGAGATCTTTAACATTGGTGTGAATTACTCAATCGGTAAGTGGTCGGACGAAAAATATCAAACATTAATGAATCGTTTTTCAATTGCTAGAAAGTTCTTGGAAGATAAAGAAATTATTGATTTTGCAATGCAGTGTGATTACACATGTCGTTATATTTTTGAAGTAGCAAACAACGAGGCTTTTTTAAACTTTTACACACAAATTACTTATATTACAAATGCATATTCACAAGTAAAATGGAAAAAGGAAGAGAATTTAAAAAATAGGGAGGATCTTTTATCTACTGCTGTTAATGCAATTATAAATGAACAATATGAAGAAGCTAAAATGTCATTAAGAGACCTATCACTTAAGACATTTTTTATATAAAATCAGCTACCAAAAGGTAGCTAGGCTGTCGAGAAAGTTTCAGCAGAATTTTCCATGAATTCACCCACAACATAAAGTGGTTTTATTATGTCTAAATATCACTACGTTGTGGTCAAATAAAAATAAAACAACAAAAAACCCCCTTTATTCAAAATCATACTTTAAAAAATGGGGGTTTTTCTGCAAGCTGAGCTACCTAAAGGTAGGTTTTTTAATTTTAGATAAGTCTTTTTTTATATTAAATTTATTCTTCTGAAGGAACAGCTGCAATATCACCTGCTTGTACAGTATATCCTCCATCGATTACTTGAGAAGTGCCTGTTGTAAATCCTGATTCATCACTAGCTAAATATACCATTAAATAAGAAACTTCTTCTGTTTTACCAACACGCTTTAAAGGTTGACCTTGCATTGCAGCGTGACGTAATTCATCTGTTGGGAATCCTTCTCGGAACATGTCTGTATCAATAGTTCCTGGATGTACTGCGTTAACACGTACATTAAATGGTGCGAATTCAATTGCGGCAGCACGCGTTAATGCAGTTACAGCCCCTTTTGCAGCTGTATAAGTTGATAGACCGCCGCTTGCATTAATTGCTGCAATGGACGACAAATTGATAATAGAACCAACACCTTCTTCTTTCATATATGGTAGAACATTACGCATACCGATGAAGACGCCCCATGTATCTACGTCCATTACCCGATTCCATTGTTCGTGTGTTAATTTATCAAAGGTTGCGCTTTCTAAAATACCAGCATTATTAATTAGTACATTTAATCTACCAAATTTTTCGTATGCTTTTTTAGTAACTTCTATCCAGTCATTTTCATCTGCTACATTTAGTTTATAAGCAACTGCTGAACCTGGGAATTCCTTATTTACCTCATCTACTACTTGCTGTACACCTTCATAATTATAATCTGTTGCTACAACTTTTGCTCCTTCACTTGCAAAGATACGGACATGCATTGCCCCCATACCTTTTGCAGCTCCTGTAATTAAAGCTACTTTATCTTGTAATCTTGAGCCTTTTGTCATGAAAATACCTCCTAAATCTTTTATTGGATTATATATAATATATAAATCTATACTGTTATTATATATTATATATATTTTTTTGTCACGAAATTGACATACTAATCAATAGAAATTTTGGTTGAACTACATAAAAAAGTATTAGTCACAAGCATGAGTATAACAATGGAATATTTCAGATTTAATTTCATATCAAAACAATTTGGTAAAAACTAAAGTGAAAAATAGAAAAACGCAGAGACCGTAACATCTCTACGTTTTCTAAGCGGAAAGCTTAAAGAAACTAATGAGGAGCTTGGAAAAAAACCAGACTCGTTTACAACAAAAAAACGAACTTTTAATATCTGAGAATGTCTCTTTGCAGGCAAAGTTGTCTGAAATGGAGGAAGTTACGCAATTTTATCGCAATAAAACCACTGACCTGGAAATCGAAAAGGATCATCTGAACGATCAAATATACAACCTTCAGGAAACACTTGAAAAGCAAATAGCAAATGAGCAGCTAAACATTCAAAATTATGAGGATAAAATAGAAAAGTTAATAGCTGGCGAACAACGGACAGTTCAAAGGTATGAAGCGGCTCTAAAGCAAATGAAGGAGGAAAAACCCTCTATCCATATATCTTTGAACGAAGCAGGAAAGATGCTGTTAGAGTATCTGAATCAAGGTACCATATCGAATATGAGCGGGTGGAATTCGAGCCCCGGCTGATCGTAAGAGAGTCCAGCGTGTCCATGAAGCAGTATTCTCGCAAGGATTCCTGAAGCTTCCAGCGTAGTAGAATACAGATATTTGCATAAAAAGACTATGCTATTAAAGTTTCAATCCGGCATAGTCTTTTTATCGTTAATCATGCAATCTGCCCCCGTTCTCCAGATCATAGACTATAAAAAATAGTTAATTTGCATCAATTAAGATATAAGTGAACTGTACTATAATTAAAGAATATTTGCCAAAAAGGACCAGTGGGACTTACACCGCTCATACCGGTTATTTGCATGGGGAGGACCGGATCAGCTAATGAGAAGGTATCTTTTACATGTTATTTGTACGGAGGATCGCCTGACGGCCACGGTGTATCAACAAAGCTAGACGTAATGCCGGTAATATTACTTCGCCAGGCATAAATAGAACGGTTTCTGGCGCGGCTATTATAATTTTTGCTGAGGAAAACGGGAGGAAGTGCGGATATACAGAGGATAGGACCCTTACTGTGTATTTGAAGTGGAAGGACGACGATTATTTTTGGAGGAGTGCATATGAGCCATTATCCTGTTGATATTGAAAAATTCCATAACACCCTGATGCAGTTAAAGGGAATTACGGAAGTCCAGAGCGGAGTTGAAAATTTGGAGCCCATCAGCGTGGAGCTGTTGGGGAGTTCAGGGTTCGCCCATCTTCCCCATGCAGCCTTGCTCCGCACGAACGGCGGCTTGGAGAATGAAGTGCTAATCCAATTTGAGCTCTGCACGGACTATTCGCTGGAAAGCATGCATTCTCTGGAGTTTCTTGCCTGGTTCGTGCGGGATTATGCGCGTGGCGGAACACGGATTCAGCTTCGCCCCTTTGCGCTTCCGCCCTCAACTCCTTTCGGCAGACAGATCGGAACAACACTGAAATTTCATATTGACCTTTTTGTGAATGGAATCGGGGAGAGCCTCGAACCGGCTTTTGAGGTGATACGCGGCCTTCAGCAATCGCTGCAGACCGCAATCAAGCTGTATGAAATCCCCCTGAAATAACCGGAGCAATTATATTTTCATTACATCACAGAAGGGTTGGGAAGCTCTTGATCTACATTGCTTTGCTGAGAGGAATCAATGTGGGTGGCAACAACAAGGTGGATATGAAGCTGCTCAAGCAAATGTTTGAAAAAGCAGGCATGAAGCATGTGACCACTTATATCAATTCGGGAAACATCATTTTTTCTAACGAAAGCATGAACCACCAGGAGTTGGCAGACAAACTGGAGCAGGGCATCTTCGCCGACTTTAGCCTCAATATCCGTGTCCTTATCCGTAATCTGCCGGAAATCAGGGAAGTTATGAAAGTCTTGCCTGAGGATTGGACGAATGATGCCCAAATGAAAGGTGATGTTCTTTTCCTGTGGGATGAGATTAACGACAGGTCGGTTCTCGACCAGATTCCGATAAATCCGGAGATCGACACGGTGCTGTTTGCTTCCGGGGCCATTTTGTATTCCGTCAGTAAAGCGAATGCCTCAAGGAGTGGATTGATCAAACTGGTGGGCACCAAGCTATATAAGCATATGACGGTCCGCAACGTGAATACGACCCGGAAGATTCACCAGTTGATGGAGACAGCAGCGGAGCAGGAAATTGCGGCTGATTAATAATGAAGCATGATAGGAGAGTCTGTAGTGTACAAATTAAAGGACAAAGGAAACTTCGAGACCCTGCCGGAGGAAGCTTTGCATATCTATGAAGGAAATATGCCGGCACTGCAAAGGCTGATTGCTGAGGGGTGGGATATACAGGCCCCGCTTCAACTTGGAAAGTATACAAATCTATTGCCGCTTGAAATCGCGCTGATTATGGACCAGCTCGACGCTGTAAAACTGCTCATAGAGCATGGAGCAGAATTGAATCAAGAGAAAAAGCCTGCTTTTCTTCTGGCTGTCAGGTATGGCAGTGAGGAAACGGTACGTTATGTACATCAGCAGGGGGCACGGGTGAATCTGCTGAACTCTGTCCAATCCAGCGCCTATCAGGAGGCCTATTACGGAAACGTTAAAAACATTCCGGTCATCCAAGAGCTCGGACTGGATATCCGCAAATATGGCGGTAAAACACTGCGTACCGCGGTTTCGGATCACAACCTGAAAATTGTGACTTATATGCTGGAGCATGGGGTTGACATCAACTTCAACGAACCGGACATGGTCTACCCTTACCGGGCCACGCCGCTGACCGTGGCGGTCAGAAATAACGATATGCAGATGGCAAGGTTTCTGATTGAGCATGGGGCGAATGTCACATTGGCCGAGCAGAACGGCGAGCGCCCGTACATTATTGCGGCTGCCAATCAGAATCACAAGCTGGCCGCATACCTGAAGTCGCTGGAGCCGCCTGAATTTCATGACCGTAGCAATAAGCTGTACGCACTGCAGAGCTATAAGCTTCCGCAAGAGCTGATCGATTTTCTAAGCGGTGACAATCTGCGTCTTATGCTCCCCAAAAATGAGTTTAAGATCAAATACATTGATTTTTTGAGCCTGACGGATACCGTCGAAATGAAGGTTGACCGCAAAAAGCTGCTGCGTCTGTCGGCCGGGGTGGATAATTACAGCCATATTCTGATCGTGTGGCACCCGGGCTCCAAGAAAATAGGATTCTACGATGAAGAACATCTGGAGTTTGCCCCTTTGGCGAAGTTTGCCGATTTTATGGCCGATCCGGTTGGCGTTTTGAGAGAACTTTTTTGAGACAGCTGCAGGTAATTGAGAGAGTTTCATGAAAAGGTGCTGACCAGAATTCGGCGAATATCTGGGCTGAATTTCATCTAAGCCAAAAGGTGTCAGCCTCGCCATCGTAAAGCTTCTCTTTCAATGCTTCAGCGGATACCTCCTCCAGATCGAAATCGCCGTCATGGTCTCCATCCTCAAGCAGCTTGTAATAGCCTCGTCCGTTATTTTAATTACACCCATAGCATGGAAAAAGGCTTCCCCCAAGCGGAAAGCTTCGGTCGGGCTGATCGACTCGGTCTGATAAAGCGCTGCGCCTGTATACATATCTGCCTGTCCCCCGTTTTTTTATAGTTGGCATCAATGTATCATGCAAAAATAACCAGCGTCAATTGACCCTGCCGCTCATTTTTGTTATGGCCGACTAAGCCTTTAAGCTCTTTTAACAACCTTATCAGGCTACTAGAATAAAAGAATACCAAGTGAACGTAACTAACTGACCAGACAAGGGGATAGATCATTGAATAAAGCTGTCGAAGCTTTTCTGGCCGATGTGTGGGCGGAAGTCACCGCGATTTACGCCAAGGAAAGCCAAAGAATCCATGAGCTGAACAAGCAAAGCAGACTGCAGGCAGGCATTCACAATTACCTCCAGGTGGCGTGGAGAAAAGGAAAATTCAACTGGGCTCAAGGCAGCATCCATATCGATGTTTACGAACCGTTCTCCTGGAGTGACAGCTCGTACAAAATCGAAGCGGGTTCTTATATAGAAGAACTGACAGACGAGCTTCTGATTCAGGAGTTTTTCCCTGCATTATGGGGCCGGATGGATGCCCTGTTCCGTTCGGAGGGGCTCGGCCCCCGTTTTTTTGATTACCGCTTTGAAATCTTATTTGTATTTGAACGGGAGCAATCTGAATTGCGGCTCAGCCACCACATGGTGAATGAATCGAAGCTTGCGGAGCTCAAAGAATCGCTGGATCATTTTATTCAGACGAAAATTCTATCCGACCCTCCCGTGCTGCCAAGCGAAAATGATATGTTTTTCTTTGCACGGCATTTGACGAATCCGGATGTTATAAAGCAGGATGAAAAAGCAGTGGGGCCACTGATTCGCCGGCTTACGGACAAGCTTCGCAGCAACCGTAAACGATTGGACGAGTGGACAGGCCATTATACCTCGGCTTTGAACGATTGGGCGCAGGAGCATTTTCTGAATCAACATTTTGTTCGTCCTGATGATTACTCGACAAATTGGGTGTTGAAGGCGGAATCTGGACGCCAGGCCCCGGACCCGGGGGAAATGGACTTTTTTCTCTTTGCAGCTCTGGAGATCGGCGGAAGGGAGCCGCATACGAGGCAGAAGTATCTGGAGCTCGCCGCCCAGCTCGGTTCCGGGAAAGCGGCAAATTACTTGCAGGCCGGAAGCGGGGAATTTGAAAGTACTTATAAAGGAAGCTGGATGGAAGGCAGAAATAACGATGTGACACAGACGATAGAAATTCGCATTCTGTCCGAAGAGGAGCAGGCTTATGGGGAAGCGCTGGACTATCTGATCGGCCTTTTGAGAGAAGGGTTTCCCAAAGGATACAAGCTGCAGCTGAAAAGCGGACAAAAGCATTTTCTCCCGTTGAAAAAGCTCGCCAAGTCGAAGCTTCATCAGTTTTTTGGTAACGCATTGCAATATCCGGCCCTGTTCCCCAAGCTTGCCGAATACGCCGAAACGGCGATGGAGGAATTTTCCTGGTACGGGGATGTGGAGCCTAGTGAAAAATCCGTCATGCCCGGCACCTACGCCGTATTTGGTCTCGGCCTGTACAGTGAGTCTTATTTCCCGCTGGTATGCCGCTATATGGAACTGGTGGATACCGAGCATCAGTTGGTGCAGGACAGCTATGCGGAAGCATTTGTTGAGGCGCATGGCGTCAAGGCGGAGCAAGTGCCTGTGCTGGTGGAGATTTTGCTGGGAGGCAACGAGGAGGCTAGACCTGTTAAGAATATAGCCATTGACCGCCCCGAGCTTGCCGATGCGCTTGTACGGGTGTTGCAGGATAAAAAGGATTATGAGCGGGAGCTGGTACTGTGCCGGATTTTCGGCAGTGCCCAAAAGCTCGCCAAAGCGGCCAAAAAAGAACAACCTCCACTCAAAGACAGGCTTGAACAGCTTTTATCACTATTAACATGAAAAAGTTTGAGCCCAAGATTGCGGTTTCATATTTTTATATCGAATCATCATTTTATTACATTTCGATCGGATTGTAATCGCTTTACAATTAGCTATATCGGCCAATGTGACCTGGCCCGCAAAATTTTAAAGCGAGAAGGAGCAAACGATCATGTCCAAAAAATATGCCCCGTTTCATCCGGCGGTGACAGGCCTGCTGCACGGAGGGGACTATAACCCGGATCAATGGCTTGATTACCCCGAAATTATTCAGGAGGATTACCGGCTGATGAAGCTGGCGAACTGCAACGCTTTTACGCTGAACATATTCGGCTGGAGCGCGATCGAGCCGGAGGAAGGCAGATATGAGTTTGGCTGGCTGGACCGGATTATGGATGACCTGGCGGCAAGAAATATGAAGGTAATTCTGGCAACTCCGAGCGGCGCCAGACCTGCCTGGATGTCCGCCAAGTACCCGGAGGTGCTGCGGGTGGAGGGCAACCGGCAGCGCAATCTGCACGGGTTGCGCCATAATCACTGTTTTACTTCTCCCGTTTACCGCGAGAAAACAAGGGAGATCAATACAAAGCTCGCCGAGCGGTACAAGGATCATCCTGCACTGATTTTATGGCATATTTCCAATGAATTCGGCGGAGAGTGCCACTGCGACTTGTGTCAGGAGGCCTTCCGCGAATGGCTGAAGCAGAAATATGGAACGCTCGACAAGCTGAACCATGCCTGGTGGACCGGCTTCTGGAGCCACAGATTCTCCGCTTGGGAGCAGATCGAATCCCCGGCTCCGCACGGCGAGAATCAGGTGCATGGCCATAATCTGGATTGGCAGCGTTTTGTAACGGATCAGACGATTGACTTTTACCGTAACGAAATCGCCCCGCTGCGTGAGATTACGCCGGATATCCCGGTGACGACCAACTTTATGGGCAATTATCCCCATATGGGCCCGTTCCTTGGCCTTAACTATGCCAAGTTCGGCAAGGAAGTGGACGTCGTATCCTGGGATAGCTATCCGGCCTGGCACAGTGATTTTCAGCAAACTGCCGATCTGGCGGCAGACGTCGCCTTTGTGCATGATATTTACCGCTCCATGAAAGGCGGACAGCCGTTCCTTGTCATGGAAAATACGCCATCCCTGGTGAACTGGCATAATGTGAATAAATTGAAGCGGCCGGGAATGCATGCTTTATCGGCTGTGCAGTCCCTGGCTCACGGCGCCGACTCCATCCTGTATTTTCAGTGGCGGAAAGGCAGGGGCGCTTCGGAAAAATTCCACGGAGCGGTGGTGGACCACAGCGGGCACGAGCATACACGTGTATTCCGGGAAGTGGCCGAGGTGGGCGATATTTTGCAGAAGTTCGGAGAAATCCGCGGGACTTCGGTAGAGCCTGAGGTAGCTTTGATTTATGACTGGGAAAATCAATGGGCGATGGATGACGCGCAGGCGCTCAAGCCGAGGGAGAAGGGCTATATTGCCACCTGTCAGGCCCATTACAGAGCATTCTGGAAACGCGGCATTCCGGTGGATATCGTCGACATGGACAGGAATTTTTCCGGATATAAGCTGATCATCGCCCCAATGCTTTATATGGTTCGTCCAGGAGTAGCGGAAAGACTGGAGCAATTTGTGCAGCAGGGAGGAACGCTCGTTGTCACCTATTGGAGCGGCATTGTGGATGAAAATGATCTGACCTTCCTGGGCGGGTTCCCGGGGCCCCTGCGCAAGCTGCTTGGTATCTGGGCAGAGGAAATTGATACGCTGTATGATGCGGACCGGAACAGCATCCGCTTCAATCAGAACCGGCTTGGGTTGGAAGGAGCCTATGAGACCAGCGAATACTGCGAGGTGATCCATGCCGAAACCGCCGAGGTGCTGGCCGAGTATGAGCAGGACTATTACAAGGGATCTCCTGCGCTGACGGTCAATCCATTCGGGAAGGGCGTGGCTTATTATATTGCTTCACGGAATGAGGCGTGCTTCCATGATGAATTCTATGGCAAGCTGGTGGGACAGCTCGGGATCGGGCAGGCTCTGGATATGGAGGTTCCGGAAGGAATCAGTGTGCAGCAGCGTTCCGACGGAGAGCATGATTATATCTTCATTATGAATTTTGCGGACAGCGCCCATCAGGTAAAGCTGCCTGATGGCCAATTCAAGGACCTGCTGGATCAAACTGAGCGCACAGGTGAGCTCGAACTGCCTGCTTACGGATATGCGGTTTTAAAGCGGGATGCAATCCGGTAAAATAGAATAAGCCTGAACTGTAAGCCTGTTCCATAGTGAACAGGCTTTTCGGTATGATGAGGAGGGGGCAGGAGCGGCCTTGAAGAAGATCAGATACACATTTTCCGGACAGGAGAAGCCTCTGCCCTTGTTTGTGGAGAGCATTGGCTACAATCCACAGGAAGAGGATTTTGCACGACCTGAAGGATATCCTTATTTTCACTGGCTGCAGACCGTCGAGGGAGAGGGGGTATTCTCCTTTTCCGGCGAGGAGTACACCCTTGGCAAAGGCGCGGGCATTCTGCTGATGCCTTTTACGGAGCATTCCTATTACAGCATGGGAGATGCGTGGTCAACGCTGTATGTTACGTTCGGCGGAGCCTCGGCCGACAGTATTTTGAATGCGCTTGAGATTGGGGCGTCGAAGGTATATACCGAGTCGGAGGAGTTTCCATTTTCCGAGCTCATATGGCGTATGCTGAAAAAGATCGGCAAAGGCGCGGAGTTTTCCAGACTGGATGCATCCGAGGAGCTGTACCGGTTTTTAATTATGCTGAAAAAGTATGGTAAAACGGAAAACCAGCCGTCCCTATCACATTATTATGACCGGATCAGGCCGGTTGTGGAGTGGCTTGAGAGCGAGTATGCGGAGAATATCGGGCTGCAGGAGATGTCCCGGCAAGCAGGCGTGAGCCCGCAGCATCTCAGCCATTTGTTCCGTGAGACCTTTAACATGAGTCCATATGCCTTTCTGATTCAGCTGCGTATCCGTGAGGCCAAAAAGCTGCTGGTCGCAAGGCCCGAGCTGCCGCTCAAGGAGGTTGCGAGCAAGGTGGGCTTCCAAGATGTGAGCCATTTTGTGGCGACGTTCAAGAAAATCGAGCAGATTACGCCGAGCAAGTACCGCGGCTTGTTTAATTAGCAGGCATGATGGGAATATACTGAGCCATGAAAATGACCTGCAAAAACCGATTCGTATCGAATGGGCTTCTGCAGGCCGTTTTGCTTGTCCATTTTTTGTGAAATTTCAGTCCGTATACAATGCTCTTTTCATCTGCACGATTTTGGTGCTGGCGATATGATTGCATTTTGGCACATACCGCTTCAGGAAAGGAACGACATCCTCCTGATAATCCCCAACCTTTTTGCCCGGGCTTTGCTCGGGGATATTGAGGATAAAGCGGGCCAGCACCCGGGCCTCCAGCGTCCAATTGGCGTGGTTGCGCACAGGCTTGTCGATGGAGACGATCTGCTCTGTAATAATTTCGTTCTGCAAATGCAGCAGCTCATTTTCTATATATTGTTCATATTCCTCTTCGTGAGGCACTCTTATCAAGCATTCTGCGTAGGTGATGACTTCAATCACGGCTAACCGTCCCCCTGTGTCTGATTCCCTTCTATTATACAATAGCTGAGGTGAAATGTTTAAAGGGCCGTGATCTTGCTTTACTTTCTCTCCATAAGATTGGATAATGGTCATTTGAAGGAGAGTGTAACTAATGTCCGAAAACTGTCTCCCTACTGGCGTGAAGCTAAAAGATACCGGTTTTGGATATACGTTGTCCTTAATCGGCGGCAAATATAAAATGATCATTATGTACTGGTTGTATGAAAATAAAGTGATGCGGTTTAATGAATTGCAGCGGAGCATCGGCATCATTTCCTTTAAAACGCTAAGCATGATGCTAAAAGAAATGGAGGCAGACGGCCTGATCGTACGCAGGGAATTTCCGCAGGTGCCTCCAAAGGTTGAATATTCATTGTCCGAACGTGGTCTTTCTCTCATGCCGGTGTTGAACATGATGTGCGACTGGGGAGAGGAGAACATGCCGGTTACAGATTGTCGATAAAATTTAAATAAGCTTGTGCGCTTTTGTCCAATTTGCTTGCAGGCGCTTCATTTTCTGCGTCAGGCGCGTTCTCGCCAGGATCACCTTCTGTACCATAAAACGCAAAAAACGAACGGTAATCCGCATCACAGTATCGGAAGGTAGTCTCAAAAGGGGATAGCAGCTGCTCAAGGGTATAGCGGTACGGCCCCGCTTCACTATAATTTTCTTTTTTGGCGCCAGCAGATACGGCTAAAGCCGTTTTGCGGTTCTTTAGTTTATCGCCTCCATTCGAACCATAAGCCCAGCCATACGTAAAGACATCGTCAAGCCATTTTTTTAAGAGGGGCGGGCAGTTGAACCAGTAGACAGGGAACTGCAAAACAAGATTGCCATGTGATTCAATGAGTTGCTGTTCTTGTTCCACATCAATGTTTCCGTCAGGGTAAGCCTTATACAATTCGTGTACAGTATACTTTTCCGGGTATTTGTGGAGCTCTTCCACCCAGCGCTTGTTAATGACGGATTCTTCCATGCTTGGATGAGTTACAACAACAAGAGTTTTCATCGATTTGTCCTCCTTGAATTTGATGTATGTCATGAGTATAAAAGGCTGATCGCAATGATGTAAGTATGCACTTTTAGTTCAGCTACTTTCCTAAAGGTAAGTGTTGACAGAAAGGGATTGGCTCATAAGTAAAAGCCCGCGATTGACGCGGGCTTCGCTTTTGTTCTTGTCCGGCAATGGGTGAGTTTCTATTCCGGTTACTGAATTGGCTAATCGGCCAAATTCTCCAGAGCCTTGATCACTCCCGCTTTGGCCTGTTCCGTGAAGCGGAGCTGGCCGTTTTCCTGTACAATCCGCCCTTCACGCTTGCGCTGGTCCAGCCAGTCGGTAATCCAGCTTGGAGCATAGCCGTCTTGGCCGAATTCGCCGCCGAATGCAATCATTTTCGGATAGACATCCAGGTACTGCTGACGGCTGGTATCCGGATAACACTTCGTGTACAGCCAAAACTGCACATCATACATCAGATACGACCGTTCGTCTGCATGAAAGGAAAAATGGCCTTTTTCTTCGACGATGCGGGTACAGATTTTGCGGATTTTTTGTTCAATCTGTTCCACTTCCGTGACTTGGGCACACAACTCCGCGAGCAGGGGGGAGAACTTTCCATGGGCTACTTTGTATAGATCAGCTTCCTTGTCTTCCGCGGAGGTGTCGTATTCCTCTTCATTCACCAGGCCCCTGATAAACTCCTCAAAGTTTTCGGCCAGAAAGGTGATTTCATAATCGCCCTCCTGATCCACATGTATGACCTCCGGTTCACCGTCCGGGCCGCATGCCCGGTAGTCCAGCATCACCACGTCATGGCCTGCCGAAGGACAGTCGCAGATGACAACCCCAATGTCGGGATAACCCCATTCTTCAATCATAAAACGGCTGCCAAGGTCCCCGCAGAGCGAGTAGCTTTTCTCCCGTCCAATGCTCAGAATTCCTGTGATGGCAATATGATCTTCTGCCCAGGAGGTCGCTACTTCTGTCGGAAAGCAGGTGTTCTTCGGAATCCCGCCGTTCTGCTGTTTCATTAAAGCAATATACGAGGCGGGCAGCTTATACCCCAGCTCTTCCTCGACGGATACGATCAGTTCATCTGTGGGCGGCTCGGAGATATAGGACTTCCTGGCATACTCGCTGTCCTCCCAGAAATCCGAAAGTGACATTCCTGCAAAAGGAGCATAGTTCGCGGCCGAATCGTAAGAGTCTGATGCCGCTGCCCGCTTGGCTGCCAAGCGCTGCTCCTGTCTGCGCTGCTTCTCCGCTTTTTGCCGACTCCATTTTAACAGCAGAACGGTATCTTCGTCGCCAGGCTCAAGGCTGTCTGCAATGTCGAATGCACGCGCCGCTTCTTCATACCTTTTCAAATAATAAAGAGCAAAGCCAACCCGGTAATGCCAGTTGGGATCTTTCTCGCCTTCTTCAGAGGTTCTGTCGAATTGCTCAAGCGCCTCATCGTAAAGTCCCAGGTTGTTATAAGCTCTGGCCAACCGGCTGATCGTCTCATAATCCCGGTCGTTCTCGGGAATCGCCAGCACGGTGTCCACAATCCGCTGATGCTCGTCCTCCTCATGCCATTGAGTCAATTGCTCGATAAGTTGTTGGTCCATAGCTGCCCCCGTAATGTCAGAATGATCTGAGAGATTAGTAGTTATCCTGATTATACCAAATGGAGGGCGTATGAAAACGATAATAGGAATATTGGCGGAAGCTCAGACTCTTCAGAGCCGGCTCCAGTTCAGATCAGCCGGCCGTACAGGCCGCGTGGATGCAGCCCCAGGTCGTTCCACTCCAAAGCCAAGCTCTAGCACAGCCGTAATTTTTTCCTTCCCCGTTACGCCAAGCTTCCGGCATGCTACGCTGTCATACATCCATTCACGGAAAATGACGTTCACGCCCAGTCCCCGCTCGTAGGCGAGCAACTGAAAGTTTTGCACAAGACAAAACACGGCGGCTGTATTTTCATTGTGCTTATACGGGTCGCTGTCGTTCTGACTGGCGATGATCAAATGCGCCCCCGCTTCATGACTGAGCCATTCTATTTTCTCCGTTTCAACACGTGGGACAAAAATAAACCGCCACGGCTCCCTGAGTCTGTGGTTGGGGGCCCATATGGCGTGGTTGAGCAACTCCAGCACTAGCTTTTGTAACACCGGACGATGTTCCGGCTCAAGTCTGCTCAGCTCTGCAATGGTGCGATCCAACAATTTCACCTTGTAATAATCCTCCTTAAAGTTTGGTGTGTGACAGAATTATGATCCGCCGATGACCGTCCATCGCTGCTCGGCAGGTGTTCGCGACCGCCCTTTGGGAGCCTTGTCAAAATGTCCGAGCAGCATAATGCCCACAAACCGCTCATCCTCCTGCAGGCCGATGTTTCCGAAAAATAATTCGTTTTGAATAAACGGCTCAGTTCTCCAGGTCATTCCCAACCCCTGCTCCCATGCGAGCAGCTGGAAATTTTGTAGAATACGGCATACCGTTCCGTAGGTTGCGTCATGCTTTAGCGGCACTGCTTCCCTTTTGGCAAGGACAATAATATAGGCGGGCACCTCACTAAAGAGTTTTTGATAGGGCTTGAGCAGCGGCCCCAGCGCAAATTTGGCAATTTTATTGTCAGTGATCTTTTCCAATAAATAGCCCGTAAGCCGCTCCCTTTCTTCGGGGGAGCCAGCATAAATATAGCGCCAGCGTGCTTTGCCGTCATAAGGGCACAACTGCTCTGCCTTCTTTAAAAGCTGTATCACCAAATCCTGTGGAACAGGGCTGGTGTTGAATTTTCGAATCGTTCTCCGTTCCCGGATTAATTGCTCAAGACTCATAGGCTGATCCTCCTTCTGAGCACTATACTATTGATAACCATTCTCAGCGTCAACGCGAAACGGGAAAGTGCCATAAGAAGTCCGGTTTTTTCGTTGCCTTGTCCTGAAATAAGCAAAAAACCGCCCTTTCGCATCGGAAGCCGTATGCGAAAGGGCAGTTTGATGAGAAGGGGCCGATCTGATACCTCATCCCTTACTCTACCTTCAATGCGAAGAGGCGGTTACGTGTGTCAGTCCTGTCTGCGAAAGGCGGTCGGAGACATGCCTACATTTTTTTTGAAAAAACGTCCAAAGTAGGAAGGGTCGCGGAAGCCCAGATGGTGCGCAATTTCATCAACTGTCGAGGAAGAGTACCGCAGCATGCGCTTAGCTTCGAGAAGCTGGCGCTCGCGTAGCGCTTCGCCTGCCGATTTACCTAATGTTTTTTTGACCGATTCAACCAGATGGCTGGTGGTGACATGAAGCATGGACGCATATTCCGACACACTGTTCACGGAGCGAAAATGGGACTCCACGAGGGCCAGATACTGCTTGGTCAGCCTGAAGCCTGCTTCTTCGCGGTGGTCTTGCTGCCACTGGTCATGAATTCGTCCCGCTTCAATCAACAATAACCGGATATAGCTGCGGACGGCATCTGTCTGGTCTTTGCGCTCCTCTTCCAGTTCCCGTTCCAGCAGGCGAAACAGCTCGTTGAATACAGAAGCATGATCAGGGCTTAAATTATAGAACGGATTATCACCCATCAAATCCAATAGAGATGTTTGCAACCAGCTTGCATTATCCAGTTGGTGTCCAGCAAGGAGGTCTTTGGAGAAAATGAGCAGATAACCGTCGAACGCCATGTTGGGTTCTTTGCCGCTCCACCCGTGAATTTGACCTGGGGCAATAAGACTCATGATGTTAGGAGAAAAGCTGTAGCTCTGAAAATCAATTTGAACTTTGCCGTGTCCTTCCGTAACCCAGAATAATTCAAAACAGTCATGACGGTGTAAGTTGTAGACCTCAAGCTCAACGCCAGGCATCTCCTGATTGAACCGCAGCAGCCGGAAGTTGTCGGTCCCCAGCGAAGGGGCGGGAATGACGGGAATGTTTTTGTTTTTGCCTGCGGTTCGCACGGGTGTATCCTCCCTTTTTGCATACTTCTGTGGTGGCTTTTTCGCTCTGTCTTGGGCTCTAGTATATCATAGTGGTTTTGAGGTCAGCTATGGACACACTGAATCATCGAAATGTCGAAGGTGACTCCTGGTTGATTCCGCGCAACGTCGGACAAAATGTATGCTGATCGGCAGCCTGCAAAATAAAAAGCCCGCGCTGAAAGCGAGCTTTCCTCATTATTATTCTTCCCCTGTGGCCACCGGATTCTCCTCGTAGCTGATCCAGTCGCTCCAGCTTCCGGCATACAGCTTCACATTGTTAAACCCTGCCTGCTTTAACCCCAGCACATTTGGACAAGCCGATACACCGGAGCCGCAGTACACAATAATTTCGGCGTCTTTATCCAACTCACTGAAATGCTGCTCCAACTGCTCCTTGCTCTTCAGGCTACCGTCCTCGTTCACGACATCCTTCCAGAAGAAGTTGGCCGCGCCCGGTATATGGCCTGCTTTCTTGTCCAATGGCTCTTCCAGTCCGAGATAACGGCGGTGGTCCCTGGAGTCGATCAGGATGGGGGAGCCAGCCGGGAGCTTGTCGTCCGGTCCCGCTTGGCTGGACACCTTGCGCACATCTTCCATCTGTACCAGCATATCCGGCTTCACTTGAGCTGTAAATGACGTGGGAACAACAACCGGCCGTTCCTGCGTCACCGGATAGTTGGCCAGCTTCCAGGCCGTGAAATCCTGCTCCAGCACATAGACGTTCTCATGCCCCAGATAGGACAGCATCCACCAGACTCGGGCCGCGTTCATGCCGTTGTTGTCATCGTAGATGACGACGCGACTATCCCGGTTGATCCCGGCCTGTCCGAACGTGCGACTCATCGTTTCCACATCCGGCAGCGGATGACGCCCGCCGTGCTCGGTTACAGGTGCGGACAGGTCCTTATCCAGGTCCAGATAAACTGCGCGGGGAATGTGCTCTTCAAGATATTTTTGCTCTCCTGCTGCAGGATCGTTCAGCCAGAAGCGGCAGTCCACGATGACCAGATCGGGTTCATACAAGCGGGCTAGCAGCCAGCGCAGGGATACGACTGATTTCATCTTCATTTTGTCCACCTTTCCATTCCATATATAAGCATTCTACAATAAGAAGGAGAATTTGGCTTCTGCAAAGAGTCAGATTTCTTATCCGGGAAAAAGGGTTGTCAGAACGGGATTTTATAATGAAGCCAATGCAACAAAGAGGAATCCCAATGAACATTACGTTCCCGAGGTTCCTCTTTGCCTGAAGCGGCCCGTAGAGACCTTATTCTGTAAAATCATACCTGTTTCGCTCCAAAGCGGATTGAACTGCCGCTATTTTATCAATAGCGTCGCAACAAATCTGACAAAGGATAAATTTCTAACCATAAAACTTTTCTAACGGTTGCCACAAACGCTATTGGTTCCAAGAACGTTGATTTTCAAATTATAACGGTTGCCGTGGCGCTTATTTCACCTAACCCTGGTATTTTCGCCTCGATAAAAGGTAAATAACAGCAGCTACAACCGTTAAAATTTAGAAAAGGCCATTTTTCGCAAAATAGCTGCTGCCACAACCGTTAGATTTCCGGCGGGCGCAATATCGGCTCGAAAACCTAAGCTATTGGCGCAGCACAATGGTACAATAGCACATCGGCACACACATAACATAGCGGCGGCTGTCTTGGGGCACGAGAGGAACACTAACCCGCCTTGCTTAGTTCAGCGTCACCGGCAGCACTAACAGGCTTCTTAAAGTCACTCCCGAACCGGATAAACATCCACACACCGCACAAAATGAGCATGCCAGCGAGCAGTTGCACGGCCGTCAGCCTTTCATCCAGCAGCATCCAGGCGAGGATGGAGGAGATGACGGGCTCGCCGAGTACGGCCATAGAAACGGCTGTCGCGTTGATATATTTCAGCAGCCAGTTGAACAGGTAGTGGCCGAACAGGGTCGGTACGATTGCCAGCAGCAGGAACAGTCCCCATTCACGCCAGGCATAACCGGTAAATGCAAATCCGTTGCCGACATTGTACATAGCCAGCGAGCTGGCGGCTATGGCGAACACCCAGAAGTTGTATACATAGGCGCTTATGGAATCCCGCAAATGCTTGCCGATCAGCATATGGGCGGACACGGCAATGGTCCCGAGCAGTGACAGAAAGTCTCCTAACAGCGCGTTTCCAGATGCGTGGAAATCTCCGGCCCCGATGGCGATGGAGCCGACAACGGCAAGGGACATGCCGACAACCATCATGCGGTTGGCCCTTGCGCGGAAGAACCAGAACGACCCGAGCATGACAAGAATGGGCTCAAGCGTTAGAATAACAGTAGAACTGGCAACCGTGGTCAGGCGCAGGGAGTTCATCCAGAATAAAAAATGCAGTCCGAGCATGATTCCTGATCCGGCCATTAACAGCCACTGTCTGCCTGTAAGCCTGAACAATTCATGGCGGTATTTCCACGCCAGCGGCAGCATCAGCAGATTCGTCAGGTACAATCGGTACATGGCGATGACGGATACCTCTGCTTCCGACCATCTTATAAAAATGGAAGAAAACGAAATGGCGATAATACCGATGACGTAGAGGAGCTCCAGAGAGTAGAACGATTTCTGATGGGTATTCATTATGCATCTCCATGAATTCAGATTAAAAGTGTCAGACAAAATATCATTATACCTGACCGCTGGCAGGTGTGGAATAGCCCGGAAACAAATTCACGTATTAGCGAGCCAAAGACCTTCCCGCTTGCGTACGGGGTTGCAAGTTAGTAAGATGAGGAACTTTTCCAGTAAATTGTCGTCTATATCATGTGGAGGTGTTACTTTTGATAAAAAAACGAATGATCTTAGCAGCAGTGCTTGCTTCCGTGATGGCTCTTGTCCTGTCCGCCTGCGGCGGCAAGCAGGTCAGTCCGCCGGCCAATAATACTCCAGCCGCCAACACTCCGGCTCCGGAGCAGACCGAACCGGCTGCCCAGACACCGGAGACGCTTACCGGTACAGGGGTGTATAACGGACAGTCCGATCCTCATACCGTGGAAATCGAAATGGACGGCAAAGCAACAGCGTTCCAGCTTGGCGAAGGTGTGGACGCGGAGATCGCCCAATTGAATGAAGGGGATGCCGTTTCTTTTGAGTATACTGAAGAACCGATTGCAGGAGATACAACCAAGCAGCTTACCCTTACTAAAATTACGAAAACAGGGGATGCTGATTCACATGGTGACAATGATTCCGCACAAGGCGGACAAGGCAGCGCACGTCCTGGCACAGCAACGTTCGAGGTGAATCTGGAAGGTACGACGGAGGAACGCACGGCTGAACTGGCACAGGGAGAGGGCTACTCGCTGTATGTATTCGATATGATGTCCTTTTTCCCGGACCAGAACAGGGTTGCCATGGCTGTAGACGATAACTACTATGCGGAGATTGCCAAGCTGCCATCCGACTTTAAGCTCGATACGCTGGAGAAGGAAGGCAGAGAAGAACTGACGGCAACCGGTGAAGTGGAGAAGGCAGAAGGATCAGATATTCCCGCTGACCTTGAAGGCGCCAAATTATTCCTCTCCGCTACCGGCAACGGTGTAACTCAGAAATACATCGTGCTGGAGAATGAAGGCCAGGGCTTTGCGGTTAAAATCAATGCTCCGCAGGGAGATGCGCTGGAAGGCTTTATGGGGCATATCTACAAAACGCTGAACACACTGCAATAAAGATTTCATGAAGCGGCGGAAAACTGCTGTTCATAAGGGCTTCGCAATGGCATGAGTTGAAAGGTGTCAATTGCGGGGCCCTGTCTTTTATGCTATAAAGGATTATAGTGTATGCTTGTTTCCAAAAGGAGCATGATTGTATCCATAAGGAAAGCGTATGACCTGCGATGAAGGAGTGGTTGAACCGAGATGTCTATTGAAATGAACACTCAAGACGTAATCAATCTGATCAAGAACAGCAAGAAAAAGACCCCTGTTAAAGTATACGTTAAAGGTGAACTGGCTTCCGTGAGCTTCGGGGAGAACGTTCAATCCTTTATTTCTGGTGGCGCTGGCGTCGTATTTGGCGACTGGGCCGATATCAAGGCTGTGCTCGACAGCAATAATGCCAAAGAAGAAGATTATGTGGTAGAGAATGACCGCCGCAATTCGGCTGTTCCGATGCTGGACCTGAAGGGCATCAATGCGCGCATTGAGCCGGGCGCGATCATCCGCGACATGGTTGGCATCGGCAACAATGCTGTTATTATGATGGGCGCGGTGATTAACATCGGCGTGGAAATCGGCGAAGGCACCATGATCGATATGGGTGCAGTGCTTGGCGGACGTGTCAAAGTCGGCAAAATGTGTCATGTTGGCGCAGGCTCCGTGCTTGCAGGCGTCATTGAGCCGCCTTCCGCGCAGCCGGTAGTGCTGGAGGACGATGTGCTGGTCGGCGCGAACGCTGTTGTCCTTGAAGGCGTACGTATCGGCGAAGGCTCCGTCGTGGCTGCTGGCGCTGTCGTAACGGAAGATGTTCCTCCATTCTCCGTCGTGGCGGGAACACCTGCGAAGGTGATCAAGCAGGTTGACGACAAGACAAGATCCAAAACGGAAATTTTGCAGGAGCTGCGCACCCTTTAATTTCAGGATACGTAGACGGCAAACCTCGGACAAGGCTCGGCGGACGCGCCGGGCCTTAACTTGTTTTTTAAGATTGACGTTCTTCTTACAATGATAAGCTATGATGATTTATGTAACCATGTGTCGAAAGGAGGTCTGGAACGACGATGACATCAGGAAACTTCAGTACCTACATCCAGGTCCGGCGCGATTTGCATCAGATACCGGAGCCGGGCTTCAAGGAGTTCAAGACACAGTGCTATCTGCTCGATTATATCGCCGGCCTGCCGCAGGACAGGCTGGAGGTGCGCACCTGGAGAACGGGGATTCTGGTGCTGATTCGTGGGACGGCACCCAAGCGCCGCTTCGGCTATCGTGCGGATATGGACGCTCTGCCGATTGAGGAGGAGACCGGATATGAGTTCAAATCGCGGCATCCGGGCTATATGCATGCTTGCGGCCATGATCTTCATATGACCATCGGCCTCGGCATTGTAACCCATTTTGCCACTGAGCCGATGGCTGACGATCTGGTCGTGCTGTTCCAGCCAGCCGAAGAGGGACCCGGAGGGGCGCTGCCGATGCTGGAAAGTGAGGAGCTGGCGGATTGGCTGCCTGACCAGATCGTAGGGCTGCATATCGCCCCCGAGTATCCGGTAGGCACAATTGCTACACGTCCCGGCATTTTATTCGCCAATACGTCCGAGCTGTTTATTGATCTGACAGGTGTCGGAGGCCATGCGGCCTATCCACACCGGGCGAATGATATGGTGGTGGCCGGCTCCCAGCTGGTCGGACAGCTGCAGACCATTGTGGCGCGCAATATCAATCCGCTGGATGCGGCCGTCATTACGATCGGCAAGGTGGAGAGCGGCACCAAGCAGAACATCATCGCGGAAACAGCCCGCCTTGAAGGCACGATCCGCACGCTGTCGGCGGAGACGATGACCGTCATCAAGTCCAGAATCGAGGCTTTGCTGCGCGGCATTGAAGCAGGCTTCGAGTGCAAGGCCGAGATCGATTACGGCTCAAACTATCGGCAGGTGTTCAATGAGGCCCAATTGACCGGCGAATTTATGGACTGGCTCGATGGACGTGAGGACGTGCAGCTGGTGGAATGCAGTGAGGCGATGACAGGAGAGGATTTCGGATATTTCCTTGAACGTATTCCCGGATTTATGTTCTGGCTGGGTGTGGACACGCCATACGGCCTGCATCATGCCAAGCTTGAGCCGAAGGAAGATGCCATCGGTGTGGCCATTCAGGTTATGACCGATTACTTTACCTGGAAATCACAGTCGTAGCGGTCTTTTTCGCTGAACGTGGTCTGTCTTCTTTGAATGTACGTCGATAGACGTTTTTCTTATACTGCATCGCCCCTTTCCTTGCTTTAACGGCATGGGAAAGGGATTTTGCCGTGATTGAATTCGTGATCATGTGAAACAACAAAATAAAATGGCGCACAGCAGCGCCCCGGAGCAGCCTGAAGGTGGTTCGGACAACAGGAGGTCATAATGGAAGAGCAGCCGATCATAAGGTTCGAGGACGTAACGAAGCGTTATGATAACGATCCGCCCGTTCTGTCGAATGTCAGCTTTACTATTGAAAAAGGCAAGTTTTACACACTGCTGGGGCCATCGGGCTGCGGCAAAACGACGATTCTGCGCATGATTGCCGGTTTTGCCGAGCCGACGGAAGGCTCTATTTATATGAACGGCAAGCTGATCAACCGCGTGCCTGCGAATGAGCGCCAGGTCAATACGGTGTTTCAGGACTATGCCCTGTTCCCGCATCTGAATGTGTATGAGAATATCGCATTTGGTCTGCGCATCAAAAAAATAAACAAGCGTGACATTGACGCTAAGGTGAAGCAGGCGCTGAGCTTCGTCAATCTGGAGGGCTACGAGCAGCGCAGCATTAGCGAAATGTCCGGTGGCCAGCGCCAGCGCGTTGCCATTGCCCGGGCCATCGTCAACGAGCCTGAAGTGCTGCTGCTGGATGAACCGTTGTCTGCACTCGACCTGAAGCTGCGGACGGAAATGCAATACGTGCTGCGCGAAATGCAGCAGCGGCTTGGCATTACGTTTATCTTCGTAACACATGATCAGGAGGAAGCTCTGGCCATGTCGGATGAAATTTTCGTCATGAACCGCGGCAAAATTGAACAGAGCGGGACGCCAAATGATATTTATGACGAGCCGATCAACCGCTTTGTGGCCGATTTCATCGGCGAATCGAATATTGTGCCGGCAAAAATGGTGTCCGACTATCTGGTCGAATTCAACGGCCGCCAATTCGAGTGTGTAGATGCGGGACTTCGCCCCAACGAAGAGGTGGAAATCGTCATCCGCCCCGAGGATATGCAGATTACCGGCGTCGATGAAGGCAAGCTGCGGGTAAAGGTGGATACACAGCTGTTCCGCGGCGTCCATTATGAAATCAGCTGTTATGACGAATCAGGCCATGAGTGGCTGGTGCATTCCACCCGCCGTGCCGATCCTGGCAGTGAAATCGGTTTGTATTTTGACCCTGAGGCGATCCATGTCATGAGATTCGGAGAGACCGAGGAAGAATTCGACCGCCGCCTGGAGGCTTATGAAGAGGTGCAGCCACATGTCCGGTAATACGCGCGCAGTATATCTGCTGCCCTATTATTTATGGATTGTGCTGTTTGTCGTGGCGCCTGTGCTGCTCGTCCTTTACTATTCCTTTTTTGATGTGGACGGGAATTTTACGCTGGCGAATTACGCCAATTTTATGACACCGGTATATTTGCAAATGACGCTCAGCTCCTTCTGGTATGCGCTGCTTGTAACCGTGTTTTCACTGCTGGTAGCTTACCCGGCGGCCTATTATTTGACTCGGACGAAACACAAGCAGTTGTGGCTCTTGCTCATAATTTTGCCGACATGGATCAACCTGCTGTTGAAGACCTACGCTTTCATCGGTATTTTCGGCACAAAGGGGCCTGTCAACAGCCTGCTTAGCGTCTTTGGCATCGGAGAGCAGCAGCTACTGTTCACGAGCTTCAGTTTTGTATTTGTATCGGTGTACATCTTTATCCCGTTTATGATTTTGCCGATTTTCAATGCGCTGGAAGGGCTCAACCCATCACTGCTGGCTGCAGCGCGCGACCTCGGGGCCTCGAAGTGGACAGCCTTCCGGCGGGTGGTATTTCCACTCACGCTGGGGGGAGTGCGCTCAGGCTGCATGGCTGTATTTATTCCCGCGCTGTCCCTGTTCATGATTACCCGGCTCATTGCCGGCAACAAGGTGATTACGCTGGGTACGGCCATTGAGCAGCATTTTCTGGTCACTCAGGATTGGGGCATGGGCTCAACGGTTGCGGTATTCCTGGTTGTCGCCATGATTATTCTCATGCTGCTGTTTGGCGGCAGAGGGGAGGTGCAGCGTGGAAAATAAGTCCAGGCTCAGCAGCGTGTATCTCTTGTTTGTGTTTCTGGTGCTGTATGCGCCGATTTTGTATCTGATGTATTACTCCTTCAACAGTGGCGGCACGATGCACGGCTTTGAAGGTTTTACGCTGGAATGGTACATGGAGGTGTTCCAGGACACCCGGCTCATCATTATTGTGATCAATACGCTGGTAATTGCGCTGCTGTCGGCCGCTATTGCCACGATCATCGGCATTATGGGAGCGTTGGCGATTGAGCGTATGCAGCGCAGGCGGGTCAAAAACGCGCTGCTCTCGCTGAACAACGTGCTGATCGTCAATCCTGACGTCATTATCGGGGCTTCGTTCCTGATTCTGTTTACCATAGCAGGCATCAAGCTGGGCTTCGTGTCTGTGCTGCTATCGCATATCGCTTTCAGCATCCCGATCACGGTGCTGATGATTCTGCCACGGCTGCAGGAGATGAGCCCGACGCTGGTGGATGCCGCCCTCGATTTGGGGGCCAGCCGCCGGGACGTGCTGACAAAGGTCATTCTGCCGTTTATCAAGCCGGGGATTTTTTCGGGCTTCTTCATGGCCCTGACCTACTCCCTGGACGATTTTGCGGTAACCTTCTTTGTGACAGGCAGCGGATATTCAACCCTGTCGGTTGAAATCTACTCCCGTGCCCGGCAAGGTGTGGCATTGTCGATCAATGCCCTGTCCACGCTGATCTTCCTGTTCACGGTACTGCTGGTCATCGGCTACTATTTCATTAACCGCAGGTATAACCAGACTTCCATGCAAAAGGTGGCCCGGGTGAAAGAGTCTGCGGCGGAAGCGGGGGTGTCGCAATGAATTCCCTTGTTAGAGTGTTCGTATCGGTTTTTGCTGCCGCCTTTATCCTGATGGGGGTTGCCGCATGGCTGAATTCCAGTGAAGGCTACTCGGGCGGCAATACGCTGACCATTTACAACTGGGGCGATTATATTGACCCGGAGCTGCTGGACAGGTTCCAGGAGGAAACAGGCATCACGGTCATCTATCAGACCTTCGATTCGAATGAAGCGATGCTGACAAAAATCGAGCAGGGGGGCACCTCCTTCGATGTGGCTATGCCTTCGGAATACGCGATTTCGAAGATGAAGGAACAGAATCTGCTGATTCCGCTTGATCATTCCAAGCTGCCAAACCTGAAAAATATCGATTCCCGCTTTATGAATCTGTCCTTTGATGAAGGCAATACGTATTCAATCCCTTATTTCTGGGGGACGGTCGGAATTGTATACAATCCCGAATTGATACAGGGAATTGACTTTAATAGCTGGGACGATCTCTGGGATCCCAGGCTGCGCAACAATATCCTGCTGGCGGACGGAACCCGTGAAGTGATGGGCATGGGACTGAACAGCCTCGGTTACTCGCTCAATGATACGAATGAGCCCCATCTGCAGGAGGCCTTGGCCAAGCTCAAGCAGCTCTCCCCGAATGTGAAGGCCGTTGTTGGCGATGAAATCAAGATGATGCTGGCCAATGAGGAAGCTGCGGTTGGGCTCGTCTGGTCCGGTGACGCCTCGGAAATTATGGGGGAGAACGAGAAGCTGGATTACATCGTTCCGGAGGAAGGCTCCAATCTGTGGTTTGACAATATGGTCATCCCGAAGACGGCCACCCATGTGGAGGCGGCCCATAAATTTATCAACTTCATGCTGGATCCGGAGGTGGCGGCACAGAACACCGAATACGTCGGTTACTCTACCCCGAACAAGGCGGCCCTGGCGCTGCTGCCGGAGGATATTTCTGGCGACACCCGCTTCTATCCGGATGCCGAGCTGCTCAAGCGCCTTGAGGTGTATAACAATCTGGGCAAACGCATGTTGGCTCATTATAACGAGTTGTTTTTACAGTTTAAAATGAGTCTGGATTAGCCAGGCAGTACAAAGAAGCCCCCGGCTCCACTGTAAAGTGGGGCGGAGGCTTTTTTTGAGTAAGAAACCGCGAAAGTTAAGTTAACTCATTTTATGGACTCAACCTAATCATCCGTGCTTGAAAATCAAGCCTCCAATCGATCGTGGCAAGGCATGTGAACTCGCTGTCCGGTAGCTTTGCACGATTATCCCGTTTGATAAGGTGCGAAAAAACAGAGTCCCGGCGGCCGAAAATGCCTGTAGTTACGCGATTCAGGACCATTGAATGGGTCTATTATTGTTTGATCGTGCCCTCAACTCACTCATTCTGAACAAAAGGGATAATCGTGCAAAGCTGTATGAAGAGGCATCAGGCAACGGACACCAGACACCACGCGCCACACCCTACACCCTATAGACACTCGTCTCACTCTGGCTACCAGACTTTGAGGGGAACGATTCTATAATCGTAAGAAAAATTTCCGTTAGACACGGTCAGTCCTCTTGGGAATTATGACGATGAGCGTTTTTTAATGACAGTTTCCCCATAAAGGCTTCCAGTCTGCTCAGCCCCTGCTCCAAAACCGTTTGCGAGCACGCATAGGAGAGGCGGATATAACCTTCACCATACATGGAAAACGCGTCCCCCGGCACTACAGCGGTGGCGTATTCTTCAAGCAGGCGCAGCGAAAACTCCATGGATGTCAGACCAAACTGCTGAATGGATGGGAACAAATAGAAGGCCCCTTCCGGTTTCTCTAAAGGCATGCCCATCGCAGTCAGGCGGCTGTGAACATAGTCCCGGCGCTTGCGGTATTCTTCGCGCATGGGCAGCGCATCATCGACGCCGGCCGTTAATGCCTCCAGGGCTGCGTACTGGCTGACCGAGCTGGCGCAGGTCACATTGTATTGGTGGACCTTGACCATATGCTGCGTAATTTCAACGGGTGCCAAGGTAAAGCCGATCCGCCAGCCGGTCATGGAATGGGATTTGGACAGGCCGTTGATGACAATGGTTCGCTCACGCATCCCCTTCATGGAAGCGATGGAGGCATGAGGCACATCATAAACGAGCTCGCTGTAAATTTCGTCGGAAATGACAAAAATTTCACGCTCCTGCAGCAGCTCAGCGATTTGCTGCAGTTCTGCTGCCGTCATGACGCGTCCCGTCGGATTGGACGGATAACCGAGAATGACCGCCTTTGTTTTGGACGTCAGATGAGGTTCAAGCAGCTCGGTTGTCAGCTTGAAGCCGGAATGACGGGTATCGACAAGAACGGGAATACCACCTGACAGACGGATCAATGGCTCGTAGCCCGGATAGATCGGCCCGGATAGAATCACCTCGTCGCCAGGGGAAAGGATGGTACGCAGCGTAATATCAAGCGCCTGGCTGGCTCCGTTCGTGATAATAACCTCATCATTTCCCCGGTAATAAAGTCCGTATTTGCCTGCTATGTAATTGGCGGCGGCGTCGCGCAGCTCAGGCAATCCCGCATTTGGTGTATAGGCGGTGCGTCCTTCATCAATGGCACGGTGAGCAGCCTCCATAATATGGCGGGGAGTCGGAAAATCGGGTTGCCCGAGGGTCAGGGACACAACGTCCGGTATGCCTGCTGCCTTGTTGGCGATTTTACGAATACCGCTGATCTGAATGTCTGTTACATGCGGGTTAATCAAATGTTCCATCATTGTGTTCATCCTATCGGTTCTATTTTTGAATGCATATTGTGATTAGTGTACCACAGAATTCGCCCGGTCTGAATTTAGTAAATGATTCGAATAGAACAGACTTTTGATATCCTGTTGGTCGGGAGGATCATGTGTCTTGAAGCTTTTGGCGCCCTTTGTATTAACTCATGATGTTTGACTGGAAATCTGCTGCGCGGGAACCGTATAATGAGTGAGGACCCGAAAAGGAAAGTTGTACCGGGAAAATTGCAATACGAGTACGCACAGCGGAGGAATGAAGAATGAGGCTGGAACATGACTTTTTAGGCACAAAAGAGGTGCCGGATGACGCTTATTACGGCGTTCAGACGATGAGAGCTGCGGAAAATTTTCCGATTACGGGACAGCGTTTGCACCCCGAACTGATCAAGGCGATGGCGATGGTGAAAAAGGCGGCCGCAACGGTCAATATAGAGCTTACCCGGCTGCATCGGCCAAAGGGGGAAGCAATCGTCAAGGCAGCGGAAGAAGTGATTAACGGCCAATGGCTTGATCATTTCATCGTGGATCCGATCCAGGGTGGGGCGGGCACGTCCATTAATATGAATACAAATGAAGTGATTGCGAACCGCGCGCTTGAGCTGATGGGATTGTCCAAGGGAGATTATAAAGAGCTCAGTCCGAACAACCATGTGAATATGGCCCAGTCGACGAATGATTCGTTCCCGACAGCGGTCCATGTTGCGACATTGGTGATGTTGGACAAACTGCTCGGTACGATGAATGAGCTGCGTGATGCGTTCCAGCGCAAATCACAGGAGTTTGATGGTGTAATTAAAATGGGCCGCACGCATCTGCAGGATGCGGTTCCCATCCGGTTGGGCCAGGAGTTTGACGCTTATGCACGCGTGCTGGGCCGCGACATCAAGCGGGTTGCCGCGACACGTGAGCATTTGCTGAGCATCAACATGGGCGCAACAGCGGTAGGAACCGGATTGAATGCGGACCGCCGTTACATTCAGCGTGTTGCCGAGGTGCTGTCGGAGATCAGCGGTTTTCCACTGCATGCCGACGAGCATCTGGTGGATGCGACACAGAATACGGATGCCTATACAGAGGTGTCTGCCTCCCTTAAAATCTGCATGATGAATATGTCCAAGGTAGCCAATGATATCCGGCTCATGGCCTCCGGTCCGCGCGCCGGCTTCGGCGAGCTGCTGCTGCCTGCACGGCAGCCAGGCTCATCCATCATGCCCGGCAAGGTGAATCCGGTTATCCCTGAGGTCATTAACCAGATCGCGTTCCAGGTCATCGGCAACGATAATACGATTTGCCTTGCTTCCGAGGCGGGCCAGTTGGAGCTTAACGTCATGGAGCCGGTGCTCGTATACAATCTGCTGCAGTCACTGGAGATTATGAACCAGGGCTTCACGGTGTTCCGGGTGCACTGCATCGAGGGCATCCAGGCCAACGTAGAACGCTGCCGGGAGTATGTGGAGAACAGCGTTGGCATCATCACAGCGCTGAACCCGCACCTTGGCTATGAAGTGGTGTCCCGCATTGCGCGTGAGGCCATCACAACAGGCAAATCCGTCCGCGAGCTATGCCTGCTCTATAACGTGCTGACCGAAGAAGAGCTCGACATTATTCTCGACCCATATCAGATGACCCAGCCGGGAATCGCCGGCGAGGAGCTGCTGAACAGGGAGTAAACTGAATTTGCGAGCTGTGCCCCGTCTAATCAGGCGGGGTTTTATTTATGTCTTTGGCAAGAAAAATCAATGCCCGGAAATCGCTATACAAGAATGAGCTATTGCCGGAAATTGAACACGAAGGTATGTTAACCCTATGATTTTGAAAGCGCATCCATGGAGTACCTGACTAAATTTCACTACAATAGGGAGGGGCGATAATGGAAGTTCAAGCGGATAAGTCCTCCGACAATGCGCGAGCGGGAACACCAAAAGTTAACAGGGGAATTTCGAGCTTTAGCTTTGCTTTGGCAGGTCTCAGGAGGGACAGGTATTTATATTTGCTGGCACTGCCGGGGATTTTGTATTTCATTATTTTTAAGTACGTTCCGATGTGGGGGATCGTCATCGCCTTTCAGGATTATTCTCCTTACCAGGGTGTCATGAACAGCCCTTGGGTCGGATTTGAACACTTTATCCGCTTTTTCGCGAATCCGGATTTCCTGATGCTGTTTCGCAATACGATGGCGATCAATCTGCTCAATCTGATTTTTTTCTTTCCGCTGCCGATTTTGCTGGCCGTTCTGTTAAACGAGATTCGCGTATCTTCCTATAAGAAAATCGTGCAGTCGATCATTTATTTGCCGCATTTTCTGTCATGGGTCATCATCGTAGGCATAACCTTCCTTCTGTTATCTACGGGGGACGGTGTGGTTAATAAGCTGCTGGTGAGCTTCGGATGGGAGAAAATCGATTTTTTGACGGAAAGCCATTATTTCTGGGGGCTTCTGACGGTGCAATCGATCTGGAAGGATGCCGGGTGGGGGACGATTATATTCCTGGCCGCGATCGCGGGCGTCGATCCGCAGCTGTACGAAGCGGCAAAGATGGACGGGGCTAGCCGGATTAGACAGATCTGGCATGTAACGCTGCCGGCGATCCGTCCGGTCATTGTGATTCTGCTTATTTTACGGATCGGTCATATGATGGATGTCGGGTTCGAGCAGGTTTTTCTAATGATGAACGGAGCCGTGTCCGAGGTGGCCGACGTGTTCGATACGTATGTCTACCGTCTGGGCATCAAGCAGGGGCAGTTCAGCTTCAGTACAGCCGTTGGTTTATTTAAATCCATTGTCGGTTTGCTGCTTGTCATTGGCGCAAACCGGCTTGCCAAGAAATTCGGTGAAGAAGGCGTCTACTAAACTATCTCCAAACTATATTTAGTGATCCTGGCTGGAGGTGGAGGCTCTTGAGAGAAAGTTTGGGGGATCGTCTGTTTGGCATTGTAAATGCCGCCGTACTTGGTTTGGTCTCTCTGATTACGTTTTTTCCGTTCTATTATGTCTTTATCGTGTCATTTACCGATCCGTCAGAGTATATCCGGCGCGGACTCGTCCTGTTTCCGGAGAAGTGGAGCCTGGCCTCTTATGAATATTTGTTGTCCACGAACGCTTTTATGCGGGCGACCGGCAACAGCGCTTTCCTGGCGATCGTCGGCACAGCGCTCAGTCTGATCGTCACCTCGGGTCTTTCGTATGCTCTATCCCGCAAAAGGCTGCAGGGCAGACGCTTGATGCTGCTGGCGATTCTGCTCACCACCTTGTTTAATCCCGGCATTATACCGCCGTATTTGCTGGTGCGCGATTTACATTTGATCAACAGCACCTGGTCGCTGATTCTGCCCGTGCTGACAAGCGGCTGGTACGTGCTGCTGATGAAAGGTTTTTTCGACAGCATCCCGGCGAGCCTGGAGGAGGCCGCGCGAATTGACGGATGCAATGACTTTAGCGTCTGGGTCCGGGTGATCCTGCCCCTTTCGCTGCCGTCCATGGCCGCATTCGGATTATTTTACGCGGTCGCTTATTGGAACACCTTTTTTAATGCGCTGCTCTATATTAACGATTTTTCAAAACAACCGCTGCAGGTGCTGCTTCAGAACATGCTGATTGATGCGTCAACAGCAGCAGGCGGCTCGGCCGCGGCCGAGATGATGTCGGAGCAGCGAATTCCGCCAGAGACGCTGAAGATGGCCGCGGTTGTTATCGCAACGGTGCCGATCCTGCTTGTGTATCCTTTTCTGCAGAAGCATTTTGCCAAAGGTGCGATGGTCGGTTCCGTTAAGGAATAAAAAAAGTAAAGTTATCCTGGAGGGGAAAATATGTTCAAACATTTCTCTTGGAAACCCGCGCGAAACATCGTTTCCATCGTGCTCAGCCTTGCTTTGCTGGCCGGCTGCGGCGGTAACGGCGGCGAGTCCGGAGCGGGCGACGCAGTGTTAAATGTGGATATCATGTCGGTGTATTATACGCCCGAGCCGCCGGGCGAAGACAATGTCATTGTAGAGGAAATCGGCAAGCGGACGAATACCAAATTGAACATTACGTGGGTGTCGCCCAACAACTATGGAGACAAGGTTAACGTCACATTGGCTTCAGGTGATATTCCCGACCTGATGCTGCTTGATAACGCATTTACCGCACAGGTGCGCATGATGGTGCAGCAAGGGGCATTTTGGGATTTAACGCCGTATATCCAGGACTATCCGAATTTGATGAAATACCCGGAGGAGGCATGGATCAACACGAAGCAGGCGGACGGGAAAAACTACGGCATCCCGCGCGTTCGTCCGGTGGATGGCGGCAGCTTCCTGTACATCCGCAAGGACTGGCTTGATAAGCTTGGTCTTGAAGTTCCGAAGACGACCGATGAATTGTATACGGTGCTGAAGGCTTTTGTCGAACAGGACCCGGATGGCAACGGCAAGGCAGATACGATCGGTTATGCGGGGTATGTAGATCAATCCAGCATGGGTACTTTAAACTCACTGCAGAATGCTTTTGTTCAAAACAACGGGGACTGGAAGCTTGTGGACGGCAAGCTGGTCAATGTTAACCTGCTTCCGGAAATGAAAGACGCTCTGCAATGGCTAAACAAAGCATATAAAGAGAAGCTTCTTCCTGAGGACCTGGCGACGTTGAAAAACTCGCAGGCGAAGGATATGCTGAAGGCTGGCCGGGCAGGCGGGTTCCAGGATACGGTTGAGGCCGCATGGGAGCCGACTGAAGAGCTTCGCAAAACAGATCCGAAAGCCGATTTTGAGCCGCTTGTTTCTCTCAACGGATATGTCAATCGTGATGCCGGATTTTTCGGCATGTTCGCCATCCCAAAAACCGTGCCGGAAGAGAAGATGAAAAAGCTGCTTGAGCTGATGGACTACGGTGCGTCCGAAGAAGGCAGCGATCTGGCAAACTATGGCCTTAAGGATGTGCATTATACCGAAGAGAACGGCATCAAGGTGCCGACGGAGCAAGCCAAAACCGATATCGTCGCCCAGCAGGCGCTCGGCCAAATTTTCCTCAAATATGATAAATATTTACGGGCTTACCGTTCGGGGATGCCTGACGATGTGCTGGAGCGAAACAAAAAAATTATCGATGAACGAGCGAAAATCAGCGTACCGGATCCCGCGGCCGGTCTTTATTCCGAAACGAGCACGAGGGTTGGGAACGAGCTGCAGAAAAGCATACAGGATATGAAGACGAAAATAATCTTGGGCAAATTGCCGGTTAGTGAATGGGACAATTTCGTTCATGAGCTTAAGAGCAATCCGGATCTGCTTAAAATGACGGAGGAAATCAACGCGGCTTATCAGCAGCGCACAGCAGGCATTCAATAATAGACAAAAACCCTCTTTTTCACGCCCCTCAAAAGAGGGTTTTTGCTATGGGTGAATGAAATTCATATATTCAAAAGGGACTGTGAGGGGGAATAGGATGAAACATTTATTTGCCCGCATACGGAAAACGGGGTTTTTGCTGCCTGCCGTAAAAGGCCAATTTTACCGGAAAAGCCTGCTGCTTATGCTCGGCATTACTTGCTTGCCAACCATTATCATGGGATGTTTATTTTACATATTTGGAAGCGCTAACATCAAAGAGGAAGTCACCTATTCCAATGAAGCGCTGCTACAGAACGCTTTGAAGCGGATGGAGGAGGACTTAAACCAGCTTGAGCTGACAGCTGTGCAGTGGGCGTATGATCCCCGGTTTGACGGCAGCCTGCGGAATATCGATCTCAAGCAGGAATACAGCACTACCCAGGAATTGTACCGTACCTTGGTTGGCATGAAAGGATTTAATCCGCTTATCGATCAGGTTCATCTCTACCTCGACGGTCTCTCTCCACGGATTGTATCCGATCCTGACGGCATTGAAGCCGTTGACGGCTACGAGGATAAAGCTGCGTATCGCGGGATCATAGACAGCCCCAATAAAAGCTCCTTTTGGCTGAACGGTTTTCCTCGCGTTAATCAACAAGACAACCATGAAGTTGTGCTTGCCCAAAAGGTGCCAGGCGTGGGGGAACCGTATGGTCTTTTAGTCTTTTATTTAAACAGAGACAAGCTGGTGGAGATGGTTCGGGAGCTGTCACTTGGCAAATCCGGCCATTCATTCATCTTTGATGAGCAGGGCAATTTTGTCGTTACGGACAAAGGGGCCGGGCTGCCGGAAGGATCGCCGTTTGAGTCTGCATTAAGCGCGCAAATTATGCGGCATAGAACAAGCGAGAGCGGTACCTTCCTGTATGAATGGGAGAACAGGACCTATACCGTTACGTACGGTGATTTTTCCAAGCTGGGCTTGGAGTGGACTTATGTAACCGCCGCTTCGCTTTCCTCGTTAACAGCGCCTGTCCAATTATTGTCGAAGATCATTATCGCCATCAGTCTATGCGGCTTTGTCCTTGCGCTGCTTCTGTCCTGGCTGGCCTCCAAACGCATGTATTCTCCCATTTCAAGGCTGGTTCGCTTATTCCGGGACAACAGGCACCTCAGTGAGCCGAACCCGGATGAGATTGGCTTTCTCGAGAATGAGTGGCGCCATCTCTATGAAGAAAGCCATGAACTGCGGGATAAGCTAGAGAAAGCCAGGCCCGGGCTGCGCTCCAGCTTTCTGCTGCATTTGATTCAAGGGCATTACTATTATTTGAATGAGGAAGAGCTGCGTGAGCGGATGAGTGGTTTTGGCTGGACTGTGAACGATAAGGGTTTTCTGCTTATTTTGTTTCAGGTGACAGGCCTTGGCCGGCAGCAGGGAAGGTTCGAGGAGAACGACGTGCAGCTTGTTTCTTTTGCGGCCGAGAATTTAGTACAGGAGCTAACGAGGGCGCTTGACGAAGAAGCGGACACCATCAATTTTCAGGATATGTCTGTCGGTATTCTGCTGTCCTTCAATAAAGAGGAGCCTGCAGAAACGGTTCGCAGTCGGGCTTTTCATCTCGCAAATTCGCTTGCGCAAGCGTCGAGTGCCGTACTGAAATTTCACAGCACCGTTTTGGCTGGTACGCCAATGATGAGGATTACGGATATTCCCGGTTCGCTCCAGCAGCTTCGGCAGGTTGTACGCTATCGTGAAGTTGGGGAGGGCAACCAGATTTTATCTTTGGAAGAGCTGTTGCCAGGTGTAACCGGAGATACGGTTCCTTATCCGTTTGCGGCCGAAAAGGAAGTTACGCAGGCGATTCGTATGGGATTTAAGGATGAAGTATACGATGCGATTCAATCATTTATGGAGACGCTGGTCAGGGAAGGGAGTAAGGAGATGTTCATTCAGGACGGAGCCGTTCAACTGCTGGGCAGCATTCAGCATGCGATCCTGGAAACAGGCTACCATCCCCGTGCCTTATACGGCGATGACGATTTGTACGAAGAGCTCCGCCAGCTTCGCGAGCCTGATCAAATTACGGTATGGCTGAAGCACAGGATTGTTGAGCCTTACTGCGAGACACTGAAGAGGGACCAAACGCTGCATCTTCGCCTCCTTGTAGAGCGGGCCATGGACTATATAAAATTGACGTTCGCTTCCGATCTGTCGCTTGAACGGTGCGCGGAGCATCTGGGAACTAGCCCTTTTACGCTCAGCAAAGCGTTTAAACAAGTAACCGGCAGCAATTATATTGATTTCCTTATGCGGTTAAAGATTGATAAGGCAAAGGAAATGTTAATCGGAACAGACATGATGGTAAATGAGATCGCACAGCAGATCGGTTATCGCCCTTCTTATTTGAATCGGTTGTTCAAGAAGCTGGAAGGTGTTACACCCGGACAATACCGGGAGCAAGCGATGAGGAAAGAGTAGGAGATATGGATAAAAGGATGTCTATTTCTATTATTCATTTTACATGGTAAAAAATCGTACTATTAGTCCTATATTGAAAAAAATTATTATGCCGAAAAAAAGGATGGCCGAGAAAGACATAATATTATGTTTCGCTTATGGAAATTCCATAAAAAAGAAGCAGGGAGGAGGTTTTGTTGAAGCGGCTAGATTATATTATACGCCAGAAAGTATAAATTTTCTGGAATAATACCCTTAATATCTCAATAAAATCTACTACTAAACGCGGTCTGGCTTCTGTGAATGTACGACGATAGACGTTTTTCTTATTTCTTGCTTATGGTAATGGGGCCGTGCCTTAGTTACAATTAAAAAATATGATGAATGAAAGCAGCCATACAAAATTACAGTGGGAGGAGAAAATAGTTTGCAGTTAATTAAATGGCCCTGGCTCATCGGGATTGCGATTGTGATTGGATTAGTCACGGGATTTATGGGTGAAGACCCGGGAATGGCCAATGAAAGAGTCTCTTTAAAGCCTTTGGTCTGGGTGCTCAGCGTAGCAGCTGTAATCCAGATCATCAACCTTGCTTACACCGTCTATGTTGTTAAGTATATGAAGAATTATGCCAAGATTGAAAAAGCGCTAAAACAGGCCGAAAATCCTTACTTCAGAATGATTTATTACATGGTCAACGGTGATCTGGAAAAGGCAGCACGGGAGCAGGAGAAGGTCAAAGGCAAGCAGATGCAGCTTACGACCAAAGTCCAGATCGACCTGGAGAGCAGGGATATAGCTAAGGCAGAGAGCATAGTTGATCAAATCAGACATCCAAATCCCGGCCCTTACTTCAAAGCACTGATTGCCATCTATAAAAATGACTGGGATGATTTCGAAGCTCAGAAGGCGCTGCTAAAGCAGCAGGTCCTCATTCATGCACTGGAGGCGGAGGCCGCTTTTCGCAGGGGGGAGCATGATCAAGCCGAGAAGTATGGAGACCTTGCCATCGAAGGAGCTAATGGGCTACAGCGTTACATCCTGATGAAGTCACGGGAGCGGAAGAAGGGCAGCCCGATGCGTGAAACCTATTTTTAAGAGCGCATGGTTTGGAAAAACAGAAAGGTAACAGAACATGGACATTATATATACATATTTGGGCCCTTTGACAGTATGGATCATAGGCCTGCTCATTTTGGCGGCGTTTGTTGCCGGGTGGATTCGCCGCCGGAGAGCGCGGGTACTGCGGGAGCTCAATCCCCGTAAAATTACAATGAAGGATATTGATCGTATGGAGGACGGCTCCGAGTTTGAAACCTATTTGTACCGTTTGCTAAGCGAACTGGGCTATGAAGAGGTGTACAAAACGACAGGCAGCCGTGATTTCGGAGCGGATCTTGTGTTCACCGACCGCAGTGGACTGCGGAATGTGGTGCAGGCCAAGCGTTACGGGCTGCAGAGTCCGGTCGGCTTGGGAGCCGTTCAGGAGATTTACGCCTCCATGAATTATTACCGTGCGCACAAGTCCATCGTCATTACATCCGGCAGATATACGGATTCCTGCGATATATTGGCCAGCGCCAACGGGGTTTCCCTGCTGGATCGCGAGGATCTGGAGGAGATCATCACTTTGTTCAAAGGGCGGCGAGCAGAGAAGGCCATGGACATTGTGGAGCGCGAGCCGGAACCGTTTACAGGCGGCTGGAAAGGGGACAAGCTCCGCAAAGATGACAAGAAACACGGATGAAACGATAGCAACCTTTTCAAACGGCAAAAATTTTGCCGAAATCCGATTTTTAAGTGGAATTTTAGTTTCTCTTCATATTGCATTAATCTACAGGCTTTATAGTTGTAATCAATAACCCCCTTTATATAGATGCTTGACCCTGCCGAACCTCGGCAGGGTCCTTTTTTTCGGAATCAGTACCAAGCATTGCCCTCTCTGCACCAACAATTCTGACACGCCGAGCAGGGAGGACAACTTACTTTAGCGAAATATTGAGGAACAGGGGAAATAACCAAATTCAGAAGGTGGCAGCTTGCAGGATTATATGGAAAAATGGGGCTCTTTGGAGGAAGGGGAAAGCCGTAACCTGTTGAGACATTTGGTCGAGGGAATTCAGAATGCCGTGAAGCAGACAGAGGAAAAGATGTACACGGCTGAGGAGCTTCTTGAACTGCTTGACTCGGGACTGGCGTACGAGAGGAGTTATTTTAAGCAATTTGGGTAAACGACAGGCAAGCAAGGTGCTTACCTTTAACGATGTATTCTCAGTCGGTCAAGGTACATAACTTCAAAATTATAAAAACTCAGAAGAGGCTGTCCCCGAATTTCTTCCGTTTAAAAATAATGAAACAAAATTCGGGGGCAACATTAATTAAAGGAATGGTTCGTTCCCGGAGCGCCTCCACAGCAGATAGAGGGGAGCCTATATATACTTAAAAAATCGAAATAAGCTCTTTGGTATATGGATGACGATCTTCTTTGAATATATGATCACGGTTGAACTGATCAACGAGCTTACCTTCTTTCATAACGAGAATGCACTGGCTCATCTGGTGTACGGCGGCAAGGTCGTGAGATATAAACAAGTAGGACAGATTCAAGTGGGTCCGCAATGATGTTAACAAGTTGAGCACCGCCCCTTGGGAGATCACGTCCAGGCTGGCCGTTGGTTCGTCCAGCACGATCATTTCCGGCTCGATACTGATGGCCCTGGCAATGGTTGCCCGCTGACGCTGGCCGCCGCTCAGTTCATGCGGGTACCGGTCGGCGAGAGAGGCCGGCAGTTCAACAGCCTCCAGCAGCTGCTTGATATATGCGGCTTTGGAAGTAAACGTGAAATGCTTCAATCTTAGCTGATGGTTGAACTGTTCGTAAGGGTCGATCAGAGAGTCTTTGATTCTCAGCTTCGGATTAAGGGCAGCCGACGGATTCTGGAACACGATCTGCATCTGCTTCCGGTAAGGTCTTAGCTTACGCTCGTTAAGGTGCTCTATCGGCTGACCGTTCAACGCAATGGTGCCGCTGTCGATGGTTTCAATACGCAGCAGGCAGCGGGCCAATGTGCTCTTGCCGCAGCCGCTTTCCCCCACAAGTCCCAGACATTCTCCCTTGTTTAAGTGAAAAGAAAGGCCGTTCACCGCAGTCTTACCCTCCCGGTAGGATTTGGTCAGACGATCTACAACCAGGAGGCTCATCATCGTTCCACCTCCATTAGGCTGGAAGGCAGGTTGCTTTCCGGTACAGGCAATACAGGTGCAGCCTGAATGAGCTGTCTGGTATAGTCATGCTGCGGATGATCCAGGATACGGTCCCTGCTGCCGGATTCGACCATTTTTCCTTCTTTCATCACAGCGATACGCTGGGCATAACGTCTGACATGACGCCAGTCATGAGTAATGAAGAGGATGGCACAGCCGGTTTGGCGCTGTTTGGCGGCAAGCAGCTGCAGAATGCGGTGAGCGGATACGCTGTCCAGCGCCGTCGTGACTTCATCCGCAATCAACAACTCGGGCGACAGCAGGAGCGCGATGGCAATCGATGTCCGCTGCAGCTGTCCCCCGCTCAGCTGGAACGGATAGCGGAAGAGAAGCTGGCCATCAAGCCCCACTGATTCGAGCGCCTCTACAGCCCGCTGCTTGCGAACTGCAACTGGTGCAATGCCGTGCGTTTTCTGATACTCGTCAAAATGCTGGCCGATGGTCCGAAACGGGGTAAAGGAGCCCTGGTAATCCTGAAAGACGTACGACAAAGTGCGGCCGCGTATAGATCGTGCGCGCGATGGAGGCAGCTTCAGCAGATCCAGCCCCTGAAACAGAATTTGACCGTCCGCCCGCAGATTGGAAGGCAGCATTTGCCCGACGGCCTGCGAGAGCAGGCTTTTCCCGCTGCCGCTTTGCCCAACGAGAGCAAACCATTCTCCCTTGCGAATAGATAGCGATACCTCGTGAACAAGTGCTTTCTCTCGGCTGCGAACGGATAGTTGCTCTATGGATAAAATCAAGACAGCACCTCCTTTTTCACATCAAAACGGTCGCGCAAATAATCCCCCAGCATATTGGCGAGCAAAACCACTATGACTATGGCCAGACCCGGATAGATCATTAATGCGGGTTTGGATTGAAAATAAGGCCGGGCATCGTTCAGCATGGCCCCCCATTCGGCAAGTGGCGGCTGTACACCAAGCCCGATGTAAGAGAAGGCGGAGATCAGCAGAATGATTTTGCCGAGATCGAGACTGGCAAGTACAAGCACATGGCCTGCAATATGGGGCAAAAGATGCTTGCGCATGATACTGGTAGGAGACAAGCCATTAATGCGGGCAATCAGCACGTACTCCTTCTGTGATTCGATCAGGACCGTGCTGCGTACAAGCCGGGCGTAGCTGACCCATTTGACGATGACGATAGCAAGCACCAGATTGCCGATTCCTGCACCGAGCAGCCCGCTGAGCACAATGGCGACGATGGTGTCCGGGAAGGCGAGAAAGCTATCTGCAATGCGCATGAAGAGGCGGTCAACCCAGCCACGGCAGTAACCGGAAATCAGGCCGAACGGAACGCCGATCAGCAGCGCTGCCGTTAGGGCCAGCAGGCTGTAGCCCATCGTCTGCCATCCGCCCAGCAGCAGCCGGGTTAATACGTCACGCCCCAGATGATCGGTGCCGAGCGGATGCTGCAGGCTCGTATCCTGCAGCCGCTCACTCAGATCGGCCAGCGTCGGGTCGTGCCGCAAATACACGAAGGCATACAGGGCTGCCGCCACAGCAGACAGTACGAATAGCAGCGCAATGACGGCTTGCCAGCCGTGTTTTTTCCGTCCGATAAAATGAAGGGACACTGCTTTCATGACCATGCCTCTCTTTCCTTCAGCTTCATTTCCGGGTTCAGATAACGGTAGGACAGATCGACGGCCGTATTCACTACAAACACGAAGCCCGCCATAATGAGGATGTAACCCTGGATTAGCGGGTAATCCCGTTGTCTGATCGCGTCCACCACCAGCTTGCCTATCCCCGGATAAGCGAATAACACCTCAACTACCACCACACCGCCGATCAGGCTGCCGAGACTGACGCCGAACACGGTAATAACCGGCGGAAGGCTGTGCCGGAACGCATGCATCACGAAGATGCGTCGTTCAGACAGGCCGCGTGATCTCGCTGCGCGAATGAATTCCTGACTCAGCGAATCGAGCAGACTGGAGCGGAGCAGACGTACATACACTCCCGAGATGGCAAGCCCGAGCGTCAGGGACGGCAGCAGCAGGGACTGAAGTCCGTCCCTGCCCATGGTCGGCAGCCAGTTGAAACGCACGCCGAACAGGTCGATGAAGATAAGCCCCAGCCAGAAGCTTGGAACAGCCGCACCGATAATCGATAAAATTCTGCTGATCTGATCAATCCAGCTATTGCGGTGCAATGCTGCCAGCGATCCGAGCGGAATTGATACCAGCAGCATGACGAGCAGCGCGCCTGCGGTTAATTCCAGTGTGGCGGGCAGACCTGTCAGGATCATTTCCATAACCGGCTGGCCGGTGACATAGGATTGTCCGAAATCGAGCCGCACGAAATCAAGCAGCCAAAGACCGTACTGTACGAGCAGCGGCTTGTTGAAGCCCATTTCCTCCCGCAGGGCTTCGATCTGCTCCTGACTTACGGACAGCTCGTCCACATTCAGGATCGTAAGCGTCGGATCGCCGGGCGCAAGACGGATAAACAGAAAGCTGATAAACGTGATAAACAACATAAACAGGAGCACTTCCGCAAATTTGCGGATCAGAATCCGAATCATTTTTTCACATCCAGCTTATTGGTCATCATGTAATACTCGCTTCTTGTCGTCACCCAGTTGGCAACCTTGTTTTCGTTATAAGCAACGATCGTTGAAGGATGAAGGACGAAGGAATTGATCACATTTTTGTGCACATAATTTGCCGCCTTTTCAGCCAGCACTGCCCGCTGCCCGGGCTCGACGGTGCGGTTAAGCTCATCAATGATCTCTGTAAGTTCTTCTTCATAAGCCCCGCTAAAGTTGAGCGCCCCTGTCGGGTGATAGGTTGCATTTAAATAATAGCCGGCATCTCCCCGCGGAGCCGTCAGGTTGCTGTAGGTGGCCAGATCCCAGTCGCGGTTGGCGGCCATATATTCTTCTGGCGTATCAATCTGCTGAATTTGCACATCGATTCCTATGCGTTTGGCATCGGACTGAAATACCTGGGCAATCAAGGGCAGGTCAGCCCTGGACGAGTAAGTCAGCAGTGTGAGCCGCAATGGCTTGCCATTCTTCTGCATCATACCGTCCTGAAGTGAGTAACCCGCCTCCTTCAAATACTGCACAGCCGTCTCGGGACCGGTCTCCAGCCTGCTGTCTTCATATTTGGGAGCAAACGGCAGGGAAGGCAGGAACGGGCCAATGGCAGGCTCACCATATCCGAGCAAAATCGTATCCACGATTTCCTGGCGATCAATTAGCGCATTCATGGCGCGGCGCACGTTGAGTTCCTTCATGCTCTCACGTTCCATGTTCATGGTAAGCTGATGCACCCGAAAAGTAGCTGTCGATTCGACTTTGATCCCTTCCACGGCATCAAGTGCTTCCAGACTTTCCACCCCCGGGCGGTATACAATATCGACCTCCCCGGATTTGAGGGCAAGGGAACGGGCATTGGCATCTTCATTAAACGCGAAGGTGACGGAATCCAGCGGAGAAGCCCCGTCCCAATACTCATCGTAGCGCTCCAGTTCAAGCTTGCTTCCGGGCGTAAAAGCCTTGAGCTTGAAAGGGCCGGTGCCGACCGGGTTGTTAACGATATCGGGTTCGGTGATATCGATAATGGAGACATTCGGATTGACGAGTTCGGACACGAATTCGGGGAAAGGCTGTGTCGTTGTGATTTTCAGCGTGTGCCCGTCTACCTTGATCGTATCAATTTTCAGCGCGTTCCGGATGGCTGCACTCTCCTGAAGCGCCCGTTCCAGAGAGGCTTTGACAGCTTCACTTGTCATGCTTTTGCCGTTCTGAAAGGTAACGTCTTCCCGCAGTCTGATCGTCCAGTGCTGTCCATCCCGGCTTTCCCAGCTTTCGGCCAGCCAAGGGGCTACGGTCAAATTATCCTCATCCAGCCTGACCAGCGTTTCCGTTATGCCGGCTCTGAGCGGAACGTAGCTGGAGTCCACATGCGGGTCCAGAGAATTGGTGGAGAAATTGTACAGGAAGCTGATATGCTTGGCGGCCGAGGAGTTCTCACCCGCCGGAGCAGCTTGTCCGCATGCACTTAACAGACTGATGCAGACCAGGAGAAACAATAGGGCTGGTACTGGCTTGCTTTGGTTCGTAGTCATCAAAATACGAAATCCTCCTAATATGTAATAATTACGATTAGAATAATATCGTAATTATTACGCTTTGGCAATACCCGATATTGAATTGAAATGACTTCCTTTTAACCAAATTTTATATCCATTTCATCGAATCCTAGCCTACAATTCACAAAACTTCCCTATAATCAGGGATAACTTCATACCCGGGAGGAGACAAACGGATGAAATTGGTTCTGATGGGAGACCTGCATTATCATGATGCGGACGGGAATGTTCAGGAATGGGCAGAGGCGAGGGAACGGTTTTACGAGGCCGTGCTCGACCGTTTTCTGGAGCTGGAAGGAGATGCGCATATTGCGCTGGGGGATTTGACAAACTTCGGGACACCCACCGAGTTGGAGGACGTATATGAGCGGATTAGAAGCCATAACAGAACCTTCTATCATGTGCTCGGCAATCACGACGTGTATGGTCAACCGAAGCGTGATGTGCTCGGTTTTACAGGACAAGCCGGCTATCATGCGGTGATGACCGATGAAGTGCTGCTGGTATTTCTGGATACGACGCGTGAAATGGATTGTGAGGACTGGAGCGGCTGGATGGATGACGAGCAACTGCACTGGCTGCTGGAAATGGTGAAGCTGTCTGGCAGCAAGCCGCTGCTCGTGTTCGCTCATCATCCTGTTTATGATACAACGGCAGGCTCGATGGCGGATAAAGGATCGATTCATCCGGATGTGGATCTGTGGGATATTTTAAGCCAAAAGGAAGGCACAGGACTGTATTTCAACGGACATACGCATGTGGATTCTATCGTCCGCAGGGAGCGGTGGACGTTCGTTCAGCTGTCAGCCTGCCTGGATTCGCCGTCCTTCCGGACGGTGCACATTGAGCCTGAAGAAATCCGGGTGGCTGCGGTTGATATGAACGAGCCGGAGCTGAGGGAGCATGCTGCTGTTTTGCATAGCCATATGAAGCATTTTAGCCCAACCCCGGGCGCGTGCGGAGCGGAAGCGGACCGCGCTTGTATCGTGACTATCGCCACACCTCCCGCTTCTGTCCAGCCATTATAACGTCTATCGACGTACATTTGACGTACCTTCAAAGAAAAATCAACGAACGGAGCTTGTTTTCCTCACAGGAGACGGCTCTGTTTTTTTCTATCAAAGGATGGCGCTGGAAAAGTATATTCCCACCATCGTTGCAAGCCATTCGGGCAAGGAACTGGGGCGTTTCAGCAGCGCGTTGGTCAAGGAAGACATCGGCAATTGGCTGGATCAATTGGAAGAATACATTAAAACATATCCGGAGGCATAACGGGCCAATTTGTGGTACGCTAGGAGTATTACACAAATATGCTTAAGCAGCGGCAGGAAGGGGATCTCGATGACTGTATACGATCAGCATAGCAGGTATTTGCGGGATTTGCGTATTTCGGTCACAGACCGCTGCAACTTCCGCTGCCGTTACTGTATGCCTGCGGAAATTTTTGATCAGGATTATGCATATCTGCCCAAGGGGCATATGCTGACAGCGGAAGAAATCAGCAGACTGGCCCGCGTCTTCGTCTCGCTCGGGGTACGCAAGCTGCGCATCACCGGGGGCGAACCCTTGCTGCGCAAGGACTTGCCGGAGATTATTACAAGGCTTGCAGCGCTGGACGTGGAAGATATTTCGCTGACGACCAACGGCAGCCTTTTGGCCAGAAATGCAAGCAAGCTGAAGCGGGCCGGGCTGCATCGCATTACGGTCAGCCTGGACGCGCTCGATGACGATACATTTCTGTTCATGAACGGGGGGAGAGGGCGGGTTCAGCCTGTGCTTGACGGAATCGATGCCGCCGCGGCGGCAGGCCTGTCGGTGAAGGTCAACATGGTGGTGCAGAAGGGAGTAAACGACAGCGCCGTTCTGCCCATGGTTGAATACTTCCGGAATAAAGGCCATATTCTGCGGATGGTTGAATATATGGACGTCGGCAACACCAACGGTTGGAACAGGGAGCATGTGGTCAGCACGAAGGAGCTGCTGCAGCGGATCGAAGAACGCTGGCCGCTTGAGCCGGTTGAACCGAACTATCTCGGTGAAGTGGCGGCCAGGTACCGTTTTTTGGACGGCAGAGGTGAAGTCGGATTTATTTCATCAGTTACCCAGGCTTTTTGTGCATCCTGCACCCGGGCCCGCCTGTCTGCGGACGGAACGTTATACACCTGCCTTTTCGCATCGCAAGGACATTCGCTGCGTCATCTGCTGCGGTCCGGCAACAGTGACGAGCAGCTTGATGGTACCATTTCATCCATCTGGACGAACAGGCATGACCAATATTCCCTCGAACGCGGGACAGGCAAGGACAGCGGATCGACCAAGGTGGAAATGTCCCATATCGGAGGATAAGTATTTTTGCGTTGCAAAAAATGGATGAAGGTCAAAAAAAGGTGTTAGCGGTTAAAATAAAGTTGCGAGCGACCCGGCAAAAGTTTCTCGCCAAAGAGCCGATTGCCAGAAGCAGTCGGCTTTATTGTCTTGCAGCAAAAAAAGACGATTGAACAGAAACTAAAGCATTTCTGTCAATCGTCTCTTGAATACAAAAAGAGTACAAAGTTTAAAGAATACCTTATGCTCCTCCAACCTGCTCGGAAGTTTCATTGAGCGCATTCAGAGCCTGGATTAAAGGGAAGAGTACAAAAACAAGGCTAATAATTAATGACAATGGGATCTTTTTTCTCATTTTCTGCCCACACCTTTTTGATATAAAATTGATACTGGTGCTGGATTTCGTCTGCCGCGAATTTTTTAAAGCGCTCATATAAGCCTACGCAATTAATAATGACCGTTTTATTATTAATTTCCGAAGACTTTTCCATTGCCCTAAACAAGTACCCGAACCCGTTGGAGTAACGGCCTTTGCTCAAGTAATATTTAGCGAGTTCATACCAGAAGCGTGTGGCTTGTTCCGGAATGACCTGTTGCGTGTAAATATCGGTCGAGGTTGGCTGCTGTTCATAGGACAGGATGGCATCATTAAACTGGCCCAGGATATGATCGACGTCGATATTGTAAAGGTTGGCTGCCTCCACAATGTTCAGGAGCTCTGAAAATATTTCTTTTTTACCCTCAATATATTCTACATACTTGGGAAGTATGCTGATATCCCCCATCATTAATCTGTTTACATAGGTATTGACCTGCGCCCAGTGCTGAAAAAGGCCCTTCCAATGCACTGTTTCAGGGTCTGTTTCCTCCACCCAGCTCAAATCCGCATAGGCATAGGTAAATTGCAGTGCCTGCTTGTAATCTTTCCTTGCGTCACAAACGGCGGCTCTCAACAAATTAGCGTAAGCAATATACACAAATAATGGTCTGGACATTTTTTTGCTTTCCCTGCCGTTTTTTCGAGTCTGCCGTTGTTCCAGATTATATTGAATCTGTGCCTTATGTCCCATTTGCTGTGCCAGCTCATTTACTTTATCCCACTGCCGCAAAGAGCGGTATGTATTTACCAAATCCTTTAGCGCATCGAGCTGATCTGTCTCGTCAAGACGGTCTACATATGGCTCAAACTGATGGGCAACGAGCAAATTCAGTGCCTGGTCGCCTCCCAATTTAAGGCTAAACAGACGGTACTGGCAGAAAGCAAGCCGCTCCGAATACTGGCTTCTCTCGTTTGCGGCCACACATTCAAATAAAAGGATGGCCGCTTCTTTTTTTCCCTCTTGAAAAAACACCTCCGCCATTTCAAACAGCAGGGGGGAATAAAGCAAATTGTCCATTAATAACTTCAGAGCCTGCCGGATGCACCCAAGCTTGTTCAACTCGGCACAGCGGTACATAAAGGGTCTGATTCTGCGCCAGTTCGGAGAAGCTTCATTTAAATATTCCTGTATATATTGTTCATAGAAGTAACCTTCAGGCAAGGCAAGCGTAGCGGTGATCCGGTCCAATTGATTGACGGCCATCACCCGGTTACCGTTCAAAATGGCACTCATGGTGCCAGGGTTTAAACCTGACAATTTGCCAAACTGGGTAATATTCAGGCCGTGCTGTTTTATATAATCCTCCATTTCGGAGCGAATCGTGGTTGTATCATTCAAATAAACCACCCCTGATAAAAATTGCTATTATGTTACAAATATAACCATTTATTTCTTGTTGGTCAAATGTTTTTTGGGAGTTCGCAAGCATCTACATTTCAGGAGAATTTAAAATTTGATCCACCGGAAACGGTGGATCAATCATATAGGCGAAGCTACATATCGGATTGAAGTGCAAGAATAATGGCGGTTAGCCCGAAGCAAATATTGAGCAGACAGAGAAAAACGAGTGTCTGGGTCTGATTTAGTCCTATTGCAAGCAGCCGGTAGTGAGCCTGCGAGGCATCGGCTTTATAGATTGGTTTTTGCTGGATCAATCTGCGGATGATCACGATGACATTGTCCAGTATCGGAACTCCCAGAGCAAAAATCGGGATGAACAGGGAAGCGAGGGTGGCCCCCTTGAAAGCCCCGTCCAAAGCGATAATGCCTAGCATGAAGCCAAGGAATGTAGCACCGGCATCACCCATGAATACACGGGCCGGCGGTTTGTTATAGCGGAGATACCCAATTGCAGAACCGACGAGAATGACCGACATCAGTGCTGATTCGCTTTGTCCCATCGTCAGGGCTACAATAAAGAGGGTGCCACCTGAAATGGCGGACAGGCCGCCTGCCAGGCCATCAATCCCGTCGGAAAAATTAATGACTGTCGTCACGCCGAAAATCCACAAAATGGTCAGGATAAGCTGCAGCCATTCCGGGAGGCTGATATAATGTCCGTTGAAAGGATTGGTGAAGCCTTCAAAAGCGATGCCTGAAAAATAAACAATAAGTGCAGCGGCCACCTGAACGATCATTTTGGGCAAGGAGGCCAGCTCTTTTCCACGGGTTTTGTACCAGTCATCCAGCATGCCGATGCCGAGAATGAGCAGGCTTCCACAGAAAATGGCCGCAGATTTGTCAGTCAGCCCGGCACCTGTAAAGCCGGCAGAAATAAAATAGGTGGCAAAAAAACCGATAAAGATAGCGATTCCGGCAGTAAGCGGTATCGGCTCACGATGGATCTTCCGCTCCAGATCAGGACGGGGTTTGTCAACAAAATCAATCTTAATGGCTAATTTACGAAGGGGAGGGATCAGCAGTATGACCAGCAGACAAGACAGCATGGCAGAAACCAGCAGTAACATATCGGTCCTCCTAGATAGTGTTCGAGAATGCAATGAAGATTGCCTAAAGCTGATTATATGACGATACGGGCAATCTAGCAAACTTGATATAAACAATCCACGAAAGCGAGGGGATTATCGGAAATTAACAGTTGACGGTGAAGTGTAAAAATCATTTAATTAAGTAAATATACAAAAAATGTGCATGATACAGCTAGATTGTATTTGAATACCCACAGAGATGAACCGCAAAGTGTAGGTGGCCTCTTATGCCAATCAATTCACTAAGATAGGAGTGGAGATCATGTTTTTATGGAACGGTAGACTTGTGCAGGAAGATGAAATTCAGGTCTCTTACCTGGACCGCGGCTACTATTTCGGTGACGGTATTTACGAAGTGTTCCGGATTTATGACGGCAAGCTGTTTGAGAAGCAGGCCCATCTGAACAGGCTGTTCCAAAGCTTGCGCGAAGTGAGAATCACACTGCCATGGAGCGAAGCGGAGCTGTCCGCTATGGTGGATTCTCTGGCCGAAACGTTTGGGAAGAAGGACGGAATTCTGTACCTGCAGATTACGCGTGGCGCAGCGAAGCGGTCGCATTTGCTTCCCGAATCCGCCGAGCCGAGTATGCTCGGTTACTGTGAAGAAGTTGTGCGTCCTGTTGAGCAACTTAAAAAAGGCATTAACACGATTACACTGGACGATGAAAGATGGCATAAGTGTCATATTAAATCCCTGAATCTATTGGCCAATACGCTGGCACGGCAGGAGGCGGCGGATGCAGGTGCGGAAGAAGCCATTCTGGTTCGTGACGGGCGGGTAACGGAATGCACGGCTTCCAATGTGATGATCGTCAAGAAGGGTGTAATTATTACACATCCGAACGGCCCTTTGATCCTGGACGGAATTACGAAGCAAGTGGTGGAACGGCTCGCGAAGCTGAGCGGCATTCCGTACCGGAATGCAGGATTTACCCTCGAAGAACTGATGGACGCCGATGAGGTGTTCGTGACAAGCACGACCAAGGAAGTGATGCCGGTCACGATGATCAATGGCATCAAGGTTGGCTCCGGAATTCCGGGTGTCATTACCCAACTGTTGCAGCATGGATTTGAGCAAAAATTCAAGCCGGCTGCTGCAGCAGAGCTGCTCGGCTGAATGAAAAAACCTCGTTCTCTGTACCTTGGACGTCTGTCTTGTACCTGGAACGAGGTTTTTGCATTTATTCGCTTTCCCGCTAATCCAGCCTGGCTGCCAATATCCCCAAGTGCTCCTTCAGCGCAAGCCCCATATTGGACATCGCCCCCGCAGAGGGGGACAGTCTGCCAGCATACATCTTCATCGGCCGGCTCACCAGATAGTCGGTCGGATACGGCTGCACCGTAACGCCAGCCTTCTCAAATTGCAGAACCGCCCGGGTCATATGGAAGCCGGAGGTTACGAGCACAGGCCGGGACAACCCTTTCTCCCGCAAAAGGGCTGCCGTATTCTGCGCATTCTGCTCCGTATTGAGCGACCGGTTCTCGATCAGAATGCTGCTGTCCGGGATGCCCATCCCGAGCAGTTGCCGGCGGGCGATGTCCCCTTCATTGCCGTTATCCGCAAAGACCTGGCCTCCCGAGAACAAAACGGGCAACCCTGTCTGTTCATGCAGCCGCACCGCGGTGATGAGACGGTTGGCCGCCGAGCCGTACATATTGCCTTCCCCGTCCACATCCGGCGTCCCGGATGCGGCGCCTCCGCCCAGGACGACAATGACGTCGCCCTGCACGGCGGAAGGCTGCGGATAATCATTTTCCAGCCCGGCAATCAGGGCGTCTCCCACCAAATTGGTGGAGGATAAATAGAAGAGAAGCGTAATCGTCAGCAGAATCGACGCCGCTTTACGCTCCCGCCTCCATCGCCATAACCATACCACAAACGCCAGCAGCAGCAGCACGAACAGCCCGGGAGGCAGAACGAAGCTGTATGCGAATTTGATGACATAAATCAATGAATCTACCGCCTTTAATATGTATTTGTCGCATGTATTGTAACATAGCATCCGGAAATGAGGACAAAAAACAGCTGCTACCGGCAAATGCGGTATAGCTGTTTTTAACTTTTTCCATGGAGGTATTACTTAAGCTCCTTTTCAACAATCGTCTGCATTATGCCTCTGTAACGTTCTCTCTGCGCCGGGGATGCCAAGTCCCGAATGATCTCGAACAGGGCGGCACATTTTCTGAATTTACTATGATCCTTCATTTTCTCAGCCGCTTCCAGAACGATCAAAATGCTTTCCGCCGCAGCACCTTGTTCATCCCGGCCGATTTGGTATTTGGCCAGCTCCAGCAGGAAGGAATGGTAATAGGCCAGTTTGACGGCCTCTTCTGTATGGCCGAATTCCCGGATTTGTTCGGAGAATTGCTCCAGAATGGCGTCAATGTTCAATCCATGCTTATGGGCGGCCTCCACAATCGTGGTCAGGCCGGGCAGCATCTCAGAAGGATTTTCCTGCAGAAAGCGGACGTAATCTCCAAGCACCTCCGTTTGTCCGGAAAGCATATTGATTTCAAACAGATTAGCTTTGGCTTTGAAGCGATAGTATTCTACTTCTTCACGGCCATGATCGTCAAGGCCCTCGAACCGGCCCAACTCGGCATATTCTGCAATGCATACCAGGGCTTGATCGTATTGCTGCAGCTTTTTCAGAGCTTGTCCTTTCATCATATGACCATAACCGTAGTAAGAAACTAAAGGTTTTGTACGGCTCGACCTCAATGTGTCGGCTTGGTTAAGGGAAACAAGGGAGAGCAAGTCTTCAGACAGCTCTATGATCTTGTCCCAGTTTTCGAATGAAAAAGCCATGTTCAGCATATTTACAAGGGTGTCCAGATCTTCTATTCCGGAACGGTTGCTCTTGTCCACATGTTTTTCCTCCCTTAGTTTCCGGATACAAGAAGTATAAAAGAAGTTTATAATTCAATCAATATATGGAGAATACAATAAAATTAGTAATTTAGACCAAGTTAATTTTTTCCAAACGCCAAATGGAAATAGAAAGCCCTATGATTAAAGTTCCATTGTACCGGGTGTAACCGTCATGTCCTAAAAAACAGCCCGGCAGCATACATACATAGCAGAGGAGGGGAGAGGATGGATATAAAAGTGAAGCGGTATTATCTGCTGAAGCAGCGGCAGAAGGAGACGGAGAAGGAACTGGCGGCCCTGCGCGAAGAAATCACCGCATACTGCCAAAACCGTGGAATCAGTGAGCTCGAGTCGGGCGGGTATACATTGAAGTTGGTGCAGAAGAATAACAAGGAGTATGACGATGAAAAGTTGTATGAAGTGCTGTCCGACCCTGAGGTCTGGCGTCTGCTGTCCAAAGCGGATCCGGCGAAAATCTCAAGCCTGCTCAAGCTGAAGGTCATTTCGGAGGAAACGATCCGTCCTGCCGTGTCGTTAAAGCCGGTGCAGATGCTGCTGGTCGATAAAAAATGAAATATCCCTTCCACACTTTTCTAAAAGTGCGTGTTCAAAAAGTCAGGTTTTCAGCACCAAGAAGGTTGGATGAAGCTAGGGACTGAGGAGCGGAGCGTACGTTTTGTGTACGTGAGCACCGGAAGGCCCGGCTGAATTCAAGATTCGATGTCGAGTCCGCTTCCTGACTTCCTTCGTGATCAAAAGATGACTTTTTGAACTACCTCTAAAAAGCGGCAGCGGCGTCTGCCGTTTTTTTGTGTTCTCGCCATGTGTAAAAAACGGCACTGCAATTCTGTTGGAAATTAGCTACAATAGATTAGGATATCCATTTTCTTGAAAAAGAAGGCGGATTCATATATTTGACAAAACAGGCCGCTCAAGGCGGGCGTTTCTGCGAGATTGCAAGCATGGAAGGATGAAGCATACATGATCCGTTTTAAATTCAGATATATGCTGAAAAACAAACAAACCCGGTTAATTCTGCTGCTCACTTTATGCGTATCCCTGCTGATTACGCTGATTGGGCTGGGGTCGTACGCCCGCTACCGTGAAGGTCTGGATACCGATCTGAATGCGCCTAACGTGGAGCTGCTGCAAATTAATATGGATGTTACGAACCGTGCTTTCCGGGAGGCAGACGAGAAGGCCGTGGATTTGTCCTACCGCCCGGAAATGATGTCATATCTGAATGCTGCTGCTTCCGGGAAGCGGACTGAGGCTGCTGAGGTTCAACAGCTGCTGGCAAGCGTCGCAGCGGACAAAAAAGTTCAATCGGTGACGGTAGCCGATTTTGCCGATCAATCCGTGGTCTCCAGCGACTTTGGCTACAAGGCGAAATGGGAGGAAGCGCCGGATGCCTCGTGGACGGCATGGGTTCAGGATATCGAGAACCGCCCGCTGCTGATCAAGCGGAGATGGCTAGGTTCTGAAGCGGGGGATAGCGGCACCGAGCTGCTGAGCATTGTCAGGCCGGTGATGGCGGATGGCAAGGCGGCAGGGGCGGTTATCGTCAATCTGGATTACGATCTGTTTTTCTCGCAAATGTATACGCACCTGTCCAGCCAGCAGTATGTATATAACCTGGACGGAGAGCTGATCTATCCGAAGCTGAACACAGGTGTTCAGCCGTCCGACATGGACGCGGTTATAGAGGAGCTTGATGTCAGCCCGTTCAGCTATGTAAAGGTACAGGGCCAGGAATATATGGCCAACCAGACCTTCTCGGACGTGACCGGCTGGAGGCTGGTGTCTCTGGTGCCGATGGACCATTTGCTCAAAAATGTCAAGCTGGCGAGAAACATGATGCTGTTCCTGTCCCTGGTCTCGATCATCGTGGGCTGTTCGGCTATTTACTACTATAATTATGCGGCTTTCCGGCCTTTGCGCAGAATTCACCAGCTGTTGAATCCGGCTTCCGGCGGAAGCCCCCAGGGCAATTTGTATGATCTGGAGCCTGTGATCGGCAAATGGGTGGGGGAATTCCAGCGCAGGACATTCGTGGCGGAAAGAAGCCTGCCTGAGCTGAGGAGCAAGTATATCCAGGATATACTGAACCGCTGCATTGGGATGAAGGAGGTCCGTACGAAATGGAGCCATTATTTTCATGATTGGAGCGCAGGTCCGCTGACTGTCATGGTGGTGTCCATTGACCGGTACTGGCAGTGGGCTGCTTCTTTTATGGAGGAAGACAGGATGCTGCTCAAATATGCTCTGCAAAATATTATGGAAGAGGTGCTCGCTCCGGCCTGGAGGACGGTATGCATAACGGCGAAGAAGGACAGCTTTGTGGTGCTGCTGCAGTCGAAGGATGGTGCGGCCGGGGCCGGGGAACTGCGGTTGGATGCGGAGAAGCTGATAGAAACTGTCAACAGGCATCTGAAATTGTCCGTCTCCACAGCTATTGGCCCGGAGGTGCAGGATATTTTCGCTTTGGAGCAGTCGTATGCTGCTGCACGCAAGATTCTTGCTTACAGGCTGTACGAAGGCTATGGGCGGATGCGCGAGCATGCGGCTTGGGATAACCATATGAACGCCGGCATGGAGGAAGCCTGGTCAGCCGAGATCATTCAGGCTTTGCAGACCAGGGACAGCAGTGTGAACGCAGTGCTGGTGGCGAAATGGGCTTCCCTCATCCGGGAGCATGGTGTAGAACCGGAGCAGGTCTACAGGGCGGCGGATCATATTTTGGAGGAAATTCTGGACATCACTGCCGCCCGCAGCATGGACCCGCCTGAGGAAATCAACAACTATAACTGGAGCCAGGTGCAGACGATGGATCTGGCGGACATTGAGCAAATGCTGTGCCAGGTTACCGCCAAAGTCGCGGAACAGTTTCAGGTTCACAGCCATACAAAGGAGTACAAGCGTGTACAGGATATGATTCAGTACATGGAAGAACATATGCAGGAAAATATCGGATTGCAGGATATCGCCGCACATGTCGGGATGAGTGTGTCATCTGTCAGCAGTATGTTCAAAGAACAAACCGGATCGACCGTATATGACTACCTGACCCATTTGCGTATCGAAAAAGCATGTGAGCTGCTCACGGAAAGCAACTACAAAATTGCCAGCATCGCCAGTATGGTCGGCTATCAGAATGAAAACAGCTTTATTCGTGTATTCCGTAAAATCAAAGCGGTTACCCCGGGCAAATTCCGGGAAAGCAGCAAATCTGCCAACAGATATGCAGATCCGCCAAAATCGCGCTACTCCGGCATTATTGAAGATAGTTAAGCAGATTGAACGATGGATCGGCCCCTCACCCTGGATTACACTGTGGAGGGTCAAGCCGGGCGACGGCCGCATACGTGAAGAAAAGAGGGATGACGTGAAAAGCAGAAGAAGGCGGAGCTGGGCAGCACTCGCAGCGGCGGCTGTGGTGCTGGCAGGGGTTTGGTTCTTAACCTTTCAAGGGAACGGTTGGACTTTGAAGGCGGAGCAACGCAGTACGGCTGCCTTTCCCAACAAACCGGTCACACTGGTCGTCCCGTATGCTGCCGGCGGCGGAACAGACATTATGGCGAGAGCACTCGCAAAAGCGGCGGAAAAGCATCTCGGTCAGCCGGTTGTCGTCGTGAACCGGACAGGTGGAGGAGGCGCCATCGGATTAATGGAAGGTGCGGATGCCAAAGCGGACGGCTATACCATCACCTGCATGGTAACGGAGCTGACGATTCTGCCCCATCTCGGGTTGCTTCCGATCACCTATGAGCAATTCAAGCCGATTGCGCAGATTAATCATGATCCATCCGCCATCACCGTACGGGCGGACGCGCCGTGGAAGACGGCGGCTGAATTCCTGGATTACGCCAAGGCCCATCCCGGTGAAATCAAAATGGGCAATGCGGGAACAGGGAGCATATGGCATCTGGCTGCAGCGACGTTGGAAAAAGAAAGCGGTCTTGCGTTCACGCATATTCCGTATGAGGGAGCGGGGCCAGCGGTATCGGCGCTCCTGAGCGGGTTTGTGGATGCAGTGCCTGTAAGTCCGGCAGAGGTGAAAACCTACGTGCAACAGGGGAAGCTGCGTACGCTGGCAATTAATGATACCGTCTCTTCGAAAGCGCTTCCGGGAGTTCCGACCCTGAAGGAGGCCACCGGGCTGGATGTCACCTTCGCAGGAACCTGGAGGGGACTTGCGGTGCCGAAAGGCACACCCGACGAGGTCACGGATGTATTGACGCAAGCTTTTATGAACGCAGTCGAAGATCCGGAATTCAAGGAACAGATGGAAGAGAACGGATTGGGATTGCTGGTGAAAGACGGTGAAGGTTTCGGCCGCCAGCTGAAAGAAAATCATGATATGTTAGCACAGCTGATACGAGAGCTTGGATTGAGCCGAAAATGAGAGCGCTTTAATTCGTGTGATGGCTAAAAGAAAGGTATGGTATGGATGAAAATTAAAAAAAGTATTGAGAAAATTCCTGGAGGAATGATGCTGGTTCCCCTGTTCATTGGCGCCCTTGTGCATACATTTTGGGCTGGTGCAGGTGAGTATTTCGGGTCATTTACCAATGGACTGATGACAGGCACGGTGCCGATTCTGGCCGTATGGTTTTTCTGCATGGGGGCGTCCATTGATGTGCGCGCAACAGGCACGGTACTCAGAAAATCGGGTACACTCGTATTGACCAAAATTGCTGTCGCCTGGGTTGTGGCGATGATTGCCTCGAGCTTCCTGCCGGAGGGAGGTATCCAGACCGGATTTTTCGCGGGATTATCCATTTTGGCACTGGTTTCGGCCATGGATATGACCAATGGGGGACTGTATGCTTCCATTATGCAGCAGTACGGCTCCAAGGAGGAAGCGGGCGCGTTTGTGCTGATGTCGCTGGAATCCGGCCCGCTCGTTACGATGATCATTTTGGGCAGCACAGGACTTGCTGTGTTTGAGCCGCAAACCTTTGTTGGCGCTGTTCTGCCTTTCCTGATCGGTTTCCTGCTGGGCAACCTGGATCTTGATTTTCGTGAATTTTTCGGTAAGGCAACGCATACGCTGATTCCATTCTTCGGCTTTGCGCTTGGCTGTACCATTGATCTGGGTGTGATCCTCCAGACAGGCCTGCTCGGAATTCTGCTGGGGATTGCAGTCATTATCATTACAGGCATTCCGCTCATGCTGGCTGACAAATTTATCGGCGGCGGCAACGGAACCGCCGGCCTTGCGGCTTCCAGCACAGCAGGCGCGGCCGTGGCGAATCCGGTTATCGTGGCCAATATGAAGCCTGAATTTCTGCCTGCGGCCCAATCCGCTACCGCGCTCGTTGCAGCCTGCGTGATCGTCACTTCCATTCTGGTGCCGATCCTGACCGCTTATTGGGCCAAATTCCAAAATAAAAACGGGAAGCCCAACATTACCGGGTCCGGCGAACTGCCTCTGCAGGAGGCCAAAGCCTAGGACAGGGAGCCGTTCCTTTTTTTCATGGAATAGACACAAACAAAAACAAAACAACACAAACAAATATAATCTTATTGACTCTCACTACATCCGGCAGTACGCTAAAGGTGCAAATCATAATGAACAGGAGCAATCCAAAATACACTTTGATCAAGGAGTGGAGTTCATGAGCACCTTAGGCATGCAAAAAGGCGAAACCGCCGTTCCCGGTCTTGACATCCCGTTTGTCCGCGAAATGGCCGAGCTGACCCGGGATATGTGGAGATTCGGCTGGGATGAACGGAACGGCGGCAATGTCAGCTGGATTCTCGATGAAGATACGGTTGCAAAATATATGGATATTCATCAAGTGCAGCGCACCATCAAGCTTGCGTTCCCGGTGCATGAGCTGGCAGGCACCTATTTCATCGTGACAGGCTCAGGCAAATACTTCAAAAATGTGATCAGGGACCCGGAGGCCAATCTGGGCGTACTGCGGGTCGCGGCGGACGGGGAACATATCGAGCTTGTGTGGGGACTTCGGGGCGAAGCTGTGCCGACAAGCGAGCTTGCCTCCCATTTTATGAGTCATATCGAACGTCTGCAGGTGGACCCGCAGCACCGGGCAGTTATTCATAATCATGCGACCCATGTGGTTGCCATGAGTTTTGTGCATGAATTAAATGAGAAAAAATTCACAAAAACACTGTGGGAAATGTGTACAGAGTGCATTGTCGTTTTTCCCGAGGGCCTGGGCATTATTCCCTGGATGGTACCAGGTTCCGGCAGCATTGGCCGCGCGACAGCTGACAAAATGAAGCAGCACCGGGCGGTGCTATGGCCGCATCACGGGATATTCGGAACGGGGAGCACCCTGGATGAAGCGTTCGGATTGATTGAAACGATTGAGAAGGCTGCGCAAATCTACATGCTGATAGCCGGTAAAGACATCAGGCAGAGAATAACGGACGAAGAGCTGGCCGCTCTGGCCAAGACTTTCGAGGTAACACCGTGTGCGGGGATTTTAAGTGTTTGATTATAGTGGCTGCAATTTTGGGACTCTTTAGCCTACAGGCTATAGAGTCTTTTTTAAGGTCTTTCTTCTTTGAATGTACGTCGAAAGGGGATTTTCTTATATTTATGAATAATTTTTTCAAACAGATCTTCCGATATATATGTCATGCCTTCATAAAGGCTCGTATTGGACTCAAATCAAAGGAGACATCATATGAAACCACAAAGCAAGGTCAGAAGGCGTTTCGCTTTATCAAGTCTTTCACTTCGAGTCAAGCTGCCGCTGTACATCAGCGTTCTGTTGGTCATTGCACTGACGGTGTCAGGTGTGGTGATGTATCTGTTCGGAGCAAAGATGCTGCTGGATAAGAGCATGGACGAGGTCAAGGCCAACGCTGACAGGATCGGTGAAAATATTTATTCCATCGTGAAGCTGGAGCAGCAGTCCACATTCATAGCTTCAAATAATAAAATGCTTAAAGATCTGCTGATCGACCGCAGTGAGGGTGCACCGGATGAACAGTTTTTCTCTCAGGACAATGAGCTTATTACGGAAGCCAACAGCCTGTTGCTTGCGAACCTTGAGAGAAGCCTGGGCATTCAGGTGATGGCGCTTATCGACACGAAGGGTACGGTGGTCGCTTCCAGCAGTCCTGATTCGGTGAAGGGAGACCGCTCCGATCGTGAGTACTTTAAGGAGGCACTTAAAGGAGAGCCTGTCATCAGCGATGCGCTCATATCCAAAACGACTGGGAAACTAGGGGTTACGTTCGCACAACCCATTAAAGGGGACGACGGCAGTGTCCTGGGTGTATTGAGCAGTTCGATAGATACGTCGATGTTTGTGGACATGCTGCAGGGCATTCAGATCAACAACGAAGGCCACATTTTTGTCACCAGCCGCGACGCCACGGTTGTATATGACTCCAAGGATGAATCCCTTGCCGGAAAGGTGCTGGAAGCCCCGGAATATGCCAATGCGCTGAGCTTACAGCCTTCCCGGGATCTTCAGACAGGCGAGATCACCAATCGTGAAAAATACATTCGTTATTCCAAAGTTCCCGGCGCCGATTGGACGGTTTTTGTCGAAGACAGCTTCAGTGATATTATCCGACCGCTTGTGAAGCTGTTGCAGGATATGGTTATCGTAATACTAGCTGCTGTTGCGGCTGCTGGCATTGCGGGGATTTTTCTTTCCCGTGCCATTACGCTCCCTATTGTTCGTATTAAAGAATTATTCCAAAAGCAGGCGGAAGGAGATCTGACCATTCGGGCGGAAGGCAGCTTCAAAAGTGAATTCCGTGATCTGGCGGACAGTTTTAACGTAATGGCGGAAAATAACAGGCAGCTGATCGGGCATATGAACCGTTCGATTGAAGTGTTAAACAGCAACACGAAACAGCTGGAGGAAACCTCCAGGCAAACGGCGGTATCTATAAAAGAAACATCGATTGCTACGATGGAAATATCCCAGGCCATGGAATCCCAGTCGCAAAATACAGAGCATATGGTGGGCCAATTTACGGAGCTTGGCAACAAAATGGTCTCGATCAGCCATAGCTCGGAAGCAATCAGGGAAAGAGCGGCTTCCATCATGAATGTGTTCCATGCCAATCACGAAATTATTGAATCTCTGATTGAAGTTAACCATAGAAATGAACGGGAAGTAAGCAACATTTCCGCCATTACTTCCATGCTTGCCGAAAGCTCCGCCCAAATTGGCAGGATTACGGGAGCTATCAATGAAATCGCAGCCCAGACCAATCTGCTTGCTTTGAATGCCTCGATTGAAGCTGCACGGGCCGGGGAGCATGGACGCGGCTTTGCGGTAGTGGCCGATGAGATCCGCAAGCTTGCGGAACAATCCTCACGGCAGGCAGGGGAGATCGAGGGTATTATCCGGCAAGCCCTTGTTCAGGTGGAGAAAAGCAATCAGAGTGTGGGCGAAATTCAGAATATTGCCGGTTTACAGGATGAGTTTGTTGAAAAAACCAGGGATTCATTTCAGCATATTATAGAGGATGTGACAGATATTACGGGCCGGATTCAAACGATGGCACAGGAAATTACAACCATGAATCACAGCAAGGACGAACTGCTGGAATCCGCCCATAGCCTGTCCGCTGCCGGACAGGAAGTATCCGCATCGGCTGAAGAAGTGACGGCAACTGCTCAGGAGCAGTCCTCCATGGTGGATCAGCTGGCGGTGATGGTGGAAAGCATAGAGCAGCTGACAAGTGCATTGGCCACATCCGCCTCCCGCTTCAAGGTGGAGTGACTTCGCTAAATCAGAGCATCCTGCAGACTCTCTGACTATGAAAAAGCCTGAAACTCACTGAAAATATGAGTTTCAGGCTTTTGTGATTTAGGCCCATGGGATTAAATTATTTTCCTGACAATTGAAGAAATTTCAGTCCAAAACAGTGACATAAGACCTGGCGAGGAATATAATTAGATCCAAGTGTAAAATGTCGAAATCAGGCGGATAAAGGCGGTTATTCCCTTGGATTTGGAGAAATTGAAGAAGCTGCTGCTGGATTACAGCCGTGATCCGGGGCGCATCATTTGGGGAGAGGTGTTTCAGCTGTTTCACCTTGCCAAGAAGTTCACGCAGCCTCTATATGATCTGGACCCTGCGGGAGATATTATCTACGATCCTGCCAGGAGATTGTTTATCGTCAGGGCTTTGGAGGTACATATACATCTCAAGGATTATGAACTGGTCGATGCCGTGCTTTATCAGGGCAGGTTCCGGCCTAAAAAATAAGTATTTACATCCGCTGATGAGCTGACTACAATCTTCTAAAACAAATGCGAGCCCAATGGAGGAAAAAATGAAGCATCTAATTTCATCGGAACAATTTACTGCCGACCTTCTTCATGAACTGTTCGTACTGGCTGACCAAATGAAAAGCCATCCAAGGGATTTTGACGATGTACTCAAGCACAAAGTGGTTGCTACCCTGTTTTATGAACCGAGCACACGTACACGCCTCTCTTTCGAATCTGCGGTACAGCGGCTCGGAGCCAAATTGATCAGCACGGAGAATGCCAGGGAAATGTCTTCGGCGATTAAAGGCGAGAACATTTTGGATTCCATACGGGTTGTGCAGGGGTACTGTGATGCGATCATCCTTCGCCACTATGAAAATGACGCTGCCCGCAAAGCCACTGAAGTGGCAAGGGTGCCTGTCATCAATGCGGGCGGGGGCACCGGAGAGCACCCCACGCAGGCGCTGCTGGATTTATATACGATTCACAGCTTCAAGAAAAGAATCTCCGGCACCAAAGTCGCGGTTCTCGGTGATTTGAAAAATGGACGAACCATCCATTCCCTGCTGAAGGGACTGGCTCTGTACAGCGATATCGAGGTATACGGTCTGAGCCGCAAGGGGCTGGAGCTGCCGGACGAATATATTCATTATTTAAAAGACCGCGGCATAACCTACCATGCGCTCTCTTCCCTGGAGGATATTCCCGTGTTCGTCGATGTGCTGTATCATACACGAACCCAGACGGAGCGGATGAACGGAGAGCAGGCAGGCTCGGGAGAGATCATTATCGACCAGGCGGCCATGAACCGCTTTTCCGATCAGTCGCTGCTCATGCATCCCCTGCCGAGGAATCAGGAGATTGCGCAGGAGCTGGACTCTGATCCTCGGGCCATTTATTTCAGGCAAAGCGAAAACGGCCTGTTTATCCGAATGGCTCTGCTTTATTTACTTCTCGGTGCTACAGTTGGCAGATGAAGTCAAGAAAATGCGTGAGGAAGAGTGGAATGAAATGGACAGTTACCCAATAACCAAGAGATAAAAACGGCTATGTCTGATAGTCGTTTTTTGCATTTAGAACATTCGTTCGCTGACAAATTATTGTCAATCCGCTATGATATATTGTTTTATAGAGCGGTAATAGGAGTTGATTGAGGTGGAACAAAAGCTTCATCCGAATGTTATTTATTATTGGAATATTATGTATATCCTACATACGTTTAAATGGATACTTATCTGCAGCATGCCTTTGATTATCCGGGCAGTTTGGTTGCCAGCCTGGGGATGGTTAACGATGATTTCCTGCCTGGCGGTACTATTTTTCTTTATCAGGGGGCTCACCTTTGTTTGTTACGGGGTCCATAAAAAATACTCCCGCAGAAGCTATGTCCTCGGTGACGATGAAATCATGATTCGATGGGGGAATGCGTGGTCGGACAACTCTTCCATTATTCCGATTAGCCGGGTGCAGCATGTGGATCAAGAACAAGATATGCTTGCTAAAAAACTGGGTTTATCTGAGCTAACCATCACAACGGCAGGAGATCATCATTTTATTATGGGACTGGCAGAGGAGGACGCTGTTCGGCTGCGTAGACAAATCATCGAATTGTCCAAATTAGACGAAAAGGATGCTTATTATGATTAAACGGCATCATCCCGTTACAGTTGTCTATAAAATATACAGTCAAATCCGTTATTTGATTATTCCCTTTGCCGCGTTTCTGTTAAATGAGATTCGAGCTGGGACAGGGCAACAAGCTTATTGGGTATATATCGCAGCAACAATGTACGGTGTTGTAGCTGGAGTTTGGTCGATCCTGTCTTGGTATAAAGAAACCTATCAATTGGATCATAAGGTACTACATATCACAAAAGGTGTCTTTACTGTAACACAGAGAACGATACCACTGATGAAAATTAATAATATACAAATCGAGCAAAGCTGGATTTATCGGCTGCTTGGGATCGCTAATGTCGAACTGCAAACGAGTGATTCCAATGCTCATGCTGCTGCTCACTTGGTTACATCTGGGAAAATGGCGGATTTACTCAAGAGGTCAATCGGACTCGCCGAAAACCGAAGTATGATCCCTGTGCTAAGAGAACATTACGTTACCAAAAAAGAAATTTTGATGCTGTCCATGAGTTCGAATACATTCTGGCTGGGACTTCCCGTCACGATCGCCGTCATTCAACATGTGTGGGGTTGGTTATATCCTACGCCGGAAGAAGAACAAGTCAGCTTTATCGAATGGTTTGGGAAGGAAACTTGGAGTGGGGTAACCTTGGATGAAAGCATCAAAGTGGTGCTGTATCTGTTGATTTTCTTGGGGATATGCGTAATGGTTACTTGGTTATTCTCCATAGGGATGGCACAATTTCGGTACAGAGGTTGGCATATTTCAAGAAACGGAGACGTGATTTCCATTCATCATGGGTGGATGGGGCGAAAATCGGTGCAAATCCAAGCGAAACGAATCCAATCCCTTCGAATCAAAAAACTGATGTTTGGGCGTTTGTACGGATATGCATCCGTTTGTATGGATTGCGTCGGTTACCATGGGGAACGGAGAGTGAAATTGCTTATCCCTTCTATCCGAACATCGGAATTAGCGGGCGTGTTGAACTGGCTGACACCCGAGTTTCAGCTTAGAACTCCAAAGCGAGCTTTACACCAGAACGCAAAATTTGTTGCGGCGATTCCAATCTTATCGTTGCTTCTACTGAGTATCCTTGTTGGTTGTTATTTTACCTTATGGTTTTTGACAACCGTTCCCGTATTGTATTTAGTCTATAGATATAAAAAGTACATCTATGACCAGACAAAATGGGATATCTGTGCGAATTTGTTTGTTTTACGCAAAGCCGGCATCAATCAGACAACCGTGTATCTCTTGCGTGAATCCACAGAGTCCATAAATATAAGACAATCATGGTGGCAGCGGTTGCTTCACCTATATCAGCTGAAAATGGACATCTATTCTCCGGCGAACGCACGGGAATATCGTATGCCGGGGGTTACCGAGCAAGACTGTGATGAGATTCTAGGATGGTATAAGAATATTAAACGGGGGTGAATAGAATGACTTTCCCCCCATTTCCTGAAATGAACAGCATAACTGGCCTTTTTTGCATACGTACAGGCACGGATGGGCAGGTGCCCACATACAATGAACAGACCGCAAAAATGATACGAAAGGCCGGTATCAGGCAAAAATTCAGGAGGTGTCATCCGTGCCCGGACTGTTTACCGCAATTGCCCTGTTTATCAAGGAACTGACGCTGCTTGTTTCGTATGTCAAAAACAATGCATTCCCCCAGCCGCTCAGCGAGCCGGAAGAAGCCAGACATTTAAAGCTGATGGCCGAAGGCAGCGCACATTCCCGTAATATGCTGATCGAGCATAATCTGCGCTTAGTGGCACATATCGTAAAAAAATTCGATAATACCGGCGAAGACCTGGAGGATCTGATCTCCATCGGCACCATTGGCCTCATCAAGGCCATCGAAAGCTTTCAAACCGGCAAAGGCACCAAATTGGCAACATTTGCGGCCAGATGTATCGAAAATGAAATCCTCATGCATTTGCGTTCCCTCAAGAAAACCCGCAAGGACGTGTCCTTGCATGATCCGATAGGGACTGACAAGGAAGGCAATGAAATTACACTGATCGATATCCTCGGCTCCGAGGATGATGATGTGATCAATACGGTGCAGCTCAAGATCGAGAAAAGTAAAATCTACCGTAACCTCGACATTCTCGATGACCGCGAGAAAGAAGTGGTGGTCGGGCGCTTCGGGCTGGAGACAGGCGGTGAGGAACGGACTCAGCGCGAAATCGCCAAGGAACTGGGCATCAGCCGCAGTTATGTGTCGCGGATCGAGAAGCGTGCGCTCATGAAGCTGTATCATGAGTTTTATAAGCAGAAGGGGTAAAAGCGAATATTACTTTACATAACAGGCGCACCGATAACGGTCGTCTGTTTTTGTATATTTATAAGCGTCAAACAGCCCCCATCATGTCCTCATGTTGTGGGCTGTTTGACATCATAGCGCTCAGTAACCTGATTCAATAGAGGTGAATACAAGCTTGGTCAAGCGATGAGGACATTGGAAATCCTAAAGTCATTTTCTCTCGAGGACTTTCGATAATGAGTCGTGTAGTTCTATGGTCTCCGGCTGTAAGAAACAAACTCTCCCAGTTTCGCAGCGAACGATTTTCCCCCGCGGAACGTTTGATTTTATTTCTCAATTGATTCTTGAAACAGAAGCCATACTTTCCAATCCTATCTTAGGTAAAGCTTATACAGAAGAAGATGGTCCATATGCAGGCATATACCGCATCGTTATAAAGAGGTTTAGGATTTACTTTGAGCAGTATAAGAGTGAGATTCTGATTGTTGCTATTTTGTTTCCTGGTGAGAAATAGAAAACCGGGCGACAGCTTGTTTGTTGCTCTGATTGTAAATTTAGGAGAAGGATACTTGAGCTTACTTCAGAGATTATGCTCCTAAGACATTGGAGCGGATCGATTCATCGGGTGAATCGGATATTGATCGAATTCTATTGATACTTCATTTAAGTAGTCTCCTTGCATAATCCTATAGGGACTGACAAAGAAGGCAATGAAATTACACTGATAGATATCCTCGGTTCCGAGGATGGTGACGGATCAATACAGTGCAGCTCAAAATCGAGAAAAGCAAAATCTACAGCAACCTCGGCCTTCTCGCCGACCGCAAGAAGGAAGTAATGATCGAATCTGGCGCTCATTGAAGCTACATCATGAGTTTTTTAGGCAGAAGGGGTAAGGAAATATGGTACGTTACCTACTTGAGAAGGATTATAATTTGTTAATTTTTTTGGTTAATAATATATAAATAGATAAGTGAACACCCGTTTTTAACTTCAGGGAAGCGGGTGTTTTTTTGGATTGTCAACAGTAAATCAGACAGCTTTTTTAAGGGCCTCTTGGCGGTACTGAACGGGTGTCATGTATCCCAGTGTTCCGTGAATGCGATGCTTGTTAAACCAGTTGACGTAATCGTATAG
>NZ_JBHHMI010000095.1:0-348 GCF_042136365.1 Paenibacillus enshidis | reverse complement strand
CGGCAAAATTCCTCCATCAGCTCACGGTGATTCTGAAGTGTGTCTTCATTTTCCCCCTTGGACCGTGATATGCGCAGATAGAGCGCGCCGAATATTCCGGTAATTCCATTCATGTTGCTCATCCTCCATCCTATAGGGCCTGATTCTCGAATTTGTCCCGCCCCACGCTTACATTCTATGTTTTACCTCCTACGTCTAGGTAAACGTAAACCAATGTTGGGTTAGATGTTAAGGGGGATATCTTCATTTATGATATAATAACCCCATGATATCGCCAAAGAATGGATTTTCTGCGAGTGAAAAAGCATTGATGATCTTGAAGTGCATGTCGTTGAGTTGTCCAAGCTG
>NZ_JBHHMI010000094.1:0-351 GCF_042136365.1 Paenibacillus enshidis | reverse complement strand
CATAAGGCTAAAAATCGTATCTCGCTACAAGTCTGTCCATTTTCTACCTTACTCGAATGAATTTGCAACACTCAAGTCATTAACATTTGCATAGGCTGTTTCATAATGATCTGGGGCGCCAGGAATATTTTTATAGACCAATTTCATTCCAGATTCTCCAACCCCTCTATAGTTGTGACTCGTAGCACCCTCATTATGGAATGTTACTCGTACTTCCTGTTCAGTTCTAAATTGGTTACCCCGCAGTTCTTTTTTAAACGAACGATTATCACCCTTAAGCCAAATTTCTGAGTTAATAGGATCTGGTTGTACAGGTGAGTAAATCCAAGCATCAGGAATGAAGTTTCTAAC
>NZ_JBHHMI010000093.1:0-353 GCF_042136365.1 Paenibacillus enshidis | reverse complement strand
TCTGCACAGGCAAATACCATTTCTGATCCGCGCCCTTTCCTTCTCCCGGTCCGCCCCAGCCGCTGGACAAAGCTAGAAGCACTTTGCGGAGCTCCCAGCTGCACAACGCGATCCAGTTCGCCCAGGTCTATTCCCAACTCCAAGGTTAACGTTGCAGCCGTCACAGCGGGACCAGAGCCTGCTTTTAGGGCCGTCTCTGCTTCATTTCGAAGCGTGGTTGATAAGCTGCCGTGATGAACATGAAATATGTCTCGCTCCTGGCGCTTGGCCGCGAGTTGTCTTAGCCCCAAGACGGTCAGTTCTGCTTCGGATCGACTATTAACAAAAATAATAGCTTTTTTTGAAGAAGTAGA
>NZ_JBHHMI010000092.1:0-362 GCF_042136365.1 Paenibacillus enshidis | reverse complement strand
TGTTTCAACTTTAGTGTAATTGGTTTACTGCCAAGAGTTTAAATCAGCTGATACAGGGATAACCTTTATACTACAGCTGGAAGGATAGGGCTCTGCTGGAGAGCAACCTGAGCAATCCCGCTGGGCGTTATACGGTATAGGGAGCAGTCGCTGTGGCGGCTGTTTTTCTTTATACCGGCAACGCAGGGAAGCGAAAAACTCCGGGGATTGGGGCAGAGCCCCAAGGTCTTAGGCCAGATCCTTCTGGTCGAACCGATCCTCGAAAAAAATCAGGAGCTGCCCTATTATGATTCCCCAATCCCGCTGAGGCATAGTCCATTTTTTGCTAATTTCCTCAATCGACAAATAGATCGATTTTTTGA
>NZ_JBHHMI010000091.1:0-373 GCF_042136365.1 Paenibacillus enshidis | reverse complement strand
ACCGCACCACCAAGTAAATCTAGTGGCCCCTTACCATGTTCATATGGATCATAAAGATAAATATTTTGCCACGTGCCTCCGTCAACCCTTGCGTAAATTTCCATTGCAGGGAACTCATCGTGTCTGCCTTGAACTGTGATATCCCCTTTTTTAGTAATGTCAATATTAAAATCATAATCAATATAAGCAGCAACTGGTTTTACCTGAGGGTCTTTAATTCGAGAATAGAAGTTAAACATCATGTAGTCTGAGTCTCTTCCTTTTGTAAGAGATGCTACAAGAGTGCATTTTATATCATTAACTTGACTGTTGCAAAAAACTTGTCGTGTAAGTTTTTGACGAATGTTATATAAAACTGTAAACCGAATAGAAG
>NZ_JBHHMI010000090.1:0-397 GCF_042136365.1 Paenibacillus enshidis | reverse complement strand
AGCTGGCATACGCTGGAGTTCCAGGCGGTGATCCAGGACGGTCAAGGCGGCAAAACGATTCAGAACACCGGGAAAGTAACCGGCGACAACATTGGTCAACCAGGCGAGCCAACGGAAAAAGTTGTTGTTGAGGAACCGCCTGTTGAACCACCAGTTCCACCGGTAGATCCTCCCACAGATCCGCAAGATCCGGGTAACGGAGGCTCAGGCGGTGGTGGTGGCGGTGGATCGAACGACGATGACGACGATGATTCGCGCACCCCAGTGCTGGAGTCCGAGAAATCAGCGAAAGATGTGAACGGTGGCGGCATCGAAGTTGGCGATACGATCGAGTATACGATCCGTGCCCGCAATACCGTTTCAAACAGCAGTGTAACGAACATGGTCATTTCCGACG
>NZ_JBHHMI010000089.1:0-400 GCF_042136365.1 Paenibacillus enshidis | reverse complement strand
GAACAAAGAACTTATGTTCGTGGATTATGGATTGCATCTGCAGGCGTACCTCAACGAGTACACTGGACGCCGCCGCCGCCGACTGCGCCTGTCCGGAGCGGAAGGAACGATGTGGCAGAAGTTATTGTACATCGGTGTGGCGATTCCGGCGATTACCTACCGTCGGCTGATCGCACGCCAACCGGTTCAGTCTCTTGCGGCTGCGTCCTGATCGCAGGGCTTGAACGAGGAAAGGTGAGCCTGATGTGCGTTGCTTGAGCGGTGTGGGTTAGCATGAACGAGAAAATTGGAAAAATTCAGGTTCAAGCGGCAACGAGGACCAGGGTCTTTTTATTTTTTCGGTGCCTTGCTCCGCTCTCTCCTTCTCTCTCGATCGGTTTCACATCACCTAAACGCTCTG